>CAYTIY010000086.1:0-9987 GCA_964438045.1 uncultured Bacteroidales bacterium | reverse complement strand
CCTTTACCTTAAAAACGCTACAAAGATACAAAAAAACCGACCTTTTAACAAAATTTGTGCCGGCAAAAACAGCTGTCACATCATTTTGCAAACCTGATGCCATAGATGCGCTAGATAAAAAACGAACGGAATGAGCCCTGTGAAATTCGGGACCCATTCCGTTCAAAAGATTTCGTCACAATCCATTCGATCTATTGATGTCGGATGTGGACTTTATTGATTACTTGAATTCTGTGATTTCAAATGAAACAATAAATTCTACGCGGCGGTTTTGCGCTCTTCCTTTTGCTGTCTTATTGTCGGCAACCGGAACGGCTTCACCATAGCCATGAGAGATGAGACGATTGGCATCTACACCCTTCGCAACCAGATAAGTTCTTACAGCATTGGCACGTCTGTCGGACAAAACCAAATTTGACTCTTCGCTACCAACATCGTCGGTATGACCTTGAATTTCGATCAAATATGAAGGATTGTCAATCAAAACTTTTGCAATATCATTCAGTAGTTTGAAGGATATGGGACGAATCACGTATTTGTTATTTTCAAACTGAATGCCTTGCAAGGCTTTCTTAAACAATGTTTTTACTTCCTTCTTGACTTCAGGGCAACCCTTGTTTGTAGCAAGACCTGGTACAGTAGGACATTTGTCCAGATAATCCAGGACACCATCACCATCGGTATCTAATGGGCAACCATTTGCATCAATTTTACCATATGCTTCTTTGGGGGTGTTGGGGCATTTATCCAAATAATCGGGTACGCCATCACCATCGGTATCCAAAGGACAACCATTTGCATCAATTTTACCATAGGCTTCTTTGGGGGTACCAGGACACTTATCTAAATAATCGGGTACGCCATCACCATCGGTATCCAAAGGACATCCGGAAGAGTCGATCTTACCATAGGCTTCAACAGGGGTATCAGGACACTTATCCAGATAATCGGGTACGCCATCACCATCGGTATCCAAAGGACATCCGGATGCATCAATTTTGCCATAAGCTTCAACAGGGGTATCAGGACATTTATCCAGATAATCGGGTACGCCATCACCATCGGTATCCAAAGGACAACCGTATTCATTGATTTTTCCGTAGGCTTCAACAGGGGTATCAGGACATTTATCTTTGCGATCGGAAACGCCATCACCATCGGTGTCTTTCTTACGCGTTGAAAAGTAGAAACCAACTTTTACGCCAAGTGTCACCGGTATCACTTCTGATACTTGATTTGACGCAAACACGCCATTGTATAAACCAGCTTGATACACTTCCTTTACATCGGGTTTCAAAATATTGTTCAAACCGTAGTTCAGGTAACCACCAATATACAGGTCGGTTTTTTCCGTCAAACGGATGAGACCACCCAAGTCGGCAACACCCATTACGGATGGATTGAATGAAAATTTACCTTCAGGGACAGTTGTAATCTTCATAAAACCGTGTTCAGGAACGTTAGACAATTCACCATTGACCTGAGGAAAATAACCTCTTGTTTCAATGGATCCGTTTCCAACCGATGCATATTTGGTGTAAACCGGCAATGCCATTTTTCCACCCACAGAAGCAATCAACCCAAGCTTTTCTCCAACTTTTGCACGAAACTGTAAAAGCATTGGCACATCGGCAAGAATGGTTTGTTGCTTTTCCTTCCAGTTGGTGTAATAAGTGCGTAGATCAAAAGATCCGCTTTCATCGACAGAAGGGGTGCTCGACATGTAATTCAGGGTGGATAGTCCACTGATTGTTTGAGCGCCTATTCCTGTTTGCAAACCCCAATGTTTGGAAAAAAAGTAACTGTATGCACCATTTATCGTCAATCCTGGTTTTCCAACCGTATTTGTCCCATTCAACAAATCGTAGGAAAGGTCGTGAGCTCCTGCTCCTACGTTGAAGTGGAGGTAACTTCCCGGTTTCAGCGTCTGGGCGTTGCCGGTTGCAAAAGCAACCACGCACAACCCTATTATCATCCTTATTTTCATATTCGTTGTAGTCATAATGTTTATTCTTGGACAATCAGTTTGAAGGTTTTTTCAAATCCATCTTTAACCTTGATGCGTCCAATATACAATTGAGGAGTCAAAGAAGCATTGATGGTGTTTATATTTTCCATTTGAGATGATTGATACACACAAGCACCTTGATACGTGTGAAGTGTAAGTGTGGCGTTTTCCAGTTCCTTGCTTTCGAATCCTTCGACCGATACAACAAAAGGCGTATTTACTTTTACCGGATTTGGATATGTAACTTCCTTCTTGAGGTTGGAAGGCGTTGAAAATACCTTGTCTTCGGAAAAGAGCACCTGACCATCATCGGTAATCACACGTAGTGCGTATGTGCCTTCCAAACCTCCATCTTCGTGGTAGAATTGGTTGGTAGCGCCATTGATTAAGACACCGTTTTTGTACCATTGATAGGAAACAAAGCTGCTATCCCTGTTGTCACAAGCAACCACATCGCTGTAAATACGTACAATATAATTGGCAGAAATCTTACCTGAAACAATGGAAATATCATTGATTATCAAATCAGCAGGAGCAACATAATTGTTCTTTGCCAATCCAGATAAAGAATAGGATACAACAACGGAAGAATCGGGGTTTACGTTTGCAAAAGCCTTGATAATCAATGCATTTTCATCATTTGGCAATGAACCTTGCAAATCACCAATAGAAATAATTTCAGCCACAATCACGCCATCGACAACCTCAGTTGCTGCAACCCTGGTATTTGTAATGGTCAATTGCTTTCTAACGATCTCTCCATTGGAGTAGATAACCTCAGGTATAATCGAATACTTACTGGCTGCACTACCTGTCAAAGAATAATGAACCGTAATGGCTTTACCTGTTCCTGCATTGGGGTCATCGTAATGAGCCGTAGCAATGACAGACACATTTCCCACATCAAATGCATTGATTCCTGTCAAGGTACCAGGTATAACTTGTGCTGTTGAAGTTCCATCATATTCCTTGGACAGTGTCAAGGTTGGAGCACTGATCGACAATTGATTACCTGTTGAAACCATAATGACTCCGTTTGAAGCACTGTAGTTATCGGGTGCGATGTAATTTCCAATAGCACTACCACTCAAACTATATGTTACAGTGATCGTTTTTCCTGTTCCAACAGTCGCGTTGTCGTAGTTGGCAACTGTCGACAGCGTTACATTTGCAGTTTCTACAGGCAGTACACCGGATAATGTTCCAGGCGTTACTTGAGCACTGGTGGTTCCATCAAAGAGTTTACTTAGTGTGATTGAAGGTGCAGTGATTGTCAGTTTTATTGCTGTAATCGATGCACTTAATGAAGGTAGCGACAAGGAATAATTTTGCGCATCCGCTCCACCCAAGTTAAAGCCTGCTAGTGTGATGGCTTTTGTGGATCCCACATTCTTGTTTGAAAAGCTTCCTGATCCTGAAACCAGCGTGACATCGTCACCAGCCACTGCTCCACTTAGGGTTCCTCCGGAAAGAATTGCCGCTATTGTTCCGTCATAGGTTTTATTGCTGGCAGTCAGTCCGGTGATGGTCAAGTTTGCTTTGTTGATGGTGAAAGCAAAAGCCGAAGAAGTGGCAGCATCAAAAGTGGCATCTGCAGCCACACTGGCCACAACTTGATACGTTCCCGCATTCGTTGGTCTGGTTGTATTTGGTCCATACGTTGTCGTTCCGGTTCCCGAATACGTGTAGGTTAAAGCTCCTGTTGAACCGAACACGACTGATGTTGTTGGCCCCTGAACCGCTCCATTATAGGTAAAGTTTGTTAAACCCGTTACCGAAATGGTAGAAGCAAATGTTGCAGCAGTAAATGTGACCACATTACCATAGGTCGTATCTGAACTATTGATTGCGTAGGTGCGTACATAATATGTGGTTCCGCCAGTCAAACCGGGCAAGGTGATGGCAAAGTCGCCGATGGTTGTTGCAGCTCCATTGCTTACATGGCTGTCAGAAAGAGTTGGAATTGGATTGGTGGTACTGTATACAAAACCATAATCGGTTATGGCGGGAGACCCCAATCCTGTGATTGTGCCTGAGACATTATTTGTTCCCGGAGTTACTGTTCCGGTTGTTATCGTCGGCGAAGTGCTCAAATCGGGGTCACCCGTTTCGCTGTAGGCACTGGCTGCTGAAATGGGAAGGTCCAAGTAATCACCGGCAGCAGGATCTGCCGAAGCTGTTCCCAGGCCATCGCTTCCCTGATCCCAGTATGACAACAAGGATCTGTACACTGGAAGTACAAATCGATGTTGCAAATTGGCTTTACCCGAAGCAAAGGCGACACTGTTGGTCAAACGAAAACGACATACACGGGTGCCTGGGGCAGTGCCACTTATTGTTGTGGCACTGCCAAAAGTGGATGACGTAACAGCAACCTTGAGCATAGGAATGCCCTGTGAATTGGTGTTGTCAAACTGTAAGGCTGTCGGAATTTGTGAAGGAACCATCTCTGATGAACCGGAAACCACACTTGGTGTTATGGTTCCTCCGTTCAAGATGGCAGGGTTCATGGTGATACATAGTTGAACACCAGAAACCTCAAATTTAACCGATGGACTTGTATTCAACAAATACACATCAAATTCCAACACCTTATCGGATACTTGCACCTGATTTCTGAGGGTATATGTACAGGTTGGCATGGTTTGCTGTGCCTGAATACCAATACATGCTGCCACCAATAGGAAGACTGTATTTACCGCTCGTTTAATCGTAATCAATGAAGATGTCATAATCAATTATATTTAATCCGTGTTAAACTGGAAAATTAAGGCTCTTTTATATAGATAAACTTCTTGGTATTCCTTAATAGAATAACAGCATCCATGTTATCTGCAACACCATCACCATTGAGGTCTTCGTTGATATAGCCGGAGCCAAAGGATTTCAATTTTGACTGCAACTTAACAACGTCCATATTGTCTATAACCCCATCCTGGTTTATATCACCTGCATATAAAGCGTTTACGCCTACCTTAGGAAGGGCTTGATTGCTACCGAAAGCATTATCAGCCTGCGCTGATAAGTCAAACGTTACATGCTCGTTTGCCAAAGAAATGGGCGAAGCAGAAATTGTCTGCATGTGGTTACGACTCTTGATGGTCATGTAGTAGTTACCTTTGTATTCTCCGGAGATGTCTACATAGCTTTTTCCATCGCTGTGAACTGTTCCATCGGGTTCAAGTAACAGGCTGCCAACTGTGTGAATCACCTTTGAATAATTGGCTGCATCACGCAATTCGATCGTTATTGTATCAGATGATGTTGTATATTTTGGTGTAACTCCATCTTCGGTCAAACATTGAGCCATTTTTGATTTGGTATTATTCCACAAACCTTCAAAGATCATTTTTAAAGCCAATTGTCTGGCTGCATCCTGCACTTTGATGCTGATTTGAAATGTTGTCGAACCACCTGTATTGGCTGCTGTAATCGTGTACACAGTTGGATCTGAAACCGTCGTTGGTGTGCCGGAAATTATTCCAGAGACAGGATCAATGGAAATTCCATTCGGCAAAGCTGGACTAACACTGTAATCGGTAACCGTACCTCCACCAACAGTTGGAATCAAATTGGTCATAAGCGTTCCTTTGATCAAAGTAATGTTGGTAGGATAACTCAATCCACTGGGAGCAATATCTTTTACGGTAATGTCAATTGCTTTCGTCGTTGCTCCACCTGAGTTCGAAGCTGTAACTGTATAAGAAGTCAGAGCAGCAACCGCGGTTGGTGTACCGTAAATAACCCCGGTTGTGGGGTTGATGGAAAGGCCTGTTGGCAGCGCCGGACTGATGCTGTAACCCGTTACTGCGCCTCCACTCACCGTTGGTGTCAGTGAACCAATGGCTGTACCTTTGGTAAATACGTTCGGAGTGGTATAATTCAAGCTACTTGGTATTACGTCATTCACAGCAATATTGACGATAGCTTGCACGCTGCCTTCTGTATTGGTTGCAGTGACAGTGTAATTGGTTGCTGCTGAAAGGACCGTAGGTGTACCACTGATCACACCGGTGGTTGTGTTGAATATTAAGCCAACTGGTAATGCAGGCGAAACAGCATATGCAGTCACATCTCCAGTTACTGTAGGTGTTAGTGCTGTAATGGCAACATTGGTTGTAAAGGCATTCGGAGTTGTATAACTTAAGCTTTTCGGCTTTAAATCGGCTGCTGCATAGGATATCACACTTCCGTATGCAGTTCCTGCTGTATTGGTGGCATAAGCACGCACATAATAGGTTGATCCACCCGTCATACCGGTCAGCTTTCCTGTATAGGGACCGGTAGTCGAAGGCGCACCCTTGCTGATATGACTGTCTAAAATTGTAGGAGTGGCATTTGTGGTGCTATACACAAATCCATAATCGGTAGCATTCGGAGCTCCCAAGGCGCTCAGGGTACCGGAAGCCACATTGGTGGTTGCATTCACAGCATCGGTCGTGACGGTTGCCATTGAATTGAGCACAGGATCTGTTGTGGTACTGTATGTGTTGCTTATGGTCAGCGGTAAATTGAGGTAATCACCGGCATGAGAATCGGTTGAAGATGTTCCTAAACCATCGCTACCTTGATCCCAATAGGACAATAATGAACGATATACGGGTATAACCAATCTATGTTGCAAATTGGCTTTGGCCGATCCAAAAGCTTTGCTGTTGGTCAATCGAAAACGGCACACCCGGGTTCCGGGAGCCGTACCGCTAACCACCGTTGAAGCACCAAAATTACAATTCGTAACCGCAACTTTCAGCATTGGACCAACGGAGTTGGCATTGTCGAATTGCAAAGCGGTAGGCACCTGTGAAATGTCCATTTCTGATGTACCTGAAACCACACTGGGCGTAATGGTACCGCCATTGATAATGGCAGGATTGACAGTAATACACAATTGAACACCTGAAACTTCAAACTTCACGGATGGTTTTGTGTTTAACAAATAGACGTCAAATTCCAATACATTTTCAGACACAAGGCTCTGATTGGCAATAGTGTAAGTAAATGATGGCACTTCTTGTTGCGCTTTTATGCCCAAACTTGAAGTGACAAACAAAATCAATAAAAATAAAAAGTGTGGTCTAAATCGAGTTTTCATAAAAAAAGGAATGGAGTGGATATTTAATATTATTTATTGACTATGGAATTCTTGTATATACAAACCCTTTGGCATTTCGTTGCAATAACACTTTATCCATGTTATCCACAATTCCATCTCCATTGAGTTCTTCATTGATATAGCCAGAAGCAAATGACTTTATTTTTGCTTGTATCTTCACTATATCCATGTTGTCTATCATGCCGTCCTGATTTACATCTCCGGCATAAATACCATATACCCCGTCTTTAAGTTTGACCAAGTTGTTGCCGTAGGCCTGTGAAGTAGCGGAAGTAAAGTCATACGAAACACTTTCATTTGTAAATGATACCGGTGACGCTGAGGTTGTTTCAATGTGATTCCGACTTTTAATGGTCAGATAATAAGTTCCTTGATAATCACCCGGGATTTCCACATAGCTTTTCCCACTGTTATGAAGGGTTCCATCAGGTTCCATCATCACGCCGCATACTCTATAAACAATTGTAGAATAGTTGGTTGCATCGTGCAATTCTATGGTAACTGTATCGGCTGAAGTTGTAAACTTCGGTGTGGTACCATCTGCTGTCTTACATTGATTCATTTTGGATTCAGTCGAATTCCATAAGCCCTCAAACAAAGCCTTGATCGTGGCTTGCCTGTTAGCATCCTTCACAGCCAGACTCATTACGCCAAATCCAGTAACGTTGGCAGTAATGGTTCCGGCGGTGGCATCTCCCGTTGTGGATAGGTTTCCTTCATTAATCCATTTGCTACCGTCCCAACGAACAACTTGCAACAAAGATAAATCGACAGGGATTGTTGCACTGGTGCTACTATTCCAACTCAGGGTAACCTGTGGCAATGAAGTGCCGGAGACACGTTCTATGATCCAATATTCTTTGTCGCTTACAGCTCCTACTCCGCTAGCTTTATCTGTTCGTGTATAACCGGCAGAGGTTGGATCTGCAAAAATAAAGCGGGCTGCAAAAGCATCGCTCGTTGAAGCTGGTGCAGCAATACTTATGGGACGATAATGACTTGCGTTTCCGATGGGAAAGGTAAAAGCGGTATTCCCTGTTTTCTGAACAAAACCATCCACGAACGAGTTTGTTGATGCATTGATGCAGGAAGCCCCTTCGGACAACTGAACAGCATTCATACGAATTTCCAACGTGGTTTGCTGAGCCGTTACGATACCCGAGCTCAGATCAAGTTGGTTCACAATGCTGATGGGCTGTTGCAGGTTGAAAGAAACACCGGAAAACTGCAGCTTGTAGAACGAGGATGTTCCATTTCCATTCAATGTCTGGGAAGCGGATCCGCTGAAAACACTTAGACCCGGATTTACGGACAGGGTGTTGTCATATCCTACAGTACCATCGTTTTTGAAATCTTTCTTAAAATAAACGGTACCGTTATTCATAAACACCCCTGTTGTCGTGTTTTCAAAATTTAATCCGACTGTTTTTTCTGCCTCAGCAAATACCCAGTTGTTACCGGAATTGAGTTCCGACGATTGGGCCAATACCTGCAACGATGAGGTTACAAGTGCCAACACCCATAGTGTTCGAAATGTTGTGATTCGCTTGGATATCATTTTCTTTGATCTTATTCCTTACTGTTGATACATGTTCAAATTGGCTGACGTTGCCAAACGAATTGTATTAAAAAAATCTTCCATTTGACGTGCATTTGTGATTTTTTTTAAAATCTTCAAATTTTCGTCCAATATGTATAGAGTTGGCGTTGCCACCACACAAAATTCTTTTACCATGGAACTGTTCCAACCTTCTGTATCACATACGGTTGTAAAAGGTGCTTCTTTGTAGAAATCCTGATAGGCTTTTTTGTCTGTATCAAGCGAGATATATACACCGGCTAAGTCGTATTTTTCCTTCATCCGTTTGAAAGCACCCACCAACGAAGGGTAGTCATTCTGACATTCAGGACACCAACTGGCACCAAACACGACCATCTTGAATTTACCCTTCAGTTTGCTCAGTTTTTTACCGTTGGGCAACTCCAAATCTGGAGCCGTACTGCCTTCCGCCATTTTGCGGTACTGATCAAACAACCGGGTGGTGTTTTCGTCCAACTGGCAAGCTGATTTGCTGAGCATGGACTTAGCCAGGTATTCGGAGGAAACGGTAAGTCCTTTCTTTTCAAGCAGTTTGAAGCAATATTCGGCTACTGTTTGTTGTCTTAATGGCGTTTTTGCCAGGGCATTAATCCAGATAGAGGTGAGTTGGTTGCTTTTCTCACCAATGATTTTTGGATCCTGATAGCCATCCATCAACGTATAGATACCAGTAAACACATCAACAGCAAGTCCGGAACACCAGAAAGCATCCGTGGAAAGATCGAGCTTAGAAAAAACGGCTACAATCTGAGCCAAATCTGTGGTATCCTGTTTGTTGAAGACTATCTGCATATCGGCCACAAACTTTCTCATTTTTAAATATGAAGCAGCATATAAGCCTTCCGGTAGTTGGCTTACAAATCGTGAAAATTGTTTTTCCTGGGCTACAATTTCTGTCTGAAACCACGCGTGCTGTGAAGTTTGATCCTTGTATTTGGTCAACAAATACTTTAGTGCTGACAATTTTTGTTGAGCTTCAGCATGGATATTCATACCCTCCACAAACACGTCATTTTCAATCGACTCGGAAATAATAAACGATTGTACATCCTGAAGGTTGTCCCACTGAATACTGATGTTTTCATTGTTCAAGAGCAAAATGACACTCTGAAATCCATCAGTTTGCAACAAAGCTGCACCCGAATAACTATCCGGATAGCTGAGCTTAAAACGTCCCATGCTGTCGCATTGTGCCTTAACCAGCTCTTTGGTTTCAAAGCCGTTGTAGGACATCAGCTTGACTTCCTTGCCCTTCAGCTGCGGAAT
>CAYTIY010000085.1:0-10003 GCA_964438045.1 uncultured Bacteroidales bacterium | reverse complement strand
CATTTTCGGAGCTTGTTTGGCCATTGAACAAGGGATGGGCCTAAGCGAACTGGAGTGCGTGGTGTTTCCTCATCCCACCGTCAGCGAGATTTTCAAGGAAACCCTGGGTGCCAGATAGGTAGCAGGTCTAGCGGCTGTCTTTTGAGTCCGATACGGTGGTGATGATGAAGCTGATAACTATCGTGCCAACAACGCCCAGTCCCAATACGACGATTTTAACCGTATGCGCTTCAATGAAAAACACGGTCGAAAGGGTTATCATGACCCACATGGTGGCAATGGCGGCCAGTTTGGATTTCAGGGTCATACCCTTCTTTTGATAGAATTCCCGTATGTATGCGCCGACAACTTTGTTGGCCAGCAATTTATCGTACAATTTTTGAGAACTCCTTATGTATAGGGCAGCTGTTAACAACAAAAAAGGGGTGGTGGGCAATCCGGGAACCACAATGCCGATAAGACCGATACAGAGCGACACTGTGCCAAGCAGGATCAAAAGAGGTTTGTACAGTTTCATTAAACGCAAATGAGGTGATTATCGCCTTTTTTGAAGTGTATCTCAATCATGGATACGCATTTATTGAATGGCATATCAGTTAGTAAAGGTGATAAACGTTATTAGTGAATGAAAAATAATGCAAATATATCCCTTTTTTTATCTTTGTTGTCTACCCTAAAACACAAACCCATGAAGGTCTTGTTGCAAAATAAGCGTAATGGAAAAGCTGCCGTTCTTTTGAGTCGGTTGTTGCTGTCGGGTCTTTTTTTCTGTGCCACGGTTGTTCAGGCTCAAAGTTGGCGCGTAGGCATTCACGACCCGTCCAGCATGGTGAAGTGCAAGGATACCTACTGGGTGTTCGGTACCGGTGACGGCATTCATTCCCTGTTTTCGACCGATTTGGTCACCTGGCAGGAAGGCCCGACGCCTTTCACCAAGACCCAATACCCGGCTTGGATCAACAACTACGTGAAAGGAGCCACCAGCAATACGGGAACACCCATTTTTCACGGTAATTTTTGGGCGCCCGATGTCATTTTCATGAACAATACCTATTACGTGTATTATTCCTGTTCCGAATGGGGAACCATGACCTCCACCATCGGTTGCGTTACCAACAAGACCCTTGATCCGGCCGATCCCGCCTACAAATGGCAAGACGTGGGCTTTCTAGGCATTTGGTCGTACCAGCCCAGCCTTGCGTTGAACGCCATCGACCCATCCATCTGCAGGGGGCCTGACGGGAAAGTGTGGATGGTTTACGGATCGTTCAATGAGCGGGGCATCGTAATCACCGAACTTGACACCGTGACGGGCAAGCCCAAATCAACGTCCGGCAACTTGCCGGGCACGACGATTGCCAATTCATGGACAGGCCCCAATAGCTACGACTACGCGGAAGGCGAGGGTGCCTGCCTGGTGTACCGGAACGGCTACTATTACCTTTTTTACAACAAGGGCGGTTGTTGCGCCGGTATCAACAGTTCCTACTACATTGTCACGGGGCGTGCCACCCATCCGCTGGGGCCGTATTACGACAAGCAGGGGAAAAACCTGAAGGCCTATGGTGCCAAGAGTGGGGGAACAGTCGTTTTCAAACACGACGATTTGCGCGGCACCGATGATCGGTATTACGGTCCTGGACATGTGGGTATTTTCAACGAACGCGGCACCGATTACGTGAGCTTCCACTACTACGATCCGAACTGGTCTTATCCGGGTCAACCGTCAGGCGGACCAACGCTGGGGTTTGCCAAATTGGTCTGGGGCAGTGACGGCTGGCCGGTTATTTCGATGGATTTTGTCGATCCGGGTATCTATACCATCCGCAATGTGAATAGCAACAAGGTGTTGGATGTGATTTCCCACAAGGCTGTGACCGGTGCGGCCGCCTTCCAGTATGCCGAGAATCAGTCTTACCTGAGCCAGCAATGGAAGCTGACGGCGCTGGGTACGGGTGAATATACCATCCGGAATATGGCCGATACCACGCTTTACCTGATGGCTGGCGGCTTGAACAACGATGAGTTGTTGCGGGTGACGAAGTATTATACGGGGGCTGTGAATCAGCTCTTCCGATTGGTTCGTTCCATAAACGGCAAGGTTATCGTTTACCCCTCCAGGAGTGACAGGCTGATGGAGATACCGGATGCCAACACGGCCGATTCTCCGGTTAAGCTTTGGTCCAACACCAACCACGACTGCCAGCGGTGGGTATTTACGCGGATGGACGGGCCGTCTTCGGTTTCAGCTCCTGCCGAATGGAAGTGGTCGGTATATCCCAATCCGGTCGGTGACCGTTTTGTGGTGGAAGGCCAGGGCTCTGCATACCTGACGGTGTACACGCTCGATGGTCAAAAAGTGCTTGATGCGGCGTTTAACGGTAACCAACGTACGCTGGATGTCGGCCACTTGAAACCGGCTACCTACTTGCTATCCATCACCACCGAAACCGACTCTCGTACGTTGAAATTTGTGAAGGAACGTAGCGATAAGTGATTTTGCAGTTAATTAAAAGCGCCCTGAAGTCAATGCTTCAAGGCGCCTTTCTAAATCATGCGGTGAGCGAGTTGGCTCAGATCGGAATCAATAGTTTTCCTTTTCGATTTCGAAGTAGGATTGCGGGTGGTTGCAGGCCGGGCAGTTTTGAGGAGCTGTCTTGCCTTCGTGAATGTAACCGCAGTTGCGGCATTGCCATTGAACTTTTTCTTCGCGTTTGAACACTTCGTCGTTGAGGATGTTGTTCATGAATTTGGCGTAGCGGTCTTCGTGTACTTTTTCAGCTTTGGCGATGGCGCGGTACATCACGGCGATTTCCTTGAAACCTTCCTTTTCGGCGATGTCGGCAAACATGGGGTAGAGTACGGTCCATTCCTCGTTTTCACCGGCGGCAGCGGCTTTCAGGTTTTCTACCGTGGTGCTGATGATGCCGGCGGGGTAGCTGGCGGTGATTTCAACCATGCCACCTTCCAGGTACTTGAACATGCGCTTGGCGTGTTCCTTTTCCTGATTGGCGGTTTCCTCAAAGATGGCGGCAATTTGTTCGTACCCTTCTTTCTTGGCCACGCTGGCAAAGTAGGTGTAGCGGTTGCGGGCTTGTGATTCACCGGCAAACGATTTCAACAGGTTCTTTTCGGTTTCGGTTCCTTTGATGCTTTTTTCCATAATTGTAATTATAGTAGTTATTGAACAGTTATGTGCAGGGAGGCGATACGACAGGGTATGCCGTGTCCTGGTCAGAATGAAACCAAAGATACAAAAATGGGATTAAAAGTAGAGGTGCTCAATCAAAATTTTTACACCGATTCCAATCAGGACGATGCCACCCAGTAACTCGGCCGGAATGCGGATTTTGTGGGCGTACCGGCTGCCCAAAAAAAGTCCAAGCAGGGAAATCAGACATGTCACCAGGGCAATGATGGCCGATGGTGTATACGGTTCTGAATCGAGGAAGGCAAAAGACAAACCCACTGCAAGGGCATCGATGCTGGTGGCCAAGGCCAACGTGAGCACTACAAGCAGCCGGGTTGGGTCTTTTTTGGAGGCTTCGCAACAGTCTTCGTCTTCCTTGAAATGCTCAACAATCATTTTGACACCCAACGCCAACAGGATGCCGAAAGCGATCCAGTGATCGATGTGCTGGATGTATTGGTTGAATGTGCTGCCGGCGTACCAACCAATAAGGGGCATGATGCCCTGAAACAGGCCAAATAGTAGAGCGATACGCAGGTAAGGCCACATTCTGAAGCGTTTGAATACGATGCCGCAGGCGATGGAAACGGCGAAGCAGTCCATGGCAAGGCCAATTGCAATCAGGATGATGTCGATCAGATTCATGCTGTTCAATGTACTAAAAGGAGTGCCGCAAAGGTACACTTTTTTATTATCTTTGCAGCCAAACCAGGGCACATGACGTTTGAACTCACCGCGACAGATTCCCGCTCACACGCACGGGCAGGCGTGATCACCACCGATCACGGGCGTATCGAAACGCCTATTTTCATGCCTGTGGGAACCGTAGGTTCTGTCAAAGCCGTCAATCAGACGGAGTTGGTTGAACAGGTCAAGGCCCAAATCATCCTGGGAAATACCTACCACCTGTATTTGCGTCCCGGACTTCCCATTCTGGAAAAGGCAGGCGGACTGCACCGTTTTATCAGCTGGGACAGACCCATTTTGACCGATAGCGGTGGGTTTCAAATTTTCTCCCTCTCGCACCGCCGAAAGATGAAAGAGGAGGGGGCTACCTTCCAGTCGCATATTGATGGCTCACGTCACTTGTTTACACCGGAAAACGTCATGGATACTCAGCGCACCATTGGTGCCGACATCATCATGGCTTTTGACGAATGCACGCCTGGTACGGCCGACTTTGCCTATGCCAGGGAGTCGATGGAACTGACCCATCGGTGGTTGGACCGCTGCATTGTCCGGTTTGACAGCACCGAACCCAAATACGGCTACAAACAGGCCTTGTTTCCCATCGTGCAGGGTTGCGTCTATCCCGAATTGCGGAAACGGTCGGCCGAATACCTTACGTCAAAGGATAGGGAAGGGTACGCCATCGGTGGTTTGGCGGTAGGTGAACCGGCCGAGAAGATGTATGAAATGATCGAGCTGGTCAACGAGATACTTCCTGAAAATAAGCCTCGCTACCTGATGGGAGTGGGCACACCCATCAATTTGCTGGAAGCCATTGAGCGCGGTGTGGACATGTTCGACTGCGTCATGCCTACCCGGAACGGTCGCAACGGCATGCTATTCACCAAGCATGGGGTTATGAACATGCGCAACAAGAAATGGGCCACCGATTTTTCCCTGTTGGAGGAAGACGGTGCGGCCGATGTGGACAGGCTTTATTCAAGAGCCTACTTGCGTCATTTGTTTATCGCCGAGGAATTGTTGGCACTGCAGATCGCTTCGGTTCACAATCTGGCATTCTACCTGTGGCTGGTGGGTGAAGCACGTCGCCACATCCTGGCCGGTGACTTCTCCGCATGGAAAACTGCCATGACGGCTCAAATCTCTCAACGTCTTTAAGTTCCATGAAAGCGGTTGATTCACTTAAAAACATGTTCAAGCGGTTGGATATTTATCTGATCCGTAAGTTCCTGGGATCATACATTTACAGTATTATCCTGATCATGGCCATCGTGATCGTCTTCGACTTCAACGAGAAACTCGATAAGTTCATCCAAAACCGCGCCACCGGGTCGGAAATCATTTTTGACTATTATTTGAATTTCATTCCCTATTTTGGAGTCAAGTTCAGTCCGCTGTTCATTTTCATCTCGGTGATTTTTTTTACGTCCAAGATGGCTTCGAACAGCGAGGTTATCGCCATTTTGTCGAGCGGGGTCAGTTTCAAGCGGTACATGCGCCCTTATATGATTTCGGCCGGTATTCTGGCTGTGTTCATGTTTGCCCTCAATTCGTTCTGGGTGCCGAATGCCAACAAGCACCGTCTCGATTTTGAGGATAAGTATGTGAAGAAGGTCAAGTCGGAATATGTGCGCGACGTTCAGATGGAACTGGAACCTGGCACCATCATGTACATTGAACGGTACGACGACAATGCCAAGAATGGATACAATTTTTTTCTTGAAACCTACGACGACCAGCAACTTGTATCCCGCTTAACGGCCCGAACGATTCAGCAGGATACGGCCTACCATTGGATTCTCAAAGACTACCTGATCCGGGAATTCGACGGTCTGTACGAACACATTAAGGAAGGTACCCGCTTGGACACGGTGATCAAGATGGTTCCTGATGAATTCTTTATAGTGAAAGGCTACAGCGAGCAACTCACAACACCCGAATTGAAGCGCTACCTGGATCGCCAGAAACGCAGGGGAGTGGCCAACATCAAGGAATACAACGTGGAATACCAGCGTCGCTTCTCGTTCCCGTTCTCCTGCTTCATCCTGACATTGATCGGTGTCTCACTGGCGTCCCGCAAGGTGCGCGGCGGCATGGGGTTGCACCTGGGTGCGGGTTTGCTCATCAGTTTTTCTTATATTTTACTGGATACGATTTCGGGCAGTTTCGCTCAGGGCGGGGTGATGACGCCGTTCCTGGCCGTCTGGTTCCCCAATTTGCTGTATTTGCTCATTGGTCTTGCGTTGTACAGCAGGGCGCCGAAGTAAGTCATTTCAACGATAGAGGGTTTCTCTAACAGTGAACCTAAATGAATAGACTGTAACGTTGATCCTACCATGAAAAAACAACCTGTATCGTTTAAGGCGGCATGCGCCTTGGTGTTGGTATCTCTCTGCACCTGTATCAGCGGATTTGCCCAAACTGTCCAACCGGTTTCCCCGTTCAACGACGGTTTGCCCAGAAGTACGCCCGAAGAACAGGGCGTTCCCTCCACCGTCATCGCTGACTTTTTCCAACAGGTTGAACAGAAGGGCTATAAGGTCCATTCCCTGATGATGATCCGCCACGGCAAGGTAATTGCCGAACACTGGTGGGCACCCTATGCGCCTCAATACCAGCATGCCATGTATTCGGCTACGAAAACGTTTACCGGTATGGCCGTGGGTTTTGCCGTGCAGGAGGGCCTGCTGCGGATTGACGACAAGGTGATCTCGTTTTTCCCCGACTTGCTGCCCGACACCATTTCCCCGCAGTTGGCCAACCTCACTGTGAAGCACCTGTTGACCATGTCCGTTGGACATGCTTCGACGTCCTACGCGGGTTCAGGCCGCAGCCAGGTCAAGTCATTTCTGGCCGCCCGTTTTTCCGCCGAACCGGGCACCCGTTTTGCCTACAACATCACGGCTTCGCACATGCTTTCCCATATCCTGACCAAACTCACCGGTATGACACTGCACGAGTACCTGAAACCTCGTCTCCTGGATCCGCTTGGCATCAAGGACGTGGTCTGGGAAATGGACAACGATGGCGTGAACATGGGTAACGGAGGTACGCACATGAAAACTTCGGACATGGCGAAAATGGGGCTGTTCTTGATTCAAAAGGGCAAGTGGAACGGCAAACAATTGTTGCCTGTTGCTTGGATGGAAGCCGCAACAACGCCGCACATCCAACAGCACCCCGAACGCACGGCCGCTGAAAACGAACAGGTGGCCGATGATGCGTCACAGGGTTACGGTTACCAGGTCTGGATGGGCCGCAAGCATTCGTACCGGGCCATCGGCGGGCAAAACCAGCTCATCATGGTCATTCCCGACTACGACTTCATTCTGGTCTGCCAGAGCAGTATTTCCGATGAAGCGGGATTCAATAGTTTGATTTACAACATGCTGCCTTCTATGAGCGCCAAGCCGTTGAAAAAAGACCCTTCGTTCGATCTTGCTGCAGTGTTGGCTAAGTACCAGATCAAGCGTCCGTTTGAGGGAAAATCCGTAACCAAGTTGACGATACGTACCCGCCGGTTTGAACTGGCTGAAAATACCCTTGGCATCAAGAACGTCTATTTCCGTTTCGACGGAACCGGCAATTGCTACCTCACCTTTATCACGGCCGGTGCCGTCCACAACATCCCCTTCGGGCTGGACGCCTGGCTGATCGGTTCAACCGACCGCACCCTGGCCATGTCGCGTTCAGCCTACCCCAACCAAATGGGAGTCACTCCTGTGCAAACGGCGGGTACCTGTACCTGGACAGCCGACAACAAGCTCTCGGCGCATTACCTGTCTATGTTCAACCCGGGCTCAACCGAAACCTTCTCCCTCACCTTCGACGGCAACCAACTGCGCATGGAAATTCTGGCACCCACAGGCCGCCGTTTGGGCCCTCCGGGTGCCCCGACGGCCACCCCTTCAAACATGATCCTTACGGGAACGTTGATGAATTGACTCGATCTATTACAAATCCACCTCTTTTTTGGCTTTCAGTTCGTGCTTGCCGTAACGGTATTTGTAGAGGCCGACTTGTAGTTTCTTGCTATCCGATTTGGTGGGAGTAATCACCACAAAGTCCATTTTCATTGTGTCCTGATCAACTGCAGGAATGCCATTTCGGGTTTTCTGGTCTTCCCAGGTACCGGAGTTGGCATACACACACAGTTTGTTTTCCGGATTGGTAAATGACACAAGTTTTGGTTTGTGTGTATGGCCGAAAACAACGAGACGGACATCGGACTGCGAGTTGTTGAAAAATTGCACATACGACTGGTTGTCGATAAAGGTTGTTTCAATGCTGCCTAGGATGGCCTGGTTGATATCGGTCATAACCTCCACATTGTTGTATCTTAACCGTTCATTCCAGTTGCTTTGTGTGAACAGGTCGTTGTACAGGTTCATCTGGATACTCCCATTTGTTCCACTGTTTTGTGGCAAAATGTCATTGATGGCGTACGTCTTTGTGTAGTTGCCTACCTTGGTCTTGATGATTGCGTCCGCAAAATTGTCTTTCACATAGATCAAGTTTTCCACCACGTATTTCCACAGGCCGTAATAGATGTATTTTGAACATTGTTCGGCGCTGAGGGTGTCATTCAACGTTACAGCAGGCACCTTGGTGGAAGCTTCCTTCGTGGTGGGGTCGGTAAACGAGTTGGCAGCTATGCGGGCGAAGAAGTAACCCGGAGGCAGGATAGCGCCTGGAGCGTCGGCTTCGTTGGCACCCGGGGCCATGGCGTTGAAAAAATCATACCGGTTTCCATGTTCAATGACAATTTCCGGATAACCGTCCGGATGGTACATGCCGATGGCTGATTTGTCTTCGTCTCGTGCCTGATTCACACCTGGCAGTGCAATGTCAATATTTTCCGACAAGAATCCCATGTCATGGTTCCCAGGAACATAGGTAAGCTTGATTTTCTTATCCTGAATGATGCCGTTCAGTACATCGAATATGATTTGGTTGGCTGCCACCGTTTTACGGATAAAGTCTTCCTGTGTGCCTTCCCCGTAGGTGTTGGTCCGAGTTGGGATGTACCATTCGTCGAACATGTCGCCCGCTATGACGAGCTCCTTGATGGTGCTGGAAGAGCGAACTTCATGGAGGAACTGTTCCAAGCGTCCCAGGTGTTTCACGTTCTCGGAATACGACAAGTCGTTGCCCAGGTGCAGGTCACTGATCACAACAATCTTGTCCCTGGAAAGACTGTTGCTGTCACTGATCGTATCGAATGGGTTTTCGGAAACGTCACCGTTATCGTCCGGATTACAGGAGGCCAACATGAAGGCCAATGCGATAAAGGGAAATGCCAGGTACTTTTTTTTCATCATGTGCTGCTTATTCGTTCGAAAATCTATGCTTCATTTCTACAAAAGTACAGGTATTTTTCTGTTATCGATGCGTTAGAATAATCAACTAATTTGTTACATTCGCACTTCGTAATGCGTTACCTATATCTTGCCACCACTTTTGCAGCTGCGGTCGTCATGCTGCTCACCTCCCTGTTGATTTTTGCACGCAGGAAGGGAGGAGAACGTTCCCGCGCCACCGCCCTGCGCAACTTCAAGCAATACACCGGAAAAACCCCGTCTGAGTATTTTCCCAACTGATTCTACAACGTATTTGAAAAACAACGCACATGGAAACACGGAAATTAGGGAATCAAGGTCTTGAGGTTTCGGCTCTTGGGCTTGGCTGTATGGGTTTGAATTCCACGTATGGTCAGGCATTGGAACAAAAAGAAGCCATTGCGCTGATTCGTGCGGCGGTAGAAAAAGGCATCACCTTTTTTGACACCGCCCAGGTGTACGGCCCTTTTACCAACGAGGAACTGGTGGGTGAAGCCTTGGCTCCCTTCCGAAACGAGGTGCTCATTGCTACGAAGTTTGGCTACAAGTATGTGAATGGTGCATTTTCGGGATTGGACAGCCAACCTGCCTCCATTCGAAAAGCCGTTGAGGGTTCGTTGAAAAGGCTCAATGTTGACGTAATCGACCTGCTGTATCAACACCGTGTAGATCCTGCCGTACCCATAGAGGATGTTGCCGGCACAGTTAGGGAACTGATTCAAGAGGGGAAGGTTAAGTTCTTTGGACTTTCCGAAGCCAGTGCCTCTACGATCAGGAGGGCTCA
>CAYTIY010000084.1:0-10118 GCA_964438045.1 uncultured Bacteroidales bacterium | reverse complement strand
AACAGGCTGCAGCCATCGATCCTAAGGAAAGCATGGTGATTGCCACCGACTGGATGAACGGTCGTCGTACGCCTGATGCCAGTCAATTGGTTAAGGGTAGCATCACTGGTCTTACCCTGGGTACAACAGCTCCTATGATGTTCCGTGCCTTGGTGGAAGCCACTGCGTTCGGTTCCAAGGCGATTACGGATCGTTTTGCTGACGAAAAGGTGAACATCGAGAGTGTCATCGGTATCGGTGGTATTTCCTTGAAGTCGCCGTTTGTGATGCAAACTATGGCTGATGTATTGAACATGCCCATCAAGGTGGCCAAGAGCGATCAGGCCTGTGCCTTCGGTGCTGCCATGTTTGCTGCAGTGGTTGCCGGTCAATACGACAAGGTGGAAGATGCCCAAAAGGCTATGGGTCAGGGTTTCGCTATGGAATACTTGCCGAATCCTGCTAATGTGGCTATGTATGCTGAGCTGTACAAGGAATACCAGAAGCTGGGTCAAATCACGGAAGAAACGTTCTACAAGTCTCTGTAAAGAGCGGTTTCTATAATACTACAAGCTCCAACGGCGTATTGATTGCTGTTGGAGCTTGTTTTTTTATGTTTCCGTTCCATCCTTTTTTTAATCTGTAAGATTATTCTATTTTCGTTCTCCTTTTTTCATCTGTAACATTCTCCTGTTTCCGTTTCGCCGGCAGGGTATAGTCTGTACCCTGCAGGCTCCACTGCAACGCTCACTGGACTGGCGGTGTACTGGCTGAACTTGTTGTTTTCAGTACAAAGAAATAATAAGGGTGGGATGGTGGTAGTTAATAGTAAATAAATAGGATACTGTATTAATAAAAATACACGTGAAAAAAATAAAATGGTATGTTGATGGCGTATATTTGTTCAATTAACCGTTAGGTCAACTGTTTGTTTTTGTACATCTGGTTTACACCAATACCCAATTATATGAAATTATGTAGCGCGGTTTTCATGCTGTTTCTGATAGTTGTCACATCGGTATCAGCTCAACAGGCAAAAACGGAAGATTATAGGAGTGAGCTGTTTTCGTTTTCTATTGAAAAGGGAAAAAGGATACTGAATGGTGCGATAACCCTTCCTTTGAATTTCAATCAAAAAACGCCGTTTGTGGTGTTTGTATCACCTCCTCCGCCAAGTGATAGGAATTATTTCGGGCTATTCTCCTACATGGCCGATGTGTTGGGCCGTTCAGGAATTGCCTCGTTGCGGTATGACAACCGTTCTTATGTGGATTCTTCCGTGTTACCGAGAGATCCAAACAAATACACCATGTTTGACAATGCAGCGGATCTTCGGGACGCCATAAAAGGACTTCGTAAAGACAATCGTTTCAAACAATCGGGAATTGGCATTATTGGTCACAGCGAAGGAGGTGCTTCTGCTGCTATTTATGCTTCACAAAACAAGGATGTATCTTTTATGATTGTCATGTCAACCATTGGAATACCTGGCGTTGATTTAGCATTTTGTCAAACAGTAACATCCAATGATTTTTTTTGGAGCCAATTACCAGCAAGTGATCGTAACTATTTGGCCAAGATGTTGTATTCAACATTTCAAATTATTAGTAACGAATTGGATAATAACAAATTGCGCATTGCTCTAGCCGACTATTACAAAGCAGATTACTTAGCTATGTCAGACACTGAGCGTGAGAAAATGTACAAGAAACAGACAGTACAACAAGCCATTGATGTACCTTTAAAGCTTTTTATGAAACCTCGATTGTTGGAATATTTTCGATTTAAACCTGTAACCTATTATTCAAAAATTGCTTGTCCGATTTTGGTGACCCACGGTAAGATGGATGAAACGGCGGATTGGAAAACAAATGGGATAGGGTTGGAAAAGATTTTTATAAATTCGGGTAAGAAAAATTACACGATGTTATTTGCAGATAGCTTGAACCATAATTACGAAACAGCCAAAACGGGTCAAAGAAATCCATTATTTTCTTATTCCGAAAAACTAACCAAGAAAAATGAATGGGATGCTCGCTTTCAGGATGTGTGTAAAAAAATGACAGATTGGATTCATGCTCAGCAAACACAACAAACAGGTAATTAGATTTATATGAGAATTATTTTGTTGCTTGTTCTTTGGATAGTGTTTTCTATTCACCTGTTTGCGGCTGAAAAGTTTACAACCCAACAGGCTGTTTTTGCAGTTGACGATTCTGCAAAGATGACGGGGATGTTGTATCTTCCCAAGGATGCACCTTTAAAGAAAGTTATCATTGAATTTTCAGACCGGTTGGTTTTTAGAAATGCGTGTGATTCTCTGTCATATGATTTCAGCATCATGCAAAAGCTGGTGGATGGTGGAGTGGGTTGGTTTATCGTGTCGCCAACCTCCGTTTTTTTTAACGTATCGAACTCCTATAAAATGGCTGAACTAATGAATTTGAGAAATATTCAAGGTGATGCTGCATATTTGGATGCTGCCGTTTCTTATTTAAAGCGGACTATTGATACCAAAGCCTGTTCTATTGGTGTACTTGGACAAAGCGAAGCAGGAATGGTAGCGGCGATTTCAACTTCCCGAAATCCGGACATTGACTTTCTCATTTCGGTAACCAGTTTTATGATTAAAGGAACGGATTTCATGTCTTTTAATATATTAAGCCCGGAGAATGTCAAAACGCATAGGAATAATTGGACCCTATTTGATAATTTCAAGAAATATGTAAAAGGCAAGTTTGTTTACAACCATGTAACCTATCAAAAGTCGGACAGTACATTCAACCTTTGTATCTCATCCATGCTTGATACCATTGGTGGAATAGTTGCCAAGATAGATCTGAATACCCCCAACGTGTATGCGAAGATCCACAATTTAACAAAAGAAAAAATCATTCAACTCTGGGGATTTTCAGATGCAGATTTTGAAAATAACGGATTGAAAAGTTGTTTGACACATCTTTGCAGTGCCTTATACAATCCTCATGATGTATCCTTTATCAAATGGGATCCACAGGCCTATTTCTCAAAAATAAACGTACCTACCTTGATTTTGTTAGGAGAAAAAGATGGACTGATGCCGTTTGAAAAGAATCTGGCTGGTATTCATGACATAATAAAGGTGAACAATAAGAAGAATATTACGGTGAAAGTACTTAAAGGCAGCGGACACGCTATGTCGGTGGTAAAAAGCGAAGCTGAAAAATCAAATGCCAAAAATAGTGTTTCCTCAAGTCGGAATTGTCCGGATGTTCCCGAATCAACAATTAATTATATTGCTGATTGGATACAATCAGCGGATACTAGTGATAAAAATCCCCAAAAAACAATGCCATAAAAAGAATTAGTTATCTTCTCTTCTAAAAGCCAATTTTCCGACAGCTGTCAATACCATTAGGAATGAAAGATTTTTTTGTCTTATCAGCGATCACCGAATAAACGTTCTGCATGTCTCTGCAAAGAGCTTTTTTTATAGCATTTTTTTTTAGATTCCAATGGCTTTATTGCTGTTGGAATCTGTTTTGTTTCAGAAATCTTATTTATATCTTTATCCTATTGATTAATTGTTAAATTGAAAAACACAATGAGGAGACGAACCCTCTTATTCAGCCTATTCATATCAGCCGTATTGTTTGGCGGTTGCACAAAAGATGACGAACCAAACTATGCTGAACTGTTGATAGGTACTTGGGTAAATACGTCGGTAAACGGACAAGCCGTTTTGACCAATGAAACGTTTGTCATGGAATTGAAACCAAACCATAAGGAATTGTATGCCATTGGATTTCAGCTAGATGAAAATAATAAAAGGTGGGAGGAGAACATCAATTATACATATTCCATTGTTGGAGATGCACTAATCATCAACGGCACAGATGTACAGGACAATACCATTCAAATTGAATTTTACATACAATCGCTGACGAATGAAACGATGACTTTGACCGTGCCAAAATTCTCAATAAATGGCACTATGTCACCCAACAACAATACCTATACATTCAAAAAAGTCACCAACGATTACAGCACAGCATTTACTGGCATTTGGTACGGACACTGTACAACCGAAGGGAATGCCGACAGCTTGTACCACTATTGGGAATATGCTGATGATGGCAGTTTTTCATATTACTACCAGGATGGGAACAATAACTGGATAAAAAAGACGGACAATGGAGGGCGCTATTTCTTGTATGGGAATTTGATGGCAAGCAACTATTCAAATGATTTGCTCAGCGGTGGTGGCGGCCAGGTTTTTGAGTGCTGGAATTTTACCATTGATGAGCATAAGATGGTATGGACAGGACTGCGCGAAAACAATATCACTATCACGTATGAAATGGACAGAGTGCAATCTCCCCCCCAAACAATTCAATAATCATCCATGCTCAATTATTGAACTTGATTTGATACGTATTTCTATATAGATATTACATAGATAAACAGAAACCATTAATATGAATCGTAAACTTGTTTTGTTTTTACTTGTAGCAACCGCTTTTTTCAATCAACTAAGTGCTCAGGAACCAGCTGTTATCCGAATTGCAGAATGGGGTTCAGAGGCTCGTCATATGAAGGCTGCCCAGACCGAACGGGAACTTCTCGATAGTGTGGTGTATGTAGAAACCTATGATGGCATTATTTACAATGGTGATAAGAAGGTATGGGAATATGGTTCCGATGGGCTTACTGAACATTTTAGTTGGTATTACTGGAGCACAGACGCTGAGGCCTGGAAGGGCAGACAACGAATGGATTCTATCTTTGACGCCAATGGGCGGTTGTCCATGTATAGTAAAAATAGCTGGGATAGTAATACAAGTCAGTGGAAGCAGGAAAATAAAATTGAACTGAACTATAGTCCTGATGGTGAGGTAATTCTATATGCTGATTATTTGTGGAATGCTGTTATCAATGAATGGGTATGGAGAAGTAAAACAGAAAATACTCATTCTTACACGAAGGATGGCATGCATATCATTTTTTCAATCAACTATACATATGACACTGGTACAAAAGAGTGGATACCTCATCATCGAAACGAAATAAATTATGATTCAAACGGAAATCAGACTCTTTACAATGCCTCATTTTTTGATAGTGGAAGCAATACCTGGGTTTTTAAAACTGGAAGTTTCAAGTACGAAAAGGCATACAATGAACAAGGAAAAATAACACTAAGCAGCTACTATCTGTGGGATAGTGGAAAGAACCAATGGACTGGTCAGGGGAATTTACTTGAGTCGGGTTATGACTTCAATGGAAATAAGACCTCGGTTGTAACCAAAAATTGGGATGTGGCATCAAATCAATGGGTAAACTTCAGTAAAACGGAAAACAGGTATAACGAACAAGAAGATGTAACAGAAATCAATACATCCGAATGGGACAATGAAAAAAGCGTGTGGGTGGTTTTATCTAAACAAGAATTGCTTTATGATGCTCATAGAAACGTATCAAAATACCTGGTGTTGTTGTTGGATACAACTTCAAATGAATGGTATACCAGTACAAAAGATGAATTCACGTATGATGTAAACAATCATGAAACACTGAAAGAGCAATATAAACGAAATGAGGAGAGCCAATTGGTGTTGTACAAGAAAAAGGAAACAGCTTATGACGCTTATGGGAATGTAATTCTTACTGCCAATTATGAACTCGATAAACAGAGTGGTAATTTTATAAAAAAATATGATACAAGATATACGTTCAATGAATCAAGTGATAAGATAATCGAGGAAACCACATCTTATTATGATTATGAATTACCCTATATCGTAAAAAACAATTATTATTATTCATTGCATGCTGTTTCTTCAATCGATACGCAAAAAGAAACGCAAAGCTCATTTGTTTATCCAGGTTTGTTTACCGACAAACTATCCTTTCAATTGAATAACACCAACAATCAGTATGCCTTTGAATTATTCAATTCTCAGGGACAAATAGTGTTGTCAAAATGGGTTAAGGATTCAGAAACAATAAACGTGGAAAACTTGCCCCGTGGAGTATATTTATATACGTTGTCGCTCGACAATAGCGTTTTAAAAGGAAAATTAATTAAGAAATAAATAAAATGTAAGCCATGAAAAACAGATTATTATTGTTTACAGTTTCGTTTTTCCTACTAGCGACACTTTTTGTCCTGAACAGCTGTACAAAGGATGATGAAGCGGGTGGTTCCATCCAGGTTAGCGGCGTTGAGTTTATGCCAAACGTGGTTGAAGAAGAGGGTGGAATTGCCGGTATCGATGCGGATATAGCTGCAGAGGCCTTGCAACAAGCAGGCGTTAAATTTGATATGAGTCTGTCTGAATCCTGGCAGAGTGCCTATAACGCTGCTTTAACCGGTTCAAATAAAGCACTGATTTCAATCGCTTACACCCCCGAACGTAAAGACCTTTTCAAATGGGCAGGCCCTACGAGTCAGTCAATGTATGCCATCTTTGAAAAAGGTAATTCAAGTAATGTATATCCTATGCCTATTGAAGCGTGTAAACTGCTTCCATCAATAGCTGTGACGAGAAACTGGATGGAAACAACCACCCTTGAGGGGCTTGGATTTCAAAACTTGGTGTACTACAACACCTATGATGAAGCGTTGGCTGCATTTATGGATGGTGATGTACGTTTTATAGCCAGCGATTTCTTCCATTTGGTTAAGTCACTTCCATCAGGGTATTTCATGGATAATGTTATGACAGTGACACGATACCGCACAGTGTACAATTACATTGCCTTTTCAAAAGACGTAAGCGATGCGGTAGTCAACAAAACGCAACAGGCCATAGAAACCATGATAAAAAATAAACGGTCTATTTCGATTATGCAGAAGTATATGTCAATCATGCCTTCAGATTATATGCCGGGAACCATTCAGATTTATACCGAATCCAGTCCCCCCTTCAGCTATATGACCGGCAAAGATACAACACGTAAAGTTGAAGGCTCTTCTGTGGATATTGTGAATGAAATTCAGGCTAGAACCGGGCATGTTAATAAAATCAACATGAGCCTGTGGCTTGATGCATACGCCATCGTGCAGTACTTACCAAACAGCGCACTATTTAACACCACCCGTACACCCGAACGCGAAAACATGTTCCAATGGGTCGGGCCGATTTCTACAAGCAAAAGCTATTTTTATACATTGGCGTCTTCTGGGTTGACCATTGAAACAATGGATCAGGCAAAAGCTCTTCAATCCATTGCCACGCCAGAGGGCTGGTATACCTATGATTATATGGTCAACAATAATTTCCAAAACATTGTTGCCACATCGCATACATCTATGGAGGCGTTTCAGCAATTGATTAACGGTGAGGTACAGGCGCTTCTGATGACGGATTTGGATGTGAAATGGCTCGCTGAAATTAGTGAGGTGCCTTTGAGTAATCTGACTCAACAGATGCAAGCGTCGAGTTTAATGGATTATATTGCATTTTCACTCAATACACCAGCCAGTACGGTTCAGCAATGGCAACAACACCTTGATGCCATGAAAACGGATGAAAAATTCACTGCCATTTGGACTAAATGGTTCGAAGGGTCTCCAATGCCGTAACATAGACACACGATAAGCATGCAACAATTCACCAGGTTGTATTGTTGCATGGGTATCGGTGGTCTTTCCTTTTCGTTCAGACCTCACTGACCCGTACCTTCTTTGTTTTAAGCTTGCTGTTGTTGAGGGTGTTGATTAGCGCATCCATTTTTGAAGCTGGAACAGCTACGTAGGAGCAATCTTGTTTGATTTCGATGAGACCCAGTTCATCGTTGCTGAGTCCACCCTGTTTGAGAAACAGACCGGCTATGTCGCTTTTGGAAATCTTGTCCCTTCTGCCACCGGTGATGTACAGCGTTTTCCAGATGGGAGTGTTGGGGGTTGGTGCCTGTTTGATTGTTTCAATTTCTGTTTCCCCGATAAACTCAGGCAGCTCTTCATGCACCCATTTCAGGATATAGGCGGTGCCATCGGCATTCATCCTGGCCGTTCTTCCATTCCGGTGTGTGAATTCTTGAATTCTTGGCGGCAGCTGGAAATGAATGATGAATTTCAGTTCGGGAATGTCGAGTCCTCTGGCTGCCAGGTCGGTGGCGACAATCAGTCGGTGGGTGCCGTTTCTGAATTTAATCAGCGTCCTTTCCCGGTCGATTTGTTCCATGCCGCCGAAAAAACAACCGTGATGGATTTGTTTGGCCGTTAGGTGGTTACTGACTTCCTGAATGGTTTCCTTGAAATTGCAGAAGACAATTCCGGGCTGGTTTCCTAGGTGGTTCAATGTGTTGACCAATGTCCCCAGTTTGTCCTTGGTTGGAGAAACGACCGTTTTGACCTTCAACTGAGCAATCGTATGATCGGAGTAATCTATGTAGACAGGATGGTCTAATCCAACAAAGGCCGGTATTTCTGATGCTTTTGTGGCAGAGGTCAGTACTCTTTTTTCGATGTTCGGCAAGGCGGTTACGATGTCGATCATTTCGTTTTCAAAACCTATTTCGAGCGATTTGTCAAATTCGTCCAACACCAACGTGCGGATGAATTGGGTTGAAAATCGGTCTCTTTTCAGTAGGTCGGCAACCCTTCCGGGTGTGCCTATCAAGATGCTTGGATTGTGTTTGAGGTCCAACTTGTCTTGGTAACCTGCGCGACCACCGTAAACAGCGTTGGTTTTGTATCCGGAGCCCATTTCCCGTATGACTTGCTCTATTTGAAGAGCCAGTTCTCTGGAAGGAACGAGTATCAGCACTTGTATTTCGTTGCTTTCGGCGTCCAGGTTTTCGATGATGGGGAGTAAAAACGCCAGCGTTTTACCGGTTCCTGTAGGAGAAAGCAAGATGATGTCGGATGAAGACTCAAACGCTGTCAGTGTCTCTTCCTGCATAGGATTGAGCTTCGAGATTTTTAGTTTTTTCAGGATGTCCTCCTGATTTTTCATGTTGGTTGGCATGAGACAAAGTTACGGCATTTATCCGTTAAATGCTGCATGTTGCATTGTATCTATCTTTTAGTCTACGTTGCCCTGCAAACAACCAGTTGTACCAAAGAAAACAACGAATGGTACGGGTGGGTTTGAGGCGTTTTGTCCAATTTTGGAACGTAAAATCGGCAGTAAAATTTAGTAGTTATAAGTATATATAAACTGTAATCTAGTATGATGAAAAAAGGCGTGCTGTTCCTTCTTGGAATGGTGTTTATCCCTTCAATGATGTGGGGTATTGGTGGAGAGAATTATATCTCCACAACTAGAGGCAAGGACTATGTCACCTTATCAGGTGACGGTAAATCTACGCCCTTGGTGATATCGTCAACGGACTTTCCGGGTGTCATTCGGGCGTTGAAGGATTTGAAGTCCGATATCGGCAAGGTGACCGACGTCGAACCGGCGCTTGTGTTTGACCAGGTTGGTTCAAACAAAGAGGCAGTCATCGTAGGGACGTTGGGAAAAAGTGCCCTCATTGACCAATTGGTCAAGAGTGGTAAGATAGATGTGAAGAACATGGTTGGAAAGTGGGAACACTTTCTGATTCGGGTTGTCAATCAACCCATGCCTGGCGTTGAGCGGGCATTGGTCATTGTTGGCAGCGACAAGCGAGGTACCATTTATGGCATTTACGATGTGTCGGAAAAGATTGGTGTTTCGCCTTGGTATTTTTGGGCGGATGTGCCCATCGACCACAAAGATGCCCTGTATGTGAAACCAGTCAACTTCACCGAGGGACCCAGCGTCAAATACAGGGGCGTTTTCATCAACGATGAAGCACCTGCACTCACCGGTTGGGTTAGGGAAAAGTTTGGAACGGCCAAACCCAGTCAAAACCCTCCAGTTGGTAATGGGGTTGCCAATTATGGTCACGAGTTCTATGCCACCGTGTTTGAATTGTTGCTCCGAATGAAAGCCAATTACCTGTGGCCGGCCATGTGGAGCAACGCGTTCAATGAAGACGATCCCGAAAATGCCCGAATGGCTGATGAATACGGCATCGTTATGGGTACGTCGCATCAAGAACCTATGGTGCGTTCTCAGCAAGAATGGGATCGCCGTTACATCCGAACCCTGGGAAATTGGAATTATGTGAAGCATGCCGAAACGCTGGAAAACTTTTGGCGGGAAGGCATTCGTCGAAATAAAAAT
>CAYTIY010000083.1:0-10361 GCA_964438045.1 uncultured Bacteroidales bacterium | reverse complement strand
AAATCGCCGATGTCAAGCGTCAACCAGCCAAGACTAGCGGAGCACGGGACCATATTCCCGGACGAAAGGGGAGTGTTGATAGAGCTTGAAAAAAATATCCTCAGGTTTTACAGTTAATCCCTAGTTGTTCCATAACGACACTACCCCTCGGTAACAGTTTGAACGGACCGAAGGGTAGTTAGATTGAAACTGCGTCGACTCAATGGACGCACACACAACGTGCAAAAAAACCTTTATTTACTTTTGACCGGTACTAGCTTGACCACATTGACCGAGTTGACTGGAATCGAAACGTTGAACGAACCTGAAACGATACCCAAATCCATAGTTTTAGGAGTGACGGCTTCGGTGTAACTGAAGTTTTCCACACCGGAAGCCGTGGAATAGAAATTCTGAGTTCCCTGATTCTTTACGGTGGTAGCTTCGGATGACAGGTATTCCAGGGTAGCCTTGTAATAGGAATTGCTGCCGTTTATGACCACAGTGGTTGCCTTGGCAACATGATCAGCATTGACCACTTTCAGGTAGACCGTGCCGGATTTGGTATCAAGTGTTGGCGAGGTATAGACCTTGCTGTCTTCCGCCTTGTCAGCCGTTTTGGTGAACGGAGAGCTGTCAATGGTCTTGTCACCTGTGTTGTTGGCATAAAGGGACATGTAGTAGTAGTTGGTGGAGCGCCACAGGCCACGGTTGTCGAACCATATCAGGTTGGAGTTCCATTTGTTAAAGCCCTTCTTGCAGAACAACGGGGCGTAGGCGGCCATGACCACCATGTCTGAATTGCGTTCCAGACCTGTGGTGAAGGCTGCTTCTGCCAATGCGGAGGAAAACGCGTTGTTGGCGTTGTTGTTGGCGTATTCACCCACAAATACCCGGGTGGGGTTGCTCCGGTCATAGGTGTTGCCCTGGTTGCCGCGTGCCTTGCCCACATCGTAGCGGTGGGTGTTGGAGTAGAACCAGTTGTCGTTGGAATAATAGTGCTCATCCACGATGCTGACCGGGTATTTCTCGTCGATGATGGAATAATTGGCATTGAATTCGTTGCCTGAGGCACCTGCACCCGAGGTGGTGATCAGGTTGATGTTCGGGTATTTCTGCTTTACTGCCTGTTGGATGATGTCGAAGCGTTCCCAGAAGGCCGGTCCGCTGTTTTCGTTGCCTACGGCCAGGTATTCCAGGTTGAAGGGTTTGGGGTGGCCGTATGCAATGCGCTTGGCTCCCCATTCCGTAGATGCGTCGCCATTACAGAATTCAATCAGGTCGAGGGCGTCTTTCACATAAATGTCGTAATAGCGTTTCTTTTCGGCATCTGTTCCCAGTGGAGCGATGTAAGACCGTCCAGCAAACTGACAGGTGACACCGTTGTTGATTACAGGCAGTGGTTTGGCCCCCAGAGCCTCGGACATGACAAAGTATTCGTAAAATCCTATGTATTGAGACGTCCAGGTACCCCAGTGGTTTCTGACGCCAATACGTTCCTCTACCGAACCCACGGTGTTTTTCCAAAAATATTGACCCCAGTAGTTGGAGCCTTCCGTAGCGCAACCGCCCGGAAAGCGCATAAACTTGGGATTCAGCTGTTCGAGAGCCTCCATCAGGTCTTTCCGAAAGGCACCGTATTTTCCATTGCGCCATAAGTGCTTGGCTTCAGGAATAAGGGTTACAAAATCCAGGTAAAACGTTCCGGCAGCATTGGCAACCACCACAAGTCGGCTGTCCACGCTGCGTTGAGCTTTGAGTTTGCCCTTGCCTTTCTTCCAAAAATTTCTCAATCCTTTGATGGTAAGTACGTTTGAGTTTATTTTCCCAGCAGCATCTTCCAGATAAATCCGAACGGAACCGGTGTAATCCTTACCTTGCAGGTACAAGCCAAGGTCGTAGGAGACGCCAGCATTTACAGCGATTGAAGGAGTTTGCGTATTGTTTGAATAGTAATTTCCCTGATTCTCGGGGCCGTATTTGTTGATACCAAATCCATTGGCAGCCAGTCCGAAGCCCTTGCCCGGGTTCTGGATGTCAAAACGGATGCAGTATTGTTTGTATTTCAGCGCATCATCGTATTGGTCGTTTTCGTCAAAGCCGTATAGCTTTTCATAAGTGACCAACGGCTTATCTTCCACTGTGGTGGCGGTACCTGAAGCACCTTCGTTACTGACAACGGTCCAGCCGTAGATTTCGGTCGGTGATTTGGAGAATTCCGGTGTCTTGTTGCCGTTTGGGCCGAATTCGCCAGCCCCCGGCACATTGTAAGCCTGAAATGAGTTGTTCTGGATCAGTTGAGCGCTGATACCCCCGTCATTCGATTGGTTGATGTCCTCAAAAAAGATGCCGTGGAACGTGGGACTAACGGTGATGCCGGTTTTGTTCACATTCAACTCGACGCGGTATGGAGTATTGACGCTTTCCTGTGACTGTTGCGTTGATGCTGCCGCATACTTAAACCCCTGTATTTTTAACATCTGCACGGCATAGCGACGACCCAATTCACGCATACCATCGGTATTGAAATGGAATTGGTCGGAAGATCCCTTGACTCCTTGTGAGGAGATGATGTAGGAGTTGGGAAGTACCTTAGGTAGATTTACAAGAATGTCCGTATTAAAAGCATAACAAACACCATGTTCTTCCTTGCTTTTCAGTTCACCGGCAAGAAGCGGCACCTTCTTGGGATTGAGGTTTAAGTCTTTCATCAGGTTGTTGTAAATGGCTTTTACTTTGTTGGGCCATTCAGGATCGGTCGAGTTCGATTCGCCCTGATGAATAAGGATACCCTTGATTACCCCGTCTTTCTGGGCCAATTTTGCCATTTCGACCAGGCGTTGATAGGGATTTCCATCGTATTGTTTGCACATGTTTTGCATCCACTTCTCGGCTCCACTGAGGTATGTCTGGTAACCATCCTTATCCCAAAGCTCAATTTTAGCACCGGCCACAGAGACATTGATCACACCTACCCGATATTTTTCAGGAAGGTTTGCCACCATGGTTCGACCAAAAAAATCGACAGGTCCCATTGCATTTTCAGGACGGTTGATCGGAGGTGAAGCCACATACCAATTTCCTTTAATACGGCTTAGTTTGGCGTTGTCAACAGCGGCCAACATTTGAAACCTGGAATCAATCACCTTGTCCTGTTCTTCAGGTCGAGCACCGGCTTCCATATTCGACTGTCCAAAGCAGAGGTAAACAAAAAAGTTGGGATCCGGTTTTTTCGTTTTTTTCGCGAAAGAGTCTGTTGCCGTGAAAATCATAACCACAGCCAGTATCAGACCCAATTTGGTTCTCATGTTCATTTCTTGGTTTATTTTTTAATGTGATGATTGCGTAATATTGGTATACCTGAAAAAATCAACATCCACATAACCGCCAACAGCTTTGGTGGCATAGTTGAAAATGGCAAACTTCGAACCCATGAAAAGCCGTCTGTAATCAAAAATCATTTTGTAGACAGGTCCAATGGGTGTCCAGTTCTTGTTGTCAAGGCTGTAAAAGAAGGTTGCAAAATCTTTGTTCAGGTTGAAGTCGCCGTCAACGCGCAGGCAAACGGTGTTTTGATTCAGTTCCACCCTACCCTTTTCTTCCGTTTTCACGCTGCGGATGGCCTTGTTGTTATCCAAGGAAACAGATTGGGAAGAGAATGTCAAAATCTTTTTGCCGCCTTCCACCACAACCGATAAAACGCCGGCATCGCCGTTGAACGCACTCAAACCAGCAACATCGCCCTCCTTCATGTTCGACAGATCCAGTGAAACCACTCCGCTGCATGTAGGACCCTCCATGCGTTGTGTAAGGCTGTTCGGTGCAGCAAACAGGTTGTCAACAACCCGTGCCGTCTTCAACCTCAGGTATCCCTTTCGTTCCTTCAACGACCAAGCGTTGTCAATTGGATTGTGGTTCCACTGCCAGTTGATCTTCAATTTCTTCCCGGAAAAATCGTCACTTTCCACAATTCGATTACCTGAATCGTAGGGTTTCAGGGGTGTTTGCCAGTTTTCAGGAACATTACCCGCTTCGTCACCCAACATCGGCCAGCCATCCACCCAACGCACCGGCATCAACAAAGGCACACGACCTACACCGTTGCGATCCTGAAAAATCAAGCCGTACCAGTTGCCGTTCTTGTCATCAATGATGGAACCCTGTCCGCAATAAGGGAAACCGGCATAGTTGTCTTCCAAAATCACCTTCTTTTCATACGGGCCGGTAATGTTATCGGCACGGTAACACACCTGGCGACGGGGCTTTCCGTTCGGCCACGAAATCATGAGCAAGTAATACTTGCCGTTATGCTTGATCACCTGGCTTCCTTCCAACAAACCGGTTTCATCCTTATCCTTTTTGAAAATGGTGGTATCGACACCGCCTGGTTTCACATCGGTCAGGTCACTTTTCAATTCCCGAAGCGACCCGGTACCGGAAAACACATACACGCGCCCATCGTCGTCAAAGAAAAGCGAGGCATCGTGAAAATGCTGCATACGGGTGTGCAACTCCCACTTCTTCTTGGAAGGGTCTTTTGTCTTGAACACATAGGCCCGGAACGGCTTGTCGTTGGGAGAAAAAAGCACATAATAGAGACCGTTGTGATATCGGATTGAAGACGCCCATTGCCCCCTTCCGTACACGGTTCCTCCATTCAAATCATAATTTGGGGTGTCAGTGAGTTTGTCAAACACATAGCTAGCGATTTCCCAATGCACCAAGTCTCTTGACTTCATGACAGGAGCTCCGGGCATCAAGTGCATGGTTGTGCTGATCAGGTAGAAAATATCTCCTTTTCGGGTTATCGACATGTCTGGAACATCGGCCCACATGACAGGATTGGTAAATGCCGTGGTAGCCCTGTTGGCCTGTTGTTTCGCAAAACAACCTGTTCCAATTATAATACACAGAAGAAATAGGCTGATTTTTTTCATATTTTTGGAATAATGATTCAAGCTTTTCGTTTACTATTTCGCATTAAACCGAACCGAGGGTGCTCAGATATAACTCGGATGGTCATTGTCTGGATTTACTACAATCCGCTCCAACACGACTTCGGGATCGATCATGAATACCTTCAGCGTATGGAAACCAGGGGGCTTCAGTTCCAGTTCAACATCCAACCAGCGCAGGTTGTCAAAAACCTCGTTGCTTAATCCGTTGCCCTAATGAACCGGGGGGTTTCCCGCATACTCCAGGATGAACCCATAGTGATAGGATTTGTTGCCCGGATTCGTGTATTTTTCCATGGTCTTGGCTCCCCAGGTGTCATCACCGCCCACACCATGAATGTTCAAGTCGATATTCAGATTGATAAAATCACGGTTGGGAAGTTGATAATTGTGCGTGGTAGTTTCCAGATCCTCTTCGGTGTATGGCCATGCCCTAAAACAGAGGGGTTGTAAACCGGTAATCCTGATTCCGTCCTTTTCCTGCGAACCAAGGCTGAACCAGCGGGTATCGCAGCGATTGGCGTTATCCTGCGGTGCCGGATAGGCAACAATGAAATTCTCCAGTTTTGACTGGTACACACCCATTAAGGAACCTGTTTTCCGATCGGGGTAATTTTCCCAAGGGCCGCGGCCATACCAATCGATGGTAGCATACGCCCTGGGAACACGCATCCTCATCCCAAACTTGGGAAGTTTAGGTATCGTGTCGCCAAGCGGTGTATAAGTTGCTTCCACCTGCAATTGTCTCTTTCCGTTCAAACTGTATTGCAACACATAATTGGCTCCAATGGTTGGCAGGTTCATGTCAAAGCGTACCGTAGCCAACTGGTTCTGATTCGCCACTTCCACCCGTTTGACAATCCTGCTTTCTCCTGCCTTTTTCCATTTCCCCATTTCGCGCACAAAACCACTCTGCTTCTGGTTGTCGTTGGGTGTTTTCCAGAAATACGGTTCCAACTGTCCTTTCAACAGTTCCTTCCCGTTGACCTTCCAGCTAGATAATGAACCATCCGCCTTATCGAAAACAAACGTAGTAGTGCCGGTACTCATCACGACCTGTGTGGTTGTTTGACTGATACCCACCGCATCTCCTATCGATCTGATTGATTGAAAGTCAAACGGTTTCACCACAAACTGTTCACGGGCAATGCAAAAACCTTCCTCAGCCCACAGTGTTGCGGATGCGAGATTCACATACAGATTCAGAAAGACTTCACCGGAATATCCTGGGTTGGAAGGTAGTGCCGGCACCTCAATCTCAGAAGATTGTCCAGGCAGTACGTCGCAGTTCAATTTTCCTTTTTTCACCGGTTTCCCATCGAGGATGTATTCGTAAGACACATCAAATTGACCGAGTGATAGGAAATCAAAGCGATTGATGACCTTGATCGTCATTACACTGATACGTTGAAAAACAACAGGCTGATAAACTTTCTGTACTTCATAATAATGTGGATGGGGTGTACGGTCGGATGACACCAATCCCTTGATATTGAAGTTCCCATCGTTTGGTTTGTCTCCGAAGTCGCCACCAAACGCCCAAAACTCATCATCCTTCAACCGATAATCGTCAGGATGATTGCCCAGTTTGAGCGGAGAACCATCCCTGGGTTTAGCCAACCCTTGGTCGACCCACTCCCAGACAGCAGCTCCAGTCAGGCTCGGGTCATCATAAATCACATCCCAATATTCCTGCAGGTTACCGCCTGAATTACCCATCACATGCAGGTATTCACGCATTATTACAGGCTTGTCCGTAATTCGTTCCCCCAATTTCTTCAAATCGGCCGGATGAAGGTAACTATCATCGTAAAGCGCAGATACTTCCCGGTGTGTATCGGAAAAGATCAGACGGCTGGCATCCATTTTTTTGATGGTATCGGCCATGGCTGTAAAATTCTGACCACTGCCACCTTCATTACCCAACGACCAAAAAACCACACAGGCATGGTTTTTGTCGCGCTGTACCAGCGAAACGGCCCGTTCAACGTGCGATTGTTTCCAAAGCGGGTTATCACCGATTATCTTGTTCCCAATTCCCACTCCATGTGACTCCTGATTGGCTTCATCCATCACATAAAAGCCATAGTTGTCGCACAACTCATAAAACAAGCGATCATCAGGATAGTGACAGGTCCGGATAAAGTTGATGTTAGCCTGCTTCATCAATTCCAAATCGCGAATCATGGAGTTGCGGCTTACATGCTTGCCGGTTCGTGGATGCTGTTCGTGTCGGTTCACCCCTTTCAGCTTCACCGGCTTGTCGTTTACATAGAAAACATCCCCACGCACCTCGATTTTCCTTACCCCAAAATAGCACTCCGCCTTTTCCAGCAAGTCGTTCTTTTTGTTTTTCAATAATAGTGTCAGGTGGTACAGATCGGGCGTTTCGGCCGACCACAGTTTCGGTTGACTGATCAATGACTTCAGATTGATTGAAACTTCGTTCCCGGTTGAAACAACGGGTACAGCTTTCTTTATCGTATTATGAACCAACTCTCCTTGTTTGGTGTAACCCGTGATTTCAGCCTCAACCTCCAACCCGGACATGTTCTGCGTTGAACGGTTTTCAACACACACGTTGACAGCAACTGATGCTTGGTCATTCGTTGCATTGGGAGTGGCGGTGACAAAAAAATCGCGGACGTAGGTTTTTGGTCGGGCTATCAGGTCCACATCCCGAAATATGCCGCTCAGGCGCCAAATATCCTGATCTTCCAGGTAACTGCCGTCGCACCAGCGATACACCTCAACGGCCACCTTGTTTTCTCCCTTCCGGATGTAACGGGTGATGTCAAACTCAGCCGGTGACATGGAGTTCTCGCTGTACCCTACTTTTTGTCCATTCACCCAGACGTACATGGCCGACAACACGCCACCAAAACTGAGGAACACCTGTTTATTCGTCCAGTTTTCCGGAAGATTGAATGTTCTGCAATAACTTCCAACGGGATTGCGTGCCAGGTAGCTTGTATAGTTCTTGTCGGGCTCGCTCATAATCCTGGGAGGATCCACCTTGAACGGATACGGGAAATTTGAATAGATAGGCGTTCCAAAACCTTGCATTTCCCAATTCACGGGTACAAGAATGTCGTCCCATGTTTCTGTCGGGAAACGTTCTTTGTAGAAATCGACAGGCCTCGATTGCGGATCGGGCGACCACTTGAATTTCCAACTGCCGTTGAGCGATTTGACATTCGGCAGGGTCGACTTGGTTTCAGCCAAGAAACCATACGCATGCGGTTTTTCTTTGTTAATACCGTTCACGCCGGGGTTTTCCCAATCATTAACGGGTTGTTGGGCACTTAGGTTGATTGAAAAAATCAACGCAATAACCAAAAGAAGGAATCCGATAATGTGTTTTTTCATGTTTAGACTGTCAAAAAGAATTAGTGCCCTTCATTTTTCGCTGGTTCCTTAGGCCTACCTCCCACCAACTTTTGAAAAGCAGGCGGAATCGGCGTTTCAAAGGCATGCATTTCACCTGTAACCGGATGTATGAACGACAACACATGCGCATGGAGGGCCAGACGTTTCAACGGAGATGTATGTCCGCCGTATTTCAAATCACCCACCAACGGAAAACCGATACTGTTCATTTGAACACGAATCTGATTTTTTCTACCCGTTTCAAGTTCACATTCCACCAAACTGTAATCATCGTTGCTTTTCAGTACCTGGTAATGTGTCACAGCAACCTGACCGTCTTCCGGATTCGGACTGGAATAAACAATGAGGGCCTTGCTTTCCCATAAATACGAGCGGATTGTTCCTTTTCCCGTACCGTCACCTGTTTCAAGTTTACCTTCAACTACGGCAATATACTTACGCTGATTGACAGCGAATTTCCAATTATTCTGCATGCGATACTGCACCTCTTCATTTTTCGCAAACAACATCAAGCCTGAGGTTTCCCTGTCAAGTCGGTGAACCACAAACACCTTGTTTGCCGGATGCTGTTTTTTCACATATTCGCTCAACAAACTGTATGCCGTACGTACACGTTCCTTCTTGGTGGCAATGGACAACAACCCGGCCGATTTGTTGACCACGATCAGGTCTTTATCTTCAAACACGATAGACAACATCGGATTGTCCAACGTGGTCTTGCCAGACTCCCAATGCACGCACACCACATCGCCCGGTTTCAATGGATGATCGAATTTCTTTACCACCCGATTCTCAATGGTGACTTGCTGGTGTGACAACAGTGATTTGATGGTGGTCCGACTTTGATCCTTCAAGGAGCTGATCAAAAACTCCATCAGTTGTCCCTCCTGCTTCACTTCTAACTGACTGACGGGCTTCTTGCGGGCCGGTTTTGCCTCAGTCTTGCCACCTTTGGCAGGTTTTGTTGGATAGGTTTCGTTTGCATGACCTCTGAAAGTACTTTCAGGTCTTGTAGGGTGCGATCCCGGTTTTTCTCGACGATTGTTTTTTTCACCAACATTCTTGGTTACAAATTCTTCCCCAACAGGGTTGCCGGATAATCGTGGTTTACGGGGATATTTAGGAGTAGGCATATCGTATTTTTTTACAAAGATAGCGTTTAAAATTGTATCTTCGGCAACCGGCCCATGTGCCTGAACAGCAACCGGCCACATTCACAAACTACCTGACTATGAAAGACCTGCTTGTATCCTTTGTCGCAAGAGACCTTCAACTCAAGCTCGATGCTGTCCGAAATACCCTGATCCTGCTGGAAGAAGGTGCCACCATTCCCTTTATCAGCCGATACCGCAAGGAGCGCACCGGAGGGCTCGACGAGGTACAAATTGAAAACATAGCCAACACGTACGAGAAATACCTAGACATCGACAAACGCAAGGAAACCATACTAAACAGCCTGACGGAACAGGAGAAACTCACTGATGAACTTTCTAAACGCATCCGCGACTGTTGGCAGATGAATGAATTGGAAGACATCTACCTCCCGTACAAACCCAAACGCCAGACCAGGGCCGAGATAGCCCGGAAAAAAGGCCTGGGACCACTGGCTGAACTCATTTTCAAGCAACAGGACACCGATGTGCACAAGGCCGCCCTCTCCTACCTGAACGACCAGGTGGACAGTATTGAGGATGCTCTGAAAGGTGCCAAGGACATCGTGGCCGAATGGGTGAACGAGAATGAAGGTGCCCGCAAGGAAGTGCGCTTCCATTTTGGAAAAGGCGCCATCATCACCTCCACCGTCGTAAAGGGTAAAGAACTTGAAGCCCTGAAGTACAAGGACTATTTTGAATTTTCCAAACCCCTCAAGCATTGCTCCTCCCACCAATACCTGGCTATCACCCGCGGGGAACGGGAAGGCCTTTTGCGTGTGACCATCCAACCCAGCGAAGAGGCTTGCCTCCAGACACTTGACAGGCTCTTCGTAACAGGAAGCCGCAACGAATCTAACCATCTGGTAAGGGAAGCGGTCAACGA
>CAYTIY010000082.1:0-10365 GCA_964438045.1 uncultured Bacteroidales bacterium | reverse complement strand
ACCGTGCTTTCGCCCGACAAGAACCTGCAATTAACCATAGCCCAGACGGCTGAGGGGGGCTACACCTATAGTTTGAAGGCTGGGAAGACCGCGTTGGTTGAACCGTCTCCGCTTGGTTTCACCCTGGAAGGCAACGCTGTGGTGCCCTCGAAGGGTTGGGTGGTAGTGAAGGCTTCAACGAAGCAGGTAAATACCGTGTGGAAACCGGTGTGGGGCAAACGCTCGGTGGTGCCGGAAAAATACACTGAATTGACGTTGAAGCTTGGCCTGGGGGCTGAGCGTTTTGACATCGTGGTGCGGGCGTACAACGAGGGCGTAGCATTCAAATACGTGGTGCCGAAAGGTGATGCTGCAGTAAAAACTGTACTGGCTGAACAGACTTCTTACAACTTTGCGGGCGACTATACCGCCTGGTATTATAACGGTGAACGCCACAACCTGGGGCCGGAGAAATTGACGGACGCCAACGGCGAACGCTTGCCTGTGATGACCATCAAGGCAGGGGAGACCTGTTACCTGGCCATTCACGAAGCTTGCCTCGATGAAGGCGAACCCATGAAGCTATATTCTGAAAAAGGCAAGCAGGAATTTACGGTGACCTCCAAGCCCAAAACCCTGCATGCCGGCTATCAGTCGGCCTGGAGGGCCATTCTGTATGGAAAGACCCCGGGCGACCTGGTCGATTCCCATTTGCTCGAATTGTTGAATCCCGAACCCGAAGCTGGATACGATTTTTCCTGGGTGAAACCCGGCATTTGTTTGTGGGACTGGCGCATTGACGGCGCCGTGTGGGAAGGCTTCAAGTACACCATGTCGTACCCGTCCTGGATTAAGATGGTGGACTTTGCCGCCGAGAACGGATTTCAACACCTAGTGCTGGATGCCAACTGGTACGGGCCCGAGTTTGCCCAAACATCAGACCCCGTGAAAGGTGATAAGGCCAAAGACGTGCAAAACCTCATCAAATACGGTAAGGAAAAGGGCGTGGGCATCTGGTTGTACCTGAACGATGTGGGCGGCAAGAATTACCCCATTGAACAAACGCTGGAACAATACGGCCAATGGGGAGCCACTGGCGTGAAATACGGCTTTATGAACGGAAACCCCGACGAGAAGAACCAGGCCACCAGAAAAATCACCCGGTTGTGTGCCCAAAATAAATTGTTGGTCGATTACCACGACTACCCCGTGCATCCCTACGGACAAATGCGTACCTGGCCAAACGCCATCACCCGTGAATACTGCAAGGCACAGCTCGACGGCCGTCAGATCTTCCAACCCAAGACCTTTGTCACCTCCGTATTTATCAACAACGTGGCCGGTCCCATTGATATGAACAACGGCATGTTCGATCTACGGCAGGGCAGGACCACCCGTGTGGACAATAACCAGGAAGTGCCGTCCACCGTGGTGTCGGAAGCAGCCCGCACGCTCATCGTGTTCTCGGGCGCCACCATCATCCCTGACATCCCCGAGTACTATCAGAAGTACCCGGCCCTGTTGCGTTTCCTGGCTGCCCAGAAAATGCCGTGGAAAGAAAGCAAGACCCTATCTGGCGAAATCGGCACCTACATCGTAACCATGCGCCAGTCGCAGGATGACGTGTTCCTGGTTGGCGCAGCTACGAATGAGGAAGCCAGAACCCTCCAGGTGCCGCTGAACTTCCTGCCCAAGGGTATGTTTACGGCAGAAATCGTGGAAGATGGGCCCAACGCGCACTATCAGACCAACCGTGAAACCACGGCCGTTTCGACCAAAACGGTCAGCAACAAAGACGTGTTGACGTTGAAGCTGGCACCCGGTGGCGGAGCTTGCGTGAAACTATCCCGGTAACAACACTGTCGATTTACTCAGGCGGTTTTTTACCCTACCTGAGAAATCGACAGCTGTTAAATAAATGATACCTATTGTGTAGTTACCCAAACCTACATTTGAGGGATGCTATTATAATCTATTATTGGGGATAATATAGCATTCAATTCCTTCATATCTATATTTGCTGTTTCCGCTCCCAAGTTCACGATAATCGGTTGTGTAAAAATGTAGTCTTTGTTTTGAGGCGTAATACCTGTGTAAGGGTACTGTTCCTGGTTCTGCAAATTTAAATACGTTGCATTCGATCCATTCAAACTTCCAGTTTGTACTTTCAGATACGCCTATTGTATAAAAATGGTCGTGGCTGCTCGAGTTGTAGTATCTTTTTAAACCAACAGTGTTGGTGGCGGTTGAATTGGTTGGTAATACATATCCTTGAATTTTTTCAAGCACCCAACTGTTTGTTTGTGTTGCATTTCCCAATTCTGTATAATCAGTCGTGTAAAAATGACCGGTATGATCTTTGTTATAATATCTGTACAAAGGCAAGACTTGTGTTAAGGCGTTTCTTGCAATATAATTATCAACTGCGCTTTTTAATGCTGCTTTTTTGGATGCGTCAGTTACAAATTCATAAATAGGAATCATGGAATTATCCTGTACATCAATCATGGCTAAATTGTTGCCGATGGAAGCCTTCCATGTATTGATTTCCGTTGTTATGTTGTCGGGATTTTGAATATCCAGATTTCCAACCACGGCAAATGCTGCATTGCCACCTATTGTTTTATATCTTACTGAGATTTCTTTATTATTACTAATCAAACTTGTACTGGTTGTCACATCTGCATTGATTGATATTCCAAATGCACTTTTGGCTGTGGCAGATACGCCTGAAATCAATGTTTGTTCTTTGTTGCTGTCGTGTATTTCAGACTTATAAATGAATTGAAACTTGGCTCCTAAATAGATGTTGGTAAAAACATGAGTTCCATATGCATTTATGATTTGCTCAGGCGTCATCGCTATTATGTTTTCCTTGAAACCATCAGTCAGATATTGAGACAGCATTTCATACGTTCCAACTACACTGACATTTCTTTTAATGATTCTCTCTTCAACCAATGCATATGCACAGGTTGAACTGATGGTGTTGTTGCAAATGACATCTTGTTTTACAGTTCCTGAATAAACACCTTTTGAAACAGTTCCTGAAACTTTTACATCCAAATTATCTGTCAGGGTATTATAATCTCTTCCGTATTTGATTATGCCATTTTTGTCTTCATAAGAGCCTGCTCCAACAGCATCCGGTTTTTCCAATTTCAACTTGACGATATTGATTACTTGTTGTTTGTTGCTAAGAGGTGCTAAATATTCACCTGTTATGTCAACCCCATAGCCAAGCAGATCATATACCTGATCACCGGCAGCTTTGTACATGCCAGGGTTGTTGGTATCTGAATCAACGGCTTGATTGTTTAATACCAGTTCATCACTGGTGCAGGATGTAATCAATGCAATCATTAAAAAAAATAAACCAATTTTATTTTTCATATTATAATACTATCGTAAATTAATAAATAATAAGAATAAAATAATAACTATACTGCTATTATCATGGAAATGTAATGATATATATACTATTCAAAAAAATGCACACTCCTTTCTTGTTATACTATTAATAATAATATATTAGTAACACGCTGATTGTAATACCAACGAAAAACACAGCTTAATATCAGCCGTATTTACAATCAACAACCAAGAAGGTGTGTAATTAGGATGCGCTGAAGTTTACGTGCGTATCCTTGAAAAGCTACTGATTCATTTTGATGTCAAGCAGACACCTGATAGTAATGCACAAATGTAGTAGTATTTTATTAATATAAAAATATAGAGAGATGTTTTTTTAGAATTACACTCATTTTGCAATACGTTAACACTCATTCGGTATGATCTCAAATTTCAATCGGATGTATTCTACCATGAGAAAGGGTGCCCTCAGCCTAAGCCGGGAGCACCCTTTTCGTTGGAGTGGATTGTGTAATTGAGTGTGTGAGAGAGAAATTACTTGCGTTTGCTTTCTTCTACAATGGCATCGATCACGGCAATAGCGGTGACGTTTACAATGTCACGTACGGAGCTTTCCACGTCGGTGAAGTGGATGGGCTTCTTCAGACCCATTTGGATTGGTCCGATCGACTCGCAGTCTGTCATGGCCTGCATCAACTTGTAGGCAGCGTTGGCTGAACTCAGGTTGGGGAAGATCAGCGTGTTTACGTCCTTGCCATTCAGGCGGGAGAACGGATACACCTTGTCGCGCAGTTCCTTGTTCAGGGCGAAGTTCACCTGCATTTCACCGTCGATGGCCAAATCAGGGTATTCGTTCTGGATCTGTGCAACGGCTTCGTGGACGGAAGCAGGGCTGCCCACCTGATCTGAACCGAAGTTGGAGTAGGAGAGCATGGCGATCTTTGGTTCCTTGCCAAAGAAGTGCAGCGTGTTGATGGCATGCCGAACCGTGTCAACCAATGTTTCAGTGGACGGGTGGCGGTTGATCAATGTGTCAGCCAGGAAGAACGTACCCTTGGAGCCGTTCAGGATGTGCATGGTGCCGAAATGGTTGAACCCGTCGCGGATACCGATCACTTCCTTGGCTACCTTGATGGTGTTGGAGTATTTCGTGTACAGACCGGTGATGAACGCATCGGCTTCGCCGGTTTCCACCATCATCATACCGAAATAGTTCCGTTCGTTCATCTTGTCGAGCGCCTCCTGGTAGTTGGCACCTTCGCGGGCCCTTTTTTCCGAGAGGATGCGGGCATACCGTTCGCGGCGGTCGGCCTGGTTGTCGTGGCGCAGGTTGACAATTTCAAGGCCTTCCAGGCTGAGGTCGAGTTCATCGGCCAGCTTCTGGATGCGCTCATCGTTGCCCAACAGGATGGGGTAGCAGATACCCTCGTTTTTGGCTTCAACAGCGGCCTTCAACATGGTGGGGTGGCTGCCTTCTGCGAATACGACCTTTTTGGGGTTGCTGCGGGCCATGTCCATGATACGGCGGGTGAACGAACTTTCGTAACCCATGAGTTCGCGCAGGTGGGTCTTGTAGGCTTCCCAGTCGGTGATGGGCTTCTTGGCCACACCCGATTCCATGGCAGCCTTGGCTACCGCTACGGACACCTCGGTGATCAAGCGTTGGTCAACGGGTTTGGGAATAAAGTACAAGCGACCAAAAGAAAGGCGATCTACATCGTAGGCGGCGTTCACCACGTCGGGTACTGGTTCTTTAGCCAGGTTGGCAATGGCAACGGCGGCAGCCAGCTTCATTTCTTCGTTGATCGCTGTGGCGCGAACGTCCAGGGCACCGCGGAAGATATAGGGGAAGCCGATTACGTTGTTGATCTGGTTCGGGTAATCACTGCGCCCGGTTGCCATCAATACGTCGGGACGGGCAGACATGGCGTCTTCGTAGGAGATTTCAGGCGTCGGGTTGGCCAGGGCGAATACGATGGGGTTGGCAGCCATGGAGCGGATCATGTCCTGTGAAACCACGTTGCCCTTGGAAAGACCCAGGAACACATCGGCACCCTTCATGGCATCTTCCAACGTGTTGACATCGGTACGTTCGGTGGCGAAGAATTTCTTGGAGGCGTTCAGGTCGGTACGGCGGGTCGAGATGACACCCTTGCTGTCCACCATGACGACGTTTTCCTTGCGGGCTCCCAAAGCCAGGTAAAGTTTGGTGCAAGAGTTGGCGGATGCGCCGGCACCGTTCACCACGATGCGGACATCTTCTATTTTCTTATCGGCAAGGATCAGGGCGTTCAACAAGCCGGCGCTGGAAATAATGGCCGTGCCGTGTTGGTCGTCGTGCATCAAGGGGATGTCGAGTTCAGCTTTCAGGCGTTCTTCAATCTCAAAGCATTCGGGTGCCTTGATGTCTTCCAGGTTGATACCCCCGAAGGTGGGAGCGATGGCCTTGACGGCTTGTACGAATTTTTCAGGATCCTTTTCGTCAATTTCAATGTCAAACACATCGATGCCTGCGTAAATCTTAAAGAGCAAACCTTTTCCTTCCATGACAGGCTTTCCGGCCAACGTGCCGATGTCGCCCAGGCCCAAAACGGCCGTACCGTTGGAAATGACAGCCACCAGATTTCCTTTCGCAGTGTAATCGTAGGCCTTCTGCGGATCTTTTTCAATCTCCAGACAGGGCTCGGCCACACCGGGAGAATAGGCCAGCGACAAATCGGTTTGGGTACTGTATGGTTTGGTAGGAACCACTTCGATTTTACCGGGCTTGCCTTGTGAGTGGTACAGCAGCGCGGCTTCTTTGGTAATTTTTGCCATGGAATAGATGTTGAAAAAGTGCGTAAGAACTAATTTTTTGAAACCATTGCAAAAATAGTTTTTTCGGGATGATTTGAACCTTATTCTATCAAAAAGTTTTATAATGCGCACGAAAAAAAGTAGGTTTGCAATCAAAAATTAACGATTACGAATAAATAGATAGATGGGACGACTGTTAAAACGCATCGAAGAAGGAAAAATACTGGTTTCCGACGGAGCCTGGGGTACATTTTTGCAGGCAAAAGGGCTGAAGCCGGGAGACTGTCCGGAACTGTGGAACCTCGAACATGCCGACGAAGTGGCAGATATTGCCCGACAATACGTGTTGGCTGGATCGGACATGGTGGAGACCAACAGCTTTGGTGCCAACCGGTATAAGCTGGACTATTTCGGGTTGGAAGACAAGTCCTATGTCATCAACAAGGCGGCCGCCGAAGCCTCCCGGAAAGCAGTGGGTCCGGACGGGCTTGTGCTGGGTTCGGTGGGTCCCACCGGTAAGTTCCTGATTACCGGTGAAGTCACCGAAGACGAATTGTACAAAGCTTTTGAGGAACAGGCCCACGGACTGAGAAATGGCGGTGTAGACGCCATCATTGTGGAGACGATGACTGATCTGGAAGAGGCAGCGATCGCTGTGAGGGCTGCCAAGTCAACAGGTCTCGACGTGGTCTGTACAATGACCTTCGATCCCATGCCAGATGGTACGTACCGCAGCATGATGGGGGTGGCTCCGGCCGACATGGTGGAACCGTTGCTCGAAGCCGGTGCTGATGTGTTGGGTACCAACTGTGGCAATGGATCGGCCGGGATGGTCAATATTGTCCGCGAGATTCGCAGCGCCCATGCGGCTGTGCCCATCTTGGTACACGCCAATGCCGGTTTACCCGAGTACGTCGACGGGCAGACCCGTTTTCCTGAAACACCCGAGATGATGGCTGCCTATGTGGACGACCTGATCGATGCAGGTGCTGTGATTCTGGGAGGCTGTTGTGGTACAGGACCGGATCACATCCGGGCCATCCGCGATCGGTTGTCCTCGAAATTTCAGCAGGCCTGATGGTCGCATTGGCCAAAAATGCTATCTTCGTGCAGCATATGAAACAACACCATAAATTCAAATCAGTTACTATGAAACAAAAATCCATTGCCTTGATCGCCACGCTGTTGCTAGCTTCATCCGCCGTTTTTTCAGCGGAGAAGGCCGAAGTCGTGGTCAAGACCAATCAGGGTACGAACACCATTAGCCGTCACATCTACGGCCATTTTGCCGAACACCTGGGCCATTGTATCTATGGCGGCATCTGGGTGGGTGAGAATTCCCCCATTCCCAACACAAACGGTTACCGCAAGGATGTTGTGGAAGCCCTCAAGCGCATCCAAATTCCTAATTTGCGTTGGCCAGGCGGTTGCTTTGCCGATGAATACCACTGGAGAGACGGTATCGGACCCCGCAACAAACGTCCCAAGATGATCAATACCCATTGGGGCGGTGTGATTGAAGACAATTCTTTTGGTACGCACGAGTTCCTGAATTACTGTGAATTGCTCGGTACCGAGCCTTATGTGGCCGGTAACGTGGGTAGCGGAACGGTGGAAGAAATGTCCAAGTGGGTGGAATACATCACGTTCGACGGTGAATCGCCCATGGCTAACCTGCGTCGTGAAAACGGCCGTGAAAAACCCTGGAAAGTGAAGTTCTGGGGCGTCGGCAACGAGAACTGGGGTTGCGGTGGTAATATGCTGGCTGAACACTATGCCAATGTATACCGCAATTTTGCCATCTATTGCCGTGACTACGGCGACAACAAGTTGTTCAAGATTGCCGGTGGTCCCAGCTCTGATGACTACAACTGGACGGAAGTGCTCATGAAGAACGTGGGTCCCGACAAGATGTGGGGTTTATCCTTGCATCATTATACTGTGCCCAACGGTTGGGAAGATCCCAAGGGAAAGGGCTCTGCTACAAAATTCTCTGAACAGGAGTATTTCGTTACCATGGAAAAGGCCCTGTTTATGGATGAGCTGATTACCAAGCACACGGCCATCATGGATAAGTACGATCCTCAAAAGAAAGTGGCTTTCAGTGTGGACGAATGGGGTGCCTGGTACGATGTGGAACCCGGAACGAACAAGGGTTTCCTTTACCAACAAAACACGCTGAGGGATGCCTTGTTGTGTGCTACCACGATGAACATCTTCCACAAGCACAGCGACCGTGTGCGTATGGCCAATATTGCTCAAATGGTCAATGTGTTGCAGGCTATTATCCTCACAAAGGATGAAAAGATGGTACTAACGCCCACCTATTATGTATATGACATGTACAAGGTGCATCAGGATGCGACAAACTTCCCGGTTGAGGTGCTTACGCCGTACTACACTTTGGGAACCAAGAGCTTGCCGGCCATCAACGTAAGTGCTTCCAAGGATGCCAAGGGTGTGATCCATGTGTCTCTTGTCAACCTGGATCCGAAGAACGACATCGTAATCAATTGCAATATGGGTCTGATTCAGGCTAAATCTGTTTCCGGCCAAATTATTACGGCTAAGGAATTGGGAACGTTCAACACCTTTGAAAGCCCCAATCAAATTCAGATGGCCAGTTTTACGGGTGCCAAGGTGAAAGACGGTGTTTTGTCGCTGACCATTCCCGCCAAGTCGGTCATCACCGTAGCGATTAACTAACGATCTTCGTTTCCCTACATATTTCCACAGGGGCTGCTTCTCGAAGCGGCCCTTGTTTTTTTCTTCTTGCACGAAAAGCGCTACCCTTCGTACGGAACTGTTGGATGAATACTTCCGTTACGGAGAAACGGAAACAGGTAACTGTTCTGGATTTTGTATCTTTGCGGAAATGGAAAAAGCAGAAAGCATGTTTGATTTGATGATACTGGGAGGCGGTCCGGCCGGATACGTGGCAGCCGAACGAGCCGGAAAAAACGGCCTGAACGTGGTTATGTTTGAGAAAAAAAACCTCGGCGGCGTTTGCCTGAACGAAGGCTGTATTCCTACCAAAGCCCTGTTGTACAACGCCAAAATATACGACAACGCACGGCACGCCGACAAATATGGCGTACAAACCGATACTGTCCGCTTTGATTATGCCAAGATGGTGGCCCGCAAGAACAAGGTGGTGCGCAAACTTGTGTTGGGTATAGACGCCAAGATGAAGCAGTGCCAGGTCACTCAGGTGAAAGGAGAAGCCACCATCGAAGGCCGAACCGAAGCTGGGTTTGTAATCCGCTGCGGCGAGACCACCTACGAAGGAAAAAACATTCTTATTTGCACAGGCTCAGAGGCCATCGTGCCACCCATTTCCGGTGTGCGGGAAGCCGGTGAAAGGGTGCTCACCAACCGCGAAATCCTCGAACTGAAAGAACGCCCCGCATCGCTGGTCATTGTGGGCGGCGGCGTCATTGGCATGGAGTTTGCGAGCCTCTACAACAGCCTTGGCTGCACCGTGACCATCATTGAACTGCTTCCCGAAATTTTGGGCGGCCTCGATGCTGAACTGGCCGCTCTACTGAGGGGTATCTACGAGAAAAAAGGCGTGCGCTTCGAACTGAACGCGGCAGTCACCCGCATAGAACCCGATGGCGGCATTGTCTTTGTCGAAGAAGGAGTGGAAAAGCGGGTGGAAGCCGAAAAGGTCCTGCTCAGCGTTGGGCGTAGACCGGTTACTGAAGGGTTGGGTTTGGATAAACTGGGTGTTGCGTTTTCCAGAAAAGGCATCACGGTGGATGATCGGATGCAAACCAACGTGCCCGGTGTGTATGCCGCCGGCGATGTGACGGGTTACTCCCTGTTGGCCCACACGGCTTCGCGGGAAGCCGAAGTGGTGGTGAACACCCTGTGCGGTCACGACGATGTGATGAGTTACCGGGCCATTCCCGGTGTGGTGTATACGAACCCTGAAGTGGCATCCGTTGGCATGACGGAAGCGGCGGCTGAAGCGGCAGGGGTGTCTTTCCGGTCTGTGAAACTGCCCATGGCTTATTCGGGCCGATTTGTGGCCGAGAATGAAGGCGTGAACGGGTTGTGCAAGGTAGTGCTCGATGAAAACGACAAGGTGTTGGGCGTTCATATGCTGGGTAATCCCTGCAGCGAAATCATTTTCGGAGCTTGTTTGGCCATTGAACAAGGGATGGGCCTAAGCGAACTGGAACGCGTGGTGTTTCCTCACCCCACCGTCAGCGA
>CAYTIY010000081.1:0-10501 GCA_964438045.1 uncultured Bacteroidales bacterium | reverse complement strand
ACTTCAATAGCTCCTTTTATTTTTGCCATTTAGCGTATTTATTTATAGATGGTTAAAGTGTTGAACTCCAGTAAAATAATGAGGGAAAATCTGATTGAAGTTCCACCACATCCTTAAAAATCCCATATACGGCCGATCCGCTTCCAGACATGGAGGCATACAGGGCGCCCTTATCGTAAAGCCGTTGTTTTATGTCTCCAATAACAGGATGAACATGAAATGCGTACGTTTCAAAATCGTTGTACATTACGCCTTTCCAAGCCGTAACCGGCAGATTGGCCACTTCCTTCAAAGACTGATGCGGGCGGTTCGGATTGATGTTGGCATATGCCTCAGACGTTGATACGGAAACAGGTGGTTTGACAACAACCAAAAAGTAGCCTTTCAGAGAAAGGGTTGTCTCCTCAAATTTATCTCCCGTACCCGTGGCAAAAACCGGTTTGTTTGTCAGAAAAAACGGACAATCAGCTCCCAACTGCGAAGCCATGTGTTTCATCACATCCGTTGATATTTCACAGTCAAACAAGCGGTTAATCAACGATAACATGAACGCTGCGTCGGAAGATCCACCCCCAAGACCGGCACCCGAAGGAATGGCCTTGTGCAGATAGGCATCCAAAGGAGGTAATCCATATGATTGCTGCAACAGGCGGAATGCTTTTGTCACAAGGTTGGAAGGTTGTTCAATGCGTTCTTCCGTTCCGCTTACTGTCAGCCGAAAATCCGGAAGGTCTGCTGCCGGTACTACTTCCAGAGCATCTTTCAACCCAATCGGGTAAAAAAACGTCTCGATGTTGTGATAACCATCGGGACGTTTGTCGATAATTCGTAAACCCAAATTGATCTTAGCGGTCGGAAAACAAATCATACCTTCCTCTGTCCAGTCGATTAAAAATCGATACAAAGATACAAAAAATGAATCATAGTCAAGTTATCAACAGTGTATTGTTGATAGCTTTTTGTAACAGATTGGAATTTCTTGGCTACCTTTGACAACAGACGTAAAGAAATATGGAAACTCCTTCAAAAAAACGACCACAAGCAAAAAAAACGACGAGTAATTCATTGAATGTCATAGGAAGAAGACCCCCTGAAGCGAGAGAACTGGAGGAAGCTGTTTTGGGCGCCCTCATGTTGGAAAAAGATGCCTATTCGGTTGTGAGTGACATCCTGAGACCGGCCAGTTTCTATGATCATGCCCATGAACTGATCTTTACGGCCATTCAAAATCTGGCGCTTGAACAAAAGCCCGTCGACATGCTGACGGTTCAGGAACAACTTCGCAAACAAGGCGACCTGGAAGACGCAGGTGGCGCTTATTACATCGCACAACTCACGGGAAAGGTGGCCTCCACCGCCCATTTGGAATATCACGCCAGAATCATCGCACAGAAACACCTGGCCAGAGAGTTGATACGTTACACATCCGGCATCCAGGGCAAAGCTTTTGACGAAACCAACGACGTGGAAGACCTGATGCAGGAAGCGGAGGCTGGTTTGTTTGAAATTTCCCAGACTAATATGAAGAAGGACGTCATGCAAATCAATCCGATCATTGACGAAGCCTTCAAACTGTTGAACATTGCCGCACAACGAAGTGATGGTTTGAGTGGACTGCCCACCGGCTTTAATGAACTCGATAAAATCACCTCCGGATGGCAAAAATCCGACCTGGTCATCATTGCGGCCAGACCTGCCATGGGTAAAACAGCCTTCGTTCTTTCCATGGCCAAAAACATCACTGTCAATTTCAAACGCCCCGTGGCGTTGTTCTCATTGGAAATGTCCAACGTGCAACTTGTTAACCGTTTGATTGTCAATGTATGTGAAATTGAAGGCGAAAAAATAAAAAACGGTCAGCTGGCCGACTACGAATGGGATCAGTTGGACACCAAGATTAAGGATTTGTACGGCGCACCACTTTTCATTGATGACACCCCCAGTTTGTCCATTTTTGAATTCAGGACAAAAGCCAGACGGTTGGTTCGTGAGGAAAACGTCGAGTTGATCATCATTGACTACCTCCAGTTGATGAATGCCAGCGGATCGCAGTTCGGGAGCCGTGAGCAGGAAGTAAGTACCATTTCCCGTTCATTGAAGGGGCTGGCCAAAGAACTCAGCATTCCCATTATCGCTCTGTCACAGTTAAATCGTTCAGTCGAATCACGTACCAGCAGCAATGTCTCTGAATCGAAAAGGCCTCAGCTTTCCGACTTGCGTGAATCTGGTGCCATTGAACAGGATGCGGATATCGTTTGCTTCATTCACAGACCCGAGTACTACAAAATTCTCGAGGACAATGCTGGCAGAAGCCTACAGGGTATTGCCGAGATCATCGTGGCCAAGCACCGTAACGGTGCCACAGGTGACGTCAGGTTGCGTTTCAAGAAGCAATTTGCCAAGTTTATGAACGAGGAGGATGATATTTTCCCCGGTCAGGATGGGCAGATCCTGAGTTCCCGCATCAACAATGAGTCAACTTTTTCCACCGAACAGAACGGCTACAGCAGTTCGCCCTACAGCAACCTTCAAGACAACAACGTTCCATTCTGACAATCAACGTTATTACTGAACAGGAACTTGTTTCGAGAAAATGGATCAACTGCAAAACCTGAGGATTTTTTTTCAAGCTCTATCAACGCTTCCCTTTCGTCCGGGGATATAGTCCCGTACTCTAATCCCACATCCCCTTCCTTCGGTTCGCTTTCCCTTCGAACAAGAGTCACTGCCACCCGCCCAATGAGCGTTGCAGTGGAGCCGGGAGGGTATTTTTTCCGGCGACTTGGAGGACGGCTACAAGAAAATGAGCTGAGTGAGGCGTAAAAATCTCATCTTCCGAGGAACGAGCCTTTAGGCTCGGACGCTCTGAGATTTTAGCCGTACTGGCGAAATTTTCAGACGTCCGAACCGGAGCTGGAAAAAATACCCTCCCGGCGGAACGAAAACAAGAACTTGTTCCGGAAAAGTTGAAAATCCTCAACATTTGCAGTTGATCCGGTTTTGCAGTTGATCCGGGATTAGCGGAGCACGTGTCGATTGGTAATGAAAAGAGCCACCCCGAAATGAGGTGGCTCTTGGTGACCACGACAGGATTCAAACCTGTAACCTTCTGATCCGTAGTCAGATGCTCTATTCAGTTGAGCTACGTAGCCGTATCGCTTTTGCGGTTGCAAATATAGAGGGTTTTATCGTTTCTTGCAACTAAAATGGGCTTTTTTTTGCATTTATTCGACAAATCGATTGGGGAACAACAAGTATCCCAGATTCACACCAATGTTCCAATTTCCCTTAGGGTAACTGTAATTGTTTATAAACAAGCTCAATGAAGTGAACGGAAGGTTATAAACCAAGGATGCTTCTGCCACATATTGCAGATTCGACCACTTGCGTTCCGACAGGGCCACCTGGTTCAACCCCCGTTTGTATACCGTCCATGGGAAGAAACCATACAATTCGGTCCGAAGAAACAAGTTGGGTTGCAGGTTCCAGATGGGAAGCACGCCCAATGCTACATATTTGTTGGACCTGTATGCCTCATTGAACGCAGTGCGACTATGAAGCGTAGGAGAAAACCCCGGACTTTGAATGATGCTCGATGTGTAATTGTCCAGTGTACGTTTGCTGTTCCACACCACATCGCCCCTAATGCCCAGAATAAACGAATTGTTGATGGCGGTATACCGTTCCGTTCCGGCTGAAAACTGCGCATACGTAAGCCCTTTGTCGGATTTGGATATATGTCCCAATGTGTCGGGGAATTGAAAACTTTCCAGACCGGTCAACAATTGGAGTTCAGCATGCGTATGCTGACCAGATGTCGGATACTGTTTGTTGTTCAAGTCATTTTGAACAAAACGAAGCGATGTATTCAGCAACAAGTAGATGCTTTTATCGAAACTCTGGTCGGAAAATGACTCCATTTTGGTTTGCATGTAACTGTCAACCAGGTGAGCTGCGGAAAAACCGGCTTCGAGTTTGCCGTTCTGGCGTGTAGGAATGGCAAAACGAAACTTCAGGAACGCCTCGTGTTGTTTGATAAATGCCGGCCTGTCATCGTTGTAAAACAACTTTTCACCCTGAAAAAAGTTAAAATTCAGAGAAGCCAGTTCTGCAGAGAAATACTTGGGTACATCATCAGATGAATAAATGACCGATTTGAGCCGAATGGCGTTCAGTATACGGCCCATGTACGCATCAGCCGTATACTGTTGGGAGTATTGGTCAAGCACGTTGAAACCTACACCAAGATACAACTGATTTGAGGTGGAAGAAGAAAGATTCGCACCAACTGCCAACCGTATCTTTTTATTCATTTCAACATCAAGAACCAGACGAAACGAACCGTCCAACGGAAGATAAACAGCATGTGGAATAATTTCATTGATTTTCTGGTCAGAAAGCAATTTGAAATAGCCCACTTTAAAGGTTTCCAAACTAAAAAAGTCTTTGTTGTTTTGTCCGAGAACCTTAAGTATGTATTCTTTTTCTGCCTGGCTGGCACCATTGATGATGATTTCTTTAAAACGAAGCGGAGGAGTCTGACTCTTAAACAAACTGCGTCTCAGTGTCAGATCAAACGGATCAACACGACCGGGAATCAGTCTCTTAATGCTGTCCATCTTAGCCATAGTCTCTTCGTAACCAAGACGATACAAAGAATCCACCTTGTGAAAGTCAAGCAATGACACGCTTTTTAAATTGAAAGTCATTTGAAACCCCTTTTCGGGAGGCAGCGAGTAGTTACTCGGATGCATGATCATGGTTTGCAACTGTGCAATCATGTCATAATCATCAGGCTTGGTGTCAATATCCACAACAATACTTCCCAGGTACACATCGGGGTTAAAATCCTGCTCCATGATGTCAACCGGGTAGTTGTTGTAGATGCCACCATCGTACAACAGCTTGCCTTCCACCTTGATAGCCTTGAAGACAAAGGGAAACGTCATTGATGCCCTGATGGCGTCACCCAGGTCTCCCGTACGGAAAACATACGACTTTCGCTCGTTCACATTGGAGGCTATGCTGCGATACGGAATGAACAATTGATTAAAGTCGCCTTGACATTGAGCCGTATACTGTGCTGTCAACTGCAGAAAGGCAAAATTCATCTGAATGGGATTCATCAAACTGGTAGGAAGAATTTTACCAGGCTTGAGCGTAGTGTCTTTCAGCGAGAACTCGGTCGAAATGATTTCCGGAGTAGGATCCGGACGCCTGAAAAAGTTTGAATATTCCTTTTCAACGGTACCATTCATCCAATTCATGAATGTTGGTGATTTGAACAAATCCATCATATCTGCCGGCGAATACCCCATTGCGTACAATCCACCGATGATGGCACCGATTGATGTGCCGGCCACATAATCGATAGGGATACCGTTTTCCTCCAATGCCTGAATCATGCCAATATGAGCCAACCCCTTAGCGCCTCCGCCACTGAGCACCAAACCGACGCGTTGAGCAGTTACTTGCTGTACCGCCAATAAAACGACAACTAGACATATCAGAGCAATACGTTTCATGTTCAGGATCAATGAGGAGTATTAGGGCACATATAAAAAACGAGGCTGCACCTATCGATACAGCCTCAAATGTACAAAATGCATTGTAATTATGGAATGATAATCAATCTGGTTTTGCTTAGATCATGCCATAACTTCTTTTTACAAAGTTGGTGAGCGCCTCTCCCTTGAGCAAACCATTCGACAACAGCGCTAAATCCATCAGTTGCTTAATAGCATCTGCATTCACTCCAGCCTGTTCGTTATCAAGCAACGTTTTTACAAGCTTGTGGTCCACGTTAACCACCATGGTATAATTCAACGGCATGTCACCGTAAAAGTTCATACCGGGATTCATAGCCGCCATTTCTTGCATGCGACGCATGAACTCGTTGATGGTCAGCACTACAGGGGAGGCATTTTCTCCCAAATGCTCGAGTTGAACAGAAAAAGAAGCTTTGTCTACCACCGGTAACTGTTCATTAAACTGCTTTTTAAGCGCTTCTTGTTGTTCTTCAGACAACTTGACGGCTTCCTTATCCGTTTTGACAATCAAATTATCCACCACATCACTGTCTACTCGAACAAAACGGGTTTTCTCAAACGCCTGTTCAAGTTTGCCGACCATGTGAACATCCAACTGACCGTCGAGAAGCAAGACATCGTATCCTTTGGCTGTTGCAGCTTCCACATAGGCATGTTGGGCATCTTTATCAGAAGCATAAAGGTATATCAACTGTCCGTCCTTGTCGGTTTGATTATCCTGGACGAGCTGCTTGTATTCATCCAGCGTGAAACGTTTTCCGTCCACATTGGCCAACAGACAAAATTTTTGAGCCGCAGCCCAAAACTTTTCATCGGTCAGGATGCCGTATTCAATGAATACCTTCAGGTCGTTCCATTTTTCCTCAAACTGATTTCGGTCGTTCTTGAAAATGTCATTGAGTCTGTCGGCAACCTTCTTAGTAATGTGGCTTGATATCTTACGTACATTGTTGTCGCTTTGGAGATATGAACGCGACACATTCAACGGAATATCGGGTGAATCAATGACACCGTGCAGCAAGGTTAGAAAATCGGGCACTATGCCTTCCACTGAATCGGTTACATACACCTGATTGCAGTAAAGCTGGATCTTGTTTTTCTGTATTTCAACACTGTTTTTGATTTTCGGGAAATACAGAATACCGGTCAGATTGAAGGGATAATCCACGTTGAGATGGATGTGAAACAAGGGATCTTCAGAGAAAGGGTAGAGATCTTTATAGAATTTTGTGTAATCCTCCTCAGTGAGGTCGCTTGGTTTTCGGGTCCAGGCAGGCTTGACGTCGTTGACCTGGTTATCCTCCTCGGTTTCAACTTGCTTGCCATCCTTCCATTCAGATTTCTTGCCGAATACAATGGGAATAGGCATGAACTTGCAGTATTTTCCGAGCAGTTCACCGATTTTGGATTCTTCTAGAAAATCGTTGTTTTCATCATCAATGTGCAATACGATGTCTGTGCCTCTGTCGCTTTTTTCAATTTCATCCAGATGGTATTCAGGTGAACCATCACACGACCATTTGACAGCCTGTGCGCCTTCCTTCCAGGATTTGGTGACAATATCGACCTGTTTTGAAACCATGAAAGAAGAATAGAATCCCAAACCAAAGTGGCCAATAATGGCGTTTGCATCGTTCTTGTATTTTTCCAGAAATTCTTCGGCACCTGAAAAGGCGATTTGATTGATGTATTTCTCAATTTCATCGGCTGTCATACCAATACCCCTATCGGAGATGGTCAGTGTCTTTTGCTTCTTGTCGATGGATATCCGAATGGCCAAATCGCCCAATTCCCCCTTGAACTCACCAACAGAGGCCAACGTGTTGAGCTTCTGTGTGGCATCGGTAGCATTTGCAACGACCTCACGGAGAAAAATTTCATGATCACTGTACAGAAATTTCTTGATAATGGGGAAAATGTTTTCTGTGGTTACCCCGATAGTACCTTTTTGCATATCTTATGAGTTTAAATGCTGTTTGCACCTATATTTGGACAATAAAAATGCCAGAGCAGCCAGCCCTGACATTTTTTCACTTATACTGTCTAACACTGTCATCTTGACTGTCAAACAGGCAATCCGTTGATGATTTTTTTGACAGTTCCAGTTGCTCCATCAACTTCCACACCAATCCGATCACCTGGCTTAAGAGTTCCAGAGAGTATCAACTCAGCCAATTCATCCTCAAGGTATTGCTGAACGGCTCGTTTGAGCGGACGTGCACCAAATTGTATGTCATATCCCTTGTCTACCAAAAAGCTCTTTAGTTCCGGAGTGACATCGAGCAGATAGCCAAGTGCCTCGACGCGCTGTGTAAACGCCGCCAGTTCCAGATCAATGATTTTAAGGATGGAATCCTTTGAAAGGGGTTCAAAATGGATGATATCGTCAATACGGTTAAGAAATTCAGGGGCAAATGTTTTATTCAAAGCCTTCTGGATGACGGATTTGGAATAATCACCACCAAGTTCATCGCGCTGACTGCTGAAGCCGACACCTTTGCCAAACTCTTTCAACTGACGGGTTCCAACGTTGGATGTCATAATGAGGATGGAGTTCTTGAAATTGACAATTCGACCCAAACTGTCGGTCAGCCTTCCTTCATCCATTACCTGCAACAAGAGGTTGAATACATCGGGATGTGCTTTCTCGATTTCGTCCAGCAAAATGACAGAGTAGGGTTTGCGGCGTACCTTTTCGGTTAACTGGCCACCTTCCTCGTAACCAACGTACCCCGGAGGAGCTCCGACCAGGCGAGAGACGGTGAACTTTTCCATAAACTCGCTCATATCGATGCGTAACAAGGCGTCCTTGCTGTCAAACATAGCTTCCGACAACAACTTGGCCAGGTGTGTCTTACCAACACCTGTTGGACCGACAAACAGAAAGGCGCCAATAGGACGGTTGGGATCCTTCAATCCGACGCGGTTACGCTGGATAGCCTTGACAACAGCGTCAACCGCCTTGTCCTGACCGATAATCTTCTTTTTAATCTCATACCGCATGTTCAGAAGTTTGGCACTTTCTTCCTGTGCGATGCGCTTGAGAGGCACACCGGTCATAATAGCCACAACTTCGGCAATTTTCTCTGCATCAACGGGTTGACGATCTACATCGGCACTATTTTCCCACTCGGACTTGATGTTGGCCAACTCCATGGTCTTAGTATTGGCCAGATCGCGGTAACTGGCTGCCAGTTCAAAATTCTGGGATTGAACAGCTTCCATCTTTTTCAGGTTGGCATCGTCAATTTCCTTTTCCAGTGAGACGATGGCATCCGGTACGACTATGTTTGTCAAATGAACCCGGGAACCGGCCTCGTCCATGGCATCAATAGCCTTGTCCGGGAAATTGCGGTCCGAGACATAGCGTTGGGTAAGCCTGACACACGCTTCCAGGGCTTCATCCGTATATCGTACGTGGTGGTGTTCCTCGTACCGTTCCTTGATGTTCTTTAAAATCTGCAAGGTTTCATCGGGAGAAGTCGGCTCAACTATTATTTTTTGAAACCTGCGTTCCAATGCACCGTCTTTCTCAATGCTTTTGCGGTATTCATCCAGTGTCGTGGCGCCTATGCATTGCAAGTCACCCCTAGCCAGGGCAGGTTTCAGCATGTTGGCCGCATCCATGGAGCCACTGGCATTTCCAGCACCCACAATGGTGTGAATCTCATCGATAAACAGGATGATATTTTTATTGTTTTGCAACTCATTTAGAATGGCCTTCACCCGCTCTTCAAACTGACCTCTGTATTTTGTTCCGGCCACCATCGAAGCCAGATCCAGTGAAATAAGGCGCTTGTCGAACAACACCCTGGAAACCTTCCGCTGTACGATGCGTATGGCCAATCCCTCCACAATAGCGGATTTTCCAACACCAGGCTCACCGATAAGCACCGGGTTGTTCTTTTTTCGACGGCTCAAAATCTGGGCAAGACGCATAATCTCCTCCTCACGTCCGACTACAGGGTCCAAACGACCTTCAAACGCAGCTTTTGTCATATCGTTCCCGAAATTATCCAAAGCAGGGGTGTCCGAACCTGTATTTTGTCTTGTCCGTGTTTGTTGCTTGGAATCGCCGCCTGAACCAAAGGAAGAATCGTTGTTTCCCCTGGGCATGTCTTCTTCGTCCTCTGCATCATCATCGGTAAAACCGGCTCCGGCTTGTGGACTAGGGTAACCTGCGATGGCATCTTGCAATATGGACCATTCAAGACCTTCTTCATTCAATACCGATGCAGCAAGATTGTTGTCTTCCTTTAATATAGCCAATAGAAGATGCTCTGTATCAATCATTTCGCTTTTATGCCCTCTGGATTCCAAGGACCTTGCTTCCAGAAAAACAATCTTCAACACCCGCTCGGTTGATTTGGTCAATGGAAGGTCGGGAGTAATGGAAGTAGTGTCGGAACGGCTGATTCTACTTTCAATGGAGCGTTTAACCCTCATCAGATCGATGTTCATTTTTGACAGCTGCATATAGGCATTGCTGTCTCGTTCCCTGAGTATACCCAACAACAGGTGTTCAGGTGCTATGGCGTCGTTCCCAAGCCTGAGTGCTTCTTCCCGGCTGAAACCGATCACATCCCGTACGCTTTGGGAAAATTTGGCTGTATTCATACTGATAAACTGCTTCGTAACCTAAAAATGAACTAGTAACCTATTAAAAATCCTATGTCAAATGTACACATTAAATTGGTAACTTTCAACGATGTCCATGCAAATACTTTGCCAACTGTCAATCTGTCACAAATTGGGCCACACAGGCTGTTTTCAGGCAAATAAAAACTTCAAACTGTTTGTTGAATCGGGTAAAAAGCGTACATTAGCGTGCTTTTTTAAGGCATGTGGAACCCATAACCTAAAGTATTTTTAAATGACTGAGCAAGACAGAATTATTCGAATAAACATTGAGGAGGAAATGAAATCCTCTTACATTGATTATTCGATGTCCG
>CAYTIY010000080.1:0-10733 GCA_964438045.1 uncultured Bacteroidales bacterium | reverse complement strand
GACTTGAACCTACGACCCTCTGATTAACAGTCAGATGCTCTAACCAACTGAGCTACTGAAGAATGTTGCATTCTTTAATCGAAAAATGCGCTGCAAAAGTACAGGTATTTATCGAATAATGCAATATCTTTGCAGAAAAAATGAACATGTACAAAATACTTGGAATGGGTAATGCCCTGACTGATGTATTGATCCAACTACCCTCAGACGAACTGCTCGTGGAGCTTGGTTTACCACGAGGCAGTATGCAGCTCATTGATCGGTCAACCTTTGACGAACTGCAACAACGTATTGGAGAAATGCCAAAGCAGCTTACGTGTGGTGGCTCGGCAGCGAACACCATGACGGGTGTTTCGAAGATGGGAATCCAATCCGGGTTTATTGGTAAAGTCCATGCCGACCATGTGGGAACTAATTATCGGAACGATTTGGTACGCCATGGTGTAATTCCGCATATGCTTGAGGATGTGCAATCCTCAGGCCAATGTCTGGTATTCATATCGCCCGATGGGGAACGTACCTTTGCCACTTTTTTGGGTGCGGCCGCTGCTTTCAAGGCCCCCGAAATAGATGCGGAACTGTTTGATGGCTACGACCTGTTTTACATTGAAGGTTACCTGGTTCAAAATCATGAATTGATACAGGCGGCCATTGTTCATGCCAAGATGGCCGGTCTGCGTGTGGCATTGGATTTGGCAAGTTACAACGTAGTGGAAGACAACAGGGAGTTTCTGTGCTCGTTGATTGAAACGCATGTGGATCTGGTGTTTGCCAACGAGGAAGAGGCCATGGCTTTGACCGGCATGGAGCCGATGAAGGCATTGGCATGGATGGCAGATCGGGTTGAGATTGCCATTGTCAAACTGGGAGAAAAGGGAGCGATGGCCTGTTCGGGTGATGAAACCGTGGGTGTGCCCGCCATACCGGCCAACTGTGTGGATACCACAGGAGCCGGTGATTTGTTTGCTGCCGGTTTTTTGTACGGATTGGCGTCTGAAAAGCCACTTGCCGATTGCCTTAAATTTGGCACCATAGCCGCGGGCAAAGTTGTTGAATGTGTTGGACCCAGACTCGATCAGACAGGTTGGGAGGCCGTTCTGCGCCATTATTAATGAATAATTGTTACCACAAATGCAACCAGGATTCCTTCATCGTTCGTTCAAACAGGTCTTGTTGACGACTTTTCTTTTTGTGTTTTCCATCGTTAATGTAACGGCACAAAAAAGCTTCGATGTTTCCAAACAGTGGGATATTCTGCATATGTTGTACAGGGAACTGGATCAGTATTACGTAGACAGCATCTCGCCTGTCAATGTATTGGGCAATGCCATCAACGGTATGATGTCCACGTTTGATCCGTATACAAATTACATTCCTGAATCACAGACGGGAGATTTAAAGTTTATGACCACAGGCGAATACGGTGGTATCGGTGCTATTATCGGTCAGCGAAGGGGAAAGGTAATTTTGCTGGAACCGTATAAGGACATGCCTGCACAAAAGGCAGGATTGAAACCCGGTGATGAGTTGTTGGAAATAAATAACGTCAAGATGGATGCCGGATCGAACCAACAAGCCAGTGACTTGTTGAAGGGAGAGCCGGGAACAGAGGTGTCGGTGGTGGTTAAACGCGAAGGTCAGGACAAGCCGTTCAAGAAGAAATTGCTTCGCGAACGCATTCAAATAAATCAGGTCACTTATTATGGTATGGTTGATTCGGGAACGGGCTACATCAACCTGAACGGTTTTACCGATAACGCAACGCAGGAGGTTCAACGGGCCTTGTTGGAACTGAAAAACAAGGGCGCGAAAAAAATGATCCTCGATTTGAGGGGGAACGGTGGCGGATTGTTGGATCAGGCGGTCTCCATCTGTAACCTGTTTGTTCAAAAGGGTCAGGAGATTGTCAGCACGAAAGGTAAACAACGTCAGTGGGATCAAACCTACAAGACAACCAAGGAGCCCGTGGACACGCTCATGCCGCTGGTCGTTTTGGTCAACAGCGGATCGGCCTCATCTTCTGAAATTGTTTGCGGATCCCTTCAGGATTTGGATAGAGCGGTTATTGTGGGAGCGCGTACCTATGGGAAGGGTTTGGTTCAAACTACGCGGAGTATTCCCTACAACGGCATGCTTAAACTGACAACTGCGAAATACTACATTCCGAGTGGGCGTTGCATTCAGGCCATCAATTACTCCGAGCGAAACAAGGATGGCAGCGTCGGCCGAATTCCGGACAGCCTGATGCGCGCATTTCGCACAAAGTCGGGTCGTTTGGTCCGTGACGGTGGTGGCATCCAACCGGACATTGTATGTGAGGATCTGGTGGGGTCGACTTTTGTTTATACCCTGATTGACAGCATGTATCTCTTTGATTATGCCAACCACTATGCGAGAAATCATGAATCCATTCCATCTATTGAATCGTTTACATTGAGCGAAAGGGATTTTGCCGATTTTAAGCAATTTTTGAAAGATCGCGGGTTTACTTACGAAAGGAATAGTCACAAGGCATTTGCGAGGCTTAAGCAGGTTGTTAACGATGAACAATTGAGCGAAAACGTCAAAGAGGAGTTGACGGCACTCGAAGTCAAGCTGAAGCATGCAGACATTGACACGGATTTTGAAGCGAACAAATCGGATATAGAAATGCTTTTAAGCAGCGAAATTGTGAGTCGCTATTATTTCCAGTCGGGTGAGTTGCAGCAATCTCTTAAGTTTGACCCATGCTTGAAACAGGCAGTTCGTGTGTTGAACGACGAGATTGGGTATAAAAAGACGCTGAAAATCAACTAGGGGATGCCGTCTGAAGCATTTCTTAATTGAAAAAACGATCTTTTTGTCAAAAATCTTACCCAAAATATTTGCCAATCGAAAAAAGGATTCTATCTTTGCACCCGCTTTCCAGATGAACGTCAAAGGACGTGATACGGATGCATTAAGGAAGGCCCATTCGTCTATCGGTTAGGACGCAAGATTTTCATTCTTGAAAGAGGGGTTCGATTCCCCTATGGGCTACAAACAGCTATTGAACAAATAAAAGATTTTAGAAATGGCCAATCATCAATCATCACTGAAAAGGATTCGTCAGACACAGACCAAGCGTTTGCACAACCGTTATTATGCAAAAACCGCAAGAAACGCCGTTCGTGATTTGCGTGCCACAACCGATAAGGAAACCGCATTAGGCTTATTGCCGAAAGTGTCTTCCATGTTGGATAGATTGGCCAATAAGAACGTAATCCACAAAAACAAGGCCGGTAATTTGAAGTCAAAGTTGGCCAAAGTGGTCAGCAAGCTCTGATAGCCTAACCCCTGAACGTAAAACGAAGGGTGCCTCGGAAACGAGGCACCCTTTTCGTCATATACCCACCCATCGTTGTACATGATGTGCAACAGAAAACACGTATTGGTAATAACTAATAAAAAGTGTATAATTGCATTTCCTTTTTAAGTAGGAAAGCATAACCTTAAATCTCAATATAGTTACTCCAAATACACAAAAGATGGGAGTGCTTCAACCCATCTGATAAGAAAAAAACCTTTACATGATGAAGATAGCGATTGATTGTGACGATGCTGCCATAGAGCTGAAGAAAACCCTCGTGGAACACCTTAAACGAGCCGGTGTTGACGTGACTGACCTGGATTATCTGGGCGACAAACAAGGTGCCTTTTACCCCGAGATAGGATACAACCTGGCTCTGAAGATTAAAGATGGCACCTATGACAGAGGCATCCTGATCTGTGGAACAGGGCTTGGCATGGCCATGATTGCCAATAAAGTTGAAACCGTATACGCCGGAGTCTGCCATGATGTTTTCTCGGCAGAACGGCTTAGGAAAAGCAACGATGCTCAGGTCTTGACCATGGGGGCACGGGTTATCGGGCCTGAACTGGCTAAAACCATTGTGGATGCATGGCTGAAATCGGAATTCCTCGGCGGTGGTTCACAAGGAAAAGTAGACCAGATGAGGGAACTGGAGAAACGCTCGTTTCATCCGGAACGGTAAAAACCGATCAGCAAAAACCACCGTAACGTATTAACCTTAAACTACCATGCAAAAAATTATCAATAATCCCGGAAACGTGGTCGATGAGATGCTACAAGGATTCATCACCGTACATGCAGACTTGGTGTCCACCACCGAAAATGAACGTGTGCTGAAATACAAAAACGCACCCGTGGAAAACAAAGTCGGCATCGTTACCGGAGGAGGCTCCGGGCATAAACCTGCCTTTGTTGGCTATATCGGCCGAAACATGGTTGATGCGGTTGCCGTTGGCGAACTGTTTTCATCTCCGCCTGCCCAGATGTTTTACGACGCCATCAAGGCAGCCGACGCAGGAAAAGGTGTGGCCATCTTGTACGGAAACTATGCCGGAGACAACATGAACGTGGCCATGGCCATGGAGTTGGCTGAAGAAGAAGGAATCAAAGTCGGCAAGGTAGTAGCCAATGATGACGTACCATCGGCACCCAATTCTGCTATACAAAAAAGACGCGGCGTGGCCGGAGAAATACTTATGTGGAAAGTAGGAGGTGCTAAAGCCTCGATGGGCGGAAGCCTGGAAGACGTGCTGGCTGTGGCTCAGAAAGCCATCAACAATACCAGAAGCATGGGCGTAGGCCTTAGTCCCTGCGCCATTCCGGAAGTAGGACATCCCAATTTCACCATAGAACCCGGAACCATGGAAGTGGGTATCGGTCACCACGGAGAACCCGGCATCGAAGTCGCTCCGTTGGAATCCGCCGCACAAATTGCCGCCCGCATGTGCGATGTCATCCTTCCCGACCTGCCCTTCACGAAAGACGATGAAGTGGTCGTGTTGGTTTCAGGCTTGGGCTCAACCCCTGTCATGGAATTGTACATCTTGTTCAATGAAATCCAGCAGATCATGGACGGTAAGGGTGTCAAGGTCCATAAAGCCTTGGTGGGCAACTATTTCACTTCGCTCGAGATGGCTGGAGCCACCCTTTCGGTCATGAAACTCGATGATGAATTGAAAGCATGTTTTGATTACGAAGCCGAATCGGTAGCTTTTCGTCAATTCGGTTCAACCAGATAAACACACGAAAGAATGAGTTCATTTTCTCAAGCAGCCGGTAGCGTCATCGTTGATCGGCTCATTCAGGTCATACAAGAAAACAAGCAGTACCTGAGCGATATTGATGGAGCCATCGGAGATGGCGACCACGGCATCAACATGAACAAAGGATTCACACTATGTCGCGAAGCATTGGATAAAGAGCCGGGAGGGCTTTCCTATGGGTTGCAGACCCTAGGGAAAATACTGATGTTGAAGATTGGGGGGTCCATGGGTCCTCTCTATGGAAAATTCTTTGTGGCATTCGGCAAAACTCTTGACGGGAGAGACACCATCTCAGCCGATGATTTCGGTACTGCACTGAAAGCCGCACTCGATGCTGTCCGCACAATTTCTCAGGCCGAAGTGGGCGACAAGACCTTAATGGACGTACTGATTCCAGCCGTTGCCGCCTATGAACAGACATTGGCAGCCACACTCACTTTTTCAACAGCCCTCGATGCCATGAGCAAGGCGGCCCTTGAAGGCCGTGACAGCACGGTGGACATGGTGGCTAAAATAGGCCGTTCCAGCCGATTGGGTGAACGGTCACGCGGCGTGATGGACGCCGGTTCGGCCTCGTGCTGCCTGATTTTGGATACGATGGCGGCATCCATCAAAGGATTGCTGTAAACAAGCCTGATACCTTACATCTTAATACCTTGAATCTATGTTGATCATTTTATTGCTCATCGCAATTGTCTTTATAGTCGTAACGACTACCAAATTCAAATTGCACCCTTTCTTGGCCTTGCTGTTGGCGGCGATCGGTTTCGGATTGTTTTCCGGTATGCCGCTGCCTGATATTATCAAATCGGTCAACAATGGATTTGGGAACACTGTAGGTTATATCGGAATTGTGATTATTGCCGGTTGCATAATAGGTACCTTTCTTGAAGAATCCGGCGGTGCCTATGTCATGGCCAAAAGTATCCTGAAACTGGTAGGCGAGAAAAATGTCCCGCTAGCCATGTCCATCTTGGGTTTTGTTGTTTCCATTCCGGTTTTTGCCGATTCCGGTTTTGTCATTCTGACCCCTCTCAACAGGGCGTTGTCCAAAAAAGCGAAAATATCCTTGGCAGGTCCTGCCGTTGCGTTGGGTTTGGGCCTAACCATTACACACTGCCTGGTACCCCCGACACCAGGGCCGATAGCGGCGGCAGGTATCATGGGTGCAGATTTGGGACTGGTGATCCTTATAGGATTGATCGTAGGTTTGGTTGCACTTGTATCGGCCTGGCTTTTTGCATCAAAAATTGCTTCCCGCACCTACATCGATCCGAATCCCAATGAAAGCGACGATGATGTGGTGGAAAAAGTGAAAAAAGCACCTTCTGCCTTCAAGTCTTTTATTCCCATTCTTCTTCCTCTGTTGTTGATTGTGATGAAATCGGTGTCCGATTTTCCCACCCATCCTCTTGGGACAGGAATGGCAAAAACCATTTTCGGGTTTATCGGAGAGCCCGTGGTTGCCTTACTGATTGGTATGTTTGTTGCGTTCACCCTACCCAAGAAATTTGATCTGAATATGCTTTCAACAACGGGTTGGGTAGGAAAGTCACTGCTATCAGCAGCCATCATCATCATGATCACTGCTGCCGGCGGCTCGTTTGGATTGATCCTGCGCGATTCGGGCATTGCCGACGTGTTGGGAAGTTCATTGTCGAAAGTGAATTTAGGAATCTGGTTGCCGTTCTTAATTACGGCTGCGTTGAAAAGTTCTCAAGGATCTTCAACAGTGGCCATCATCACTACCGCTTCCATCATTGCTCCATTGATGGGCGTCTTGGGATTTGACACACCGCTGGAAACAGCCCTGGCCGTATCATCGCTGTGTGCCGGTGCCATGGTGGTTTCGCATGTCAATGACAGCTTTTTCTGGGTGATTACGCAGATGACAAATATGAGCATCAAGACAGGATATAAGCTACATACACTGGGAACCTTTATTTGCGGATTGACGTCCATGATAACGGTTTGGATCATTTACATCATTTTCTGTTGATAACACTTATCGGAAACAATTAGCTAAAAATTTCAATACGAATACCATGAATAAAAAAGTCATCCTTAACATCGAATCGGTCTATACCGCCAATGCCTTTCAGATTGGTTCGGAAACGTTTGTCGCCGCCGGTTCGGAAACCAAACCGGACGTGTATCTGTACAACCTGAACACCGGTGAATCCAGTTTCGTGGATGGATGCCCGGGAGGTGTCATGAGTTTTGTTCCGGTACCCGGAAATCCAGACCTGTTCTATTCCATCATGGGTTTATTCCCGCCCTTCGTGGGTTTGGAAGCTGGTGTGTTCATGCACAACCGTGCAGGTGGCAAATGGGTGACTTCAAAAGCCATGGCCTTGCCGTTTGCCCACCGCTGCGATATACTGACTCGAAACGGAGCGAATTACCTGTTTGCCGTATCGTGCAGCAAATTCAAGGAAAACCCCACCGATTGGTCGCAAAAAGGCGAGATTTACGTCATTCGCCTGGATGAAAACGGCCTGCCGCAAACGCCCGAACTGGTTGACAACAGCATTCTGAGAAACCACGGCATGTTGAAAACAACGTTAAACGGCGTGGAAACCTTATGCGTTTCGGGAGCTGAAGGTATTTTCTACTTCGACCAACTGCCCAGCGACAAATGGGTGCTCAAACCACTCTTTGACAAGGAAGTCAGCGAATTCGGTTTTATTGATTTGGACGGTGACGGAAAGAAAGAGCTGGTAACGATTGAGCCGTTCCATGGTGAAAACCTGAACGTGTATAAGCAGAACGGATCCAATTGGGAACTAAAATTCAACGACACCCTCTCCTTCGGACACGGACTGAGCTGCGGCCTGTTCAAGAATGAACCCATAATCATGGTTGGAAACAGAAGGGGCTCGTTTACACTGGATCGATTCAAAGTGACCGATAAGGGCCAGTTCACCCGTGAATCAATGGAAGAAGAAGCCGGCCCTACCCAAACCCAGGTATTCAAGGCGAACAACACCGATTACATCCTGAGTTCCAACCAAAAAAAGAACGAGGTAGCCATTTATTGGTAAAACAAATCTCGCAGATCAAGCTGCTTCCGACATTCCAACAGAGGAATGATTGTTTCGGAAAGCGCTTGATCTGCGAGATTCGTTTTTTTGTCTAAGGTAGACTTGATTATTGTCTAACGGGTGAACTGTTTATAGCTAAAGGGGTTTTATTTCCTTTTAACCACCACGTTTGCCAGTTTTTCCCAGTACTGGATGATACCGCAGTGGTCATCTTCCTGTTTGCCATCGGCTTTGCACGCCTTCATGCTTTCCAGAATCTGCGTGGTCATGGGAATTGGGGCGTCTATTTCAAGCGCTGCATCGCGTACGTTCAACAGGTCTTTGGTGTGCATGCGGATGGGTCCACCCGGTTTGAAATTCCGGTCGAGAATCATGGGCATCTTTGCATCCAGCACGGTACTGCCGGCCAAACCACCGCGGATGGCCTGGTACACCTTCTCTGTATCAACACCGGCCTTTTCGGCAAACACCATGGCTTCTGACACAGCGGCCAGGTGCATGGCGACCATAATCTGGTTGGCCAGCTTACAGATATTCCCGCTGCCGATTTCACCGATTAGAATAGCGGAACCACCCATAGACAACAGAATGTCCTTGACGGATTCGAAGATGGCTTCCTTTCCACCCACCATGATGGACATCGTGCCGTCTTTTGCCTTGGGTTCGCCACCGCTAACCGGAGCATCCAGCATCTCCACGCCTTTTTCAGCTGCTGCCGCGTACATTTTTTTGGCAACGATGGGCGAGATGGAACTCATGTCGATGATGATGGTACCGGGCTTAGCACCCTCCAGAATACCGTTTTTGCCGGTAATGACTTGCTCAACGTGTGGAGAATTGGGAAGCATGGTGATAACAATGTCACATGCTGCTGCTATCTGGGCGGGCGAAGCTCCTTGTTGAGCTCCGGTGGACACGACTTCCTTCACTGTTTCGGGATTGATGTCAAAAACCGTCAGCGAATACCCGGCTTTAATCAGGTTTTTCGCCATCGGTTTTCCCATGACCCCTAACCCGACAAAGCCAATTTTCTTTTCGAGATTTTTCATATATAACGATTTAAAGCTAGTGTGTTTCTTTTTTGTAAAAATAGGCCTGTTTTTTTGTTCGGCCAAATGAAATGGATTAATTATGTTACAAATCAATTCGCGTATATTTGCACCAACCCTTAAACGGGTTCATTTAATCCAACACCTCAATGAAAACGCTGAAAAAAAGCCTCGTACTGATACTGGTTTCTTTTTTGATCCTTTATGTTGGCATGCCCGTCCTTAATTACGGTTTTTGGGGCTTACCCCTTGCACTAACCGTATTAATCATCGGTTGGGCCTTATTGGGTAAAAAGGCGATTTCGGTCGTCGTGATTGATCAACAGTTTCACGTAAGCAGAAACGTGGGGAAACCAACGCTGATTGTGTTGGGCATTTTATTGGTATACATGACCTTGTTACCTGCACTTTCGTCTTGGGCCTTGTTTCGCAACCAAGACTACAAAGCCTTGATTGGAAACGTGGAAGTTGGAAAAAATATTTCCAACCACATGATTCCCATATCGTTGGAGAAAATTCGCGTAGTAGATCAAGCCTTAGCTGAACAGTTGGGAGATAAAGTCTTGGGGTCACAGCCGGCTTTGGGGAGCCAAGTGACGCTGGGAACGTTCAGCATTCAAAAGGTGAACGACGCACTGTATTGGGTAGCCCCCTTGCTTCATTCCGGTTTTTTCAAATGGCTAACGAATCGGGAAGGTTCGAGTGGCTACGTAATGGTCAATGCCACCAATGAACGCGACGTGAAGTTGGTACAACAACTGAACGGTAAAGACGTCAAGATTAAGTATCAACCCGGAGCCTATTTCTTTGACAAACTGGAGCGGTATATTTATTTCAAGGGGAATATGTTTGTCGGATTGACCGATTATACGTTTGAAATTGACGATGAAGGCACACCTTACTGGGTGATCTCAACCTACAAAAAGAAAGTGGGTTTTTACGGTGAAGACGCAACCGGTGTTGTGGTGCTAAACGCTCAAACCGGCGACATTAAGCAATACAGCATCTCAAACGCTCCGGCGTGGATTGACCGCATTCAGCCGGCTGCTTTCGTCGAAAAACAACTGAACGACTGGGGTAATTACGTGAAGGGTTACTGGAATTTCTCGAACGAAAACAAACTGCAAATAACCGAATCGGTCACCTTGGTGTACGGTGAAGACAACCGTGCATACTGGTACACCGGTCTAACATCCATAGGCTCCGATGAATCTACCGTTGGATTTGTACTGGTTGACACACGTACCAAAAAGTCGGTGTGGTACAAACAGAGTGGTGCCACTGAATTTGCTGCTCAAAATTCAGCCAAAGGCAAGGTACAGGAAAAGGGGTATTACACCTCGGCCCCCATTCCCTACAACATCAACAACATTCCTACCTACGTCATGACCCTCAAGGACAATGGGGGGCTGGTTAAAATGTTTGCCATGGTCGCCATTGAAGATTACACCGTGGTAGGAGTGGGCAATACGCTCCGTGAAACATTGATGGCCTATAAAAACGCCTTCAACTCAACCGGCGGAAAAATATCGGCCAAAAGCAAGTC
>CAYTIY010000079.1:0-10753 GCA_964438045.1 uncultured Bacteroidales bacterium | reverse complement strand
AGAAGAAAACGCAACAGAAGCGGAAATAACGCTTATTAATACTAGTTTAATAAAGGCTGCCCGTTTGAGGCAGCCTTTATTTTTTTACTGACTAACAGAGTGTTTCCGTTCCGCCGGTTGGGTTACTTGATAGCTTCTGCGTACCTTTTTTCCACAACACCCCAATCAAGCACGTTCCAGAAGGCTGCGATGTAATCGGCCCTGCGATTTTGATACAAGAGGTAATAAGCGTGTTCCCAAACGTCCAAACCCAAAAGCGGGGTTCCGGAGCAACCGGCCTCTGGCATCAAGGGATTGTCCTGATTGGCCGTGGAGCAGACATCCAGTTCACCTTTGGCGTTTACGCACAGCCAAGTCCAACCCGAACCGAAACGACCCACAGCAGCTTGACCGAACACGCCTTTAAAGGCATCCACGCTACCCCATTTAGCGACGATGGCGTCGTATAACTTGCCAGACGGAGCGGCCTTGGCCTTTCCGGACAATTGTGTCCAGAAAAAGGAGTGATTCCAGTGGCCACCGCCGTTGTTACGTACCGCAACGGAATACTTGTTCACCGACCGCATCAACTCCTCCAGGGATTTGCCTTCAGCTTCAGTGGCGGCAACCGCGTTGTTGAGATTAGTCACGTAAGCTTGGTGATGCTTGGTGTGGTGGATTTCCATTGTTTTTGCATCAATATGAGGTTCCAATGCGTCGTACGCATACGGAAGGCTAGGTAATGTATATGACATAATAATAAGAGTTAGGGTGTTAATAAATGTAAGGAATGAAATCATGATTGTATTCATTTGATGATTTACATCAAAGATAGTTATTTTTGTGCAATAAAACAAGTATTTACTTGTTAAATATGCAAAAAATACGAAATAACCTGCGACGGGATGCCGTTACACCTTGGTATGAGCAAAAGAAATGTCGACGTTGGGGTTAATTGAACTGCATGGGCTCTACAGAGTAGCCGGCATGACGGAGTTGGTTGATCAGGCCGGTTTCGCCCACAAGGTGCAGGCAACCTACGGCCACAAAACAAGATTGGGCATTAAACAGACTGGGCAATTCATACATCCACCTCAAATTCCGTTCATCGACAAACAAGGTTGTTTCTTCCACCGACCATTGGTCACCCTTGCCTATCTTTTCAATTTCAACCAGATTTCCGGAGAGATAGGCCTTGTTCAACTCCTCGGCTTGCAAAGCTGCCTCGTCCTTTTGACGGACAGTTTCAACCAGCATCTGTGCCTGCCTTTCTACCGGAATGGTATTGTATAGAAGGTTCACCTGTTCATCGGGTGTTTCAAGCCCTATCAGCGTCAGGCCTTTATCCTTGCCTTTTTGTTGGAAAATTTCGTCGATGGATGTAGGCTGTTCAGATAAACCCAACGATGAGATGTAGGACATCACCGTGTAAATGGAACCCACATACAAGGGTTTCATTCTGTCCAACAACTCCAGGCTTGCTCCCAAGACATGCTGTATCTCCGTGTCAACCAACCGGTATTCGTCGGGAGTCAATAAGGTACTGAGGCTTTTATCACTCATGGAAACACCCTTCAAAATCGATTCGTTCAATGTGGCATCCATGACCAACTCGCCGACTACGGCTTCCGATTTTGCGCATAAATCCAGGATATCGTTGAAATGAGGAATGCTGCTGTATTCTATGACATGGAGCGTGCCAAACAAGTAACTACTTTTTTCCAACCCGTTTCCGGAAACCTTCCAACATAACTGAGCGTGTGATGCAAACGATAGGAAACAAAAGCAAACGAGCAGTAAAAAGCGAATTCTATTCATGATCCGGGTGTTTCTGTGCGGTATTGAACACTAGCGCGGAAACGTTTCTCTGGCCTGTTATCTGACCTTTATCGAAAACAAGCGATCCATTGACGTACGTTTGTGCTACCTTGAAATGCACCCGTTCACCTGTGAAAGGTGACCAGCCGCAGGTTGAAAGTACTTCATCGGTTGAAATGATGTGATCTACAGATGGATCAATCAACACCAGGTCGGCGTGGTAGCCTTCCCTGATAAATCCTCTTTTTTCGATGCGGTAAAGAATGGCCGGAGCGTGGCACATGCGTGTCACCACGGTTTCCTTTGAAAAACAACCTTTATTGGATAATTCCAACATGAGTGGAAGGGAGAATTGAATACCCGGCATGCCGGAAGCGGCAGAAAGCGCGTCGCCTTCTTTCTCCGACCACAGATGTGGAGCATGGTCGGTGGCGATAACGTCGATGAGTCCGTCCTTGACGGCTTGAATCAAGGCAGACCTGTCTGTTGAAGACTTGATGGCCGGGTTGCACTTCACGGCCGTCCCTTTTTGAGTGTACGCCTTATCGTCAAACCAGAGGTGGGGCACACAGGCTTCCGCAGTGATGTGCTTTTCAATCAACGGTTTGGATTCAAATAAGGATAATTCCCTGGCTGTGCTGAGGTGGAGTACATGAAGCCTGGCATTGTATCGACGTGCCAGTTCAACAGCCAGTAAGGTTGACTGGTAACAGGCTTCTGCGTCACGAATCAGCGGGTGGTATGAAACGGGAAGTTCTTTTCCAAACTGGAGTAAAAAGCGATCACGGTTCGCCTGAATTCTGCTTTCCGATTCGGCGTGAACAGCAATTAAAGCTGGAACCGTTTCAAACAACTCATTCAATGCTCTTTCATCATCCACCAGCATATTTCCGGTAGAGGATCCCATAAACAGTTTGACACCGCAAACACGCCTGTAATCGGCCTTCTGTAGTTCCGAGACATTGTCGTTTGTCGCCCCCAGGTAAAACGCGTAATTGGCCCATGAGTTGGCTGCGGCCAGTTCCATCTTGGCCTCCCAGTTTTCAATGGTTGTTGTGGCGGGCTTGGTATTGGGCATATCCATGAACGACGTTACACCTCCGGCCACAGCTGCCTTCGATTCCGACTCGATACTGGCTTTATGCGTCAATCCAGGTTCCCGAAAATGCACGTGGTCGTCTATTGCACCGGGAAGCAACCAAAGACCCTCGGCATCAATTATTTCGGCCGTACGGAGTGTCTCATCCGGTACAGTTTCTTTAAAAATCCGTTGAATAATCCCCCGGTCAATCAATACAGAACCAATAAATGATTGGTTCTCGTTGATTATAAGCGCGTTATGCAACAGTATGGCCATGATTACGCGCGGGTTGGATAGGTCCTGAACCAACTTCGGCACTTCATCTTGATAACGCCGAAAAAGGCTTCATTAAATATACCTCCATTCATCTTGGAGACCCCTAGTTCGCGGTTTGAGAAGATGATGGGCACTTCCTTGATGCGGAATCCGCATTTCCAGGCAGTAAACTTCATTTCAATTTGAAACGCATATCCCTTGAATCGAATAGCCTCAAGATCAATGGTTTCCAACACCTTTCTGCGGTAACACTTGAAGCCGGCAGTGGTATCGAACACCTTCATGCCGGTTATCAAACGCACATAGGTGGAGGCAAAATACGACATCAACACCCGACCGATGGGCCAGTTCACCACATTTACCACATTGTTCACATAGCGGGACCCAATGGCTAAATCGGCACCATCCTGAGAGCATACATGGTACAATCGTAGCAAATCCTTGGGATTGTGGGAGAAATCGGCATCCATCTCAATGATATAGTCATACCCCCGACTCAATGACCAATTAAAACCACAAATATAGGCGGTTCCCAATCCTTGTTTTCCAGCCCTTTCTTCCATGTATAGGGCATCGGAAAATTCATCCTGCAAGCGACGCACAATGTCAGCTGTTCCATCGGGTGAGCCATCATCAATGATCAAAATGTCGAATGCTTTGGGTAGTTCGAAAACAGCACGTATGATCGATTCAATATTTTCTTTTTCGTTATAGGTGGGTATGATCACCACTGAATCCGATGTCATGAAGCTATAATATTTGAATTATCGCAAAGATAGGTTTAAATCTTCTAACGAAAAGCAAGGAATCGACAGATATTTTCTACTTTTGAGGCGATTTTTAAGGACCCTAAGATACTGAATATTGGAAATGGAACAACTGCTCCGGCTCTATCAAAACCACCCAAATCTCAAGGTGGGTGGAAAACTTGTGTCCGAATCTACCGAAAACATCTATCTGAACGGTCTCACTGGCTCAACGACAGCGTTAAGCTTATCGTCTTTTTTTCTGGCAAGTCAGTTGACGTTTTTAGTGGTGGAAGACGATGCGGAAACTGCAGGATATATATATCAAGACCTGGTGCAATTGCTTGGCCAGGACAAGGTCTACTATTTTCCGCCCGGTTTCAAACGATCGCTGAAATACAGTCGTAATGATGCCGGCAACAGTATTTTGCGAACAGAGGTTCTGAATGTGCTTCAACAGGGAACCCCGTGTATTGTCGTAGCCGCTCCCGAAAGTTTGTTTGAGAAGGTAATTCCGCCCGTAGAGTTGAAAGACAGGATGCTGGATCTCCATCGGGGCGAACATGTAGACACCGCTTTTGTCATTGAATTGTTAAATGATTTTGGATTCGAACGCGTAGACTATGTGTACGAACCGGGGCAATTCAGTCTGAGAGGAAGCCTGATCGATGTTTTTTCCTGGAGCAACGAACTCCCCTACCGCATCGACTTCTTTGGCGATGAGGTGGAAAGCATCCGGACATTCGACATTGAGAACCAATTGTCGAAAGAAACGGTTGAATCAATCCGGATTATACCGTTTACCGATTCAAATCAATCGGGTAACGTTTCGTTTCTGGAACATATAAGCAAGAACGCCCTGCTCTGTTTCCACGATATTGATTTAATTTGCGAACGGTTGAACCAACTCTATGAAGGTGCCGACAAAGAAGACCGTATCAACCTGACGGAAGGAGCTGCGTTTCGGCAAGAAGCAAGCGTCTACCGCTGGCTGGAATTTGGACGAAAGCCAACAACGGCCAAACAAGCCACCTTATCGCTGAATACATCGCCCCAACCAGTTTTCGGGCGCAACTTCGACCTGGTCAGCCAAACCTTCCAACAATGGCAGGAAGATGGATACACCCTTTACTTGCTCAGTGACAGTTCCAAACAAATTGAGCGCCTCAAAACCATTTTTGAAGACAGAGGAGATCCTATTTCGTTTGTGCCCATCCAAAAGACCCTGCACGAAGGATTTCTGGACAATAACCTGAAAATTGTCTGCCTCACCGACCACCAGCTGTTCGAGCGTTACCATAAATACAACCTGCGTTCCGATAAGGCCAGAAGTGGCAAACTGGCTCTGACACTGAAGGAAATCACCCAATTCCAATTTGGGGATTATGTGGTACACATCGATTATGGAGTAGGCCGATTCGGTGGTCTCTTCCGCACCGAAATCAACGGGCACATGCAGGAAGTGATCAAGATCATGTACAAGGACGACGATGTCCTGTTTGTGAGTATCCACAACCTCCACCGCATTTCCAAGTACAAGGGAAAAGAAGGCTCCGAACCGCGCATCAACAAGCTGGGTAGTTCATCCTGGGCAACGGTCAAGGAACGCACCAAGAAAAAGGTAAAGGATATTGCCCGTGAACTCATCGCCCTCTATGCCAAACGACGCGAAGAACAGGGTTTCATGTACAGCCCCGACAGTTTCCTGCAACAGGAACTGGAAGCCTCCTTTTTATACGAGGATACCCCAGACCAAGTCAAAGCTACAGCTGACGTGAAAAACGACATGGAAAGCAGCCGCCCCATGGACCGGTTAATCTGCGGCGACGTAGGTTTCGGGAAAACGGAAATAGCTGTAAGGGCCGCATTCAAAGCTGTTACTGACAATAAGCAGGTGGCTCTTCTTGTACCCACTACCGTATTGGCCTTCCAGCACTACAAGACCTTCAAAAAGCGGTTGAGCGATTTCCCCTGCAAGGTTGATTACTTGAGCCGGTCCCGGTCAACCAATGAAACCAACCGCATTTTAGCTGAATTGAAGGAAGGCAAGGTCAATATCCTGATTGGCACCCACAAACTCATTGGTAAAAGTGTTCAATTCCACGACTTGGGTCTGCTCATCATCGATGAAGAGCAGAAATTCGGTGTCAGCGTCAAGGAAAAGCTGCGTCAATTGAAGGTGAATGTCGACACGCTCACCTTGACAGCCACCCCCATTCCGCGCACCTTGCAGTTTTCCCTCATGGGAGCCAGGGATTTGAGCACAATTACCACACCTCCTCCCAACCGTTATCCCATTCAGACAGAACTGAATACACTAAACGACGACTTGATACGAGAATCTGTCGAGTTTGAATTGGGACGGAACGGCCAGGTGTTCATCATCAACAATCGCATCAACAACCTACGCGACATCGAAGCCATGGTACACCGCTGTGTACCTGGTGTTCGTACCGCGATCGCTCACGGACAAATGCCGGGGCCTGAACTTGAGCAAATCATTCTCGATTTTATGGACTACGCCTTCGATGTGTTGATTTGCACCAGCATTATCGAATCGGGAGTGGATATTCCCAATGCAAATACCATAATTGTTAACAATGCCCACATGTTTGGTTTAAGCGACCTCCACCAGCTCAGAGGTCGTGTTGGACGCAGCAACCGCAAGGCTTTCTGTTACCTGCTTGCCCCTCCGTTAAGCTCGTTGACACCGGAAGCAAAAAGAAGGCTGCAAGCCATCGAAAACTTTTCCGACCTGGGAAGCGGCTTCAACATCGCCATGCAGGACCTTGACATCCGTGGAGCCGGAAATATGCTGGGTGCCGAGCAAAGTGGCTTTATTGCTGATTTGGGGTATGAAACCTACCAGAAAATCCTGGGCGAAGCCATCCAGGAACTCAAGGACGAAGAATTCGCCGGACTCTATGCCGATGAACAGCAACTCAACCGGGAAGGCACGTATAGCTACGTCTCCGATTGCACGGTGGAATCCGATATGGAAATGATGTTCCCCGATGCCTATGTACCCGGGGCTCCGGAGCGCATGAGCCTCTACCGCGAAATGGACGGTTTGGAAACCGAAGATGAAATTACAGCCTTTGAAAAACGCCTGCTGGACCGCTTCGGACCCATTCCTCCCGTTGCGGCCGACTTGATTGAAGTCATCCGTTTGCGCCGTATTGCCAAGCAACTTGGCATGGAGAAGGTTATCCTTAAAAAAAATCAGATGATCTGTTACTTTGTCAGTAACCCCATGTCCACGTTCTATCAATCGTCCACATTCGACAGTATTCTTGCCTACTTGGCAAAGAACCTCAAGAATAATCGGTTGCGCGACCAGAATGGGAAGCGATCCCTGCTGGTCGAAAACATCGAAAACATCAGGCAGGCACTTGGTCAACTCAAATTAATGCAGTAAATTTGGCCGTTCAAATACAACCATTCCACGAATAGTTGAGCGATTAACTACAGACTTATGATTCAGTTACGTTTTCCTGATGGCTCCGTCCGGGAATACCCCGAAGGAACCACCGCATACGAAGTGGCTATGTCCATCAGCCCTCGCCTGGCTCAAGATTGCTTGGCAGCGTCGTTTAATGAAGAAACCATTGACCTTGGTCGTCCTTTGACCAACGATGGCTCAATAACCCTGTACAAATGGGATGATGCCGAAGGCAAACACGCTTTCTGGCATTCTTCCGCCCACCTGATGGCCGAAGCCCTCCAGGAATTGTATCCGGGCATTCAGTTCGGTATTGGTCCGGCCATAGAAAACGGCTTTTACTACGATGTCGATCCGGGAGAAGCTATCATTAAGGAATCCGACCTGGCCGCCATTGAAGCCAGAATGGTTGAACTGGCTGCAAAGAAGTCTGACATCGTCAGAAAAAAGATTACCAAAACGGATGCCCTGAACTTATTTGGCAGTCAAGGACAAACCTATAAAAACGAACTTATTGCCGAATTGGAAGACGGCACGATTTCCACCTACACACAAGGCAACTTTACCGACTTGTGCCGTGGCCCTCACTTGATGACAACCGAGCCCATCAAGGCCGTCAAGCTATTGTCCGTAGCTGGTGCATACTGGCGTGGTGACGAGAAGAGGAAACAAATGACCCGTATCTACGGTGTCAGCTTCCCCAAGAAGAAACTGCTCGACGAATACCTGGTGTTGCTTGAAGAAGCCAAAAAACGCGACCACCGCAAGATTGGCCGCGAACTGGAACTGTTTATGTTCAGCGATGCTGTTGGCAAAGGCCTACCTATCTGGTTGCCCCGTGGCACAGCCCTTCGACTCAAACTGGAAGACTTTCTGAAACGCATCCAGAAGAAGTTCGGCTACCAACAGGTCATGACCCCGCACATCGGCCAAAAGGAACTGTGGATCACCTCGGGCCACTATGCCAAATACGGCAAAGACTCTTTCCAACCCATCCATACCCCGGAAGAAGGTGAAGAGTACCTGCTCAAACCCATGAACTGCCCGCACCACTGCGAGATTTATAAGTTCCTGCCCCGCTCCTACAAAGACCTACCTTTGCGCTTTGCCGAATTTGGCACGGTCTATCGTTACGAACAGAGCGGTGAGTTGCATGGCTTGACCCGCGTACGCAGCTTTACGCAGGACGACGCCCATATTTTCTGCCGTCCCGACCAATTGAAAGACGAGTTCCTGAAAGTGATGGACATCATCTTCATCATTTTCAAGGCCCTGGATTTTAAGAATTTTGAAGCACAGATTTCCCTGCGTGACCCGAACAACACAGAAAAATACATTGGCAGCGACGAGAACTGGGAAAAGTCGGAACGTGCCATTGTGGAAGCTTGCCAGGAAAAAGGTCTGAATGCCAAGGTTGAACTGGGCGAGGCTGCCTTCTACGGTCCCAAGCTTGACTTCATGGTGAAAGACGCCATCGGTCGCCGTTGGCAATTGGGTACCATCCAGGTGGACTACAACCTACCCGAACGCTTTGAACTGGAATACGTGGGTAGCGACAACCAGAAGCACCGCCCCATCATGATACACCGGGCCCCGTTCGGTTCCATGGAACGTTTCGTGGCTGTACTCATTGAACATACGGCCGGGAAATTCCCCTTGTGGCTGACTCCCGATCAGGTAGTCATTCTGCCCATCAGTGAAAAGTTCAACGACTATGCCAACGAAGTAAGCCGTTTCTTGAACGAACAAGATATCCGCACCGTGGTGGACGACAGGAACGAGAAGATCGGCCGGAAAATCCGCGACAACGAACTCAAACGCATCCCCTACATGCTCATAGTCGGAGAGCAAGAAGCAGAAAAACAAGAAGTTTCTGTAAGAAAACAGGGTGAAGGCGATAAAGGTTCAATGAAATTTACTACCTTTGCCGCGCTCTTGACCGAAGAGGTCGAGAAGATGATGACAACCTGGTAATATAAACAACTGATAGTCAACATAATACTAACGAGGCTAACGCACCGAATGAGGAACGACGAATTTAAATTGCAGTACCGGATCAATGAACGCATCCGTGTCAGGGAAGTCCGCCTGGTAGGCGAAAATGTGGAACAGGGTGTATACTCCATCCAGCAAGCATTGGAACTAGCGGATCAAAAGCAACTTGATTTGGTGGAGATTTCTCCAAATGCAGACCCCCCCGTTTGCCGTATCACCGACTACCAAAAGTTTCTGTACCAACAAAAGAAGAAACAGAAGGAACAAAAAGCCAAGTCGACCAAGATTATCCTTAAAGAAATCCGGTTCGGACCTCAAACAGATGATCACGATTACAACTTCAAGCTGAAACACGCCAAGTCGTTTTTGGAAGAAGGATCGAAAGTAAAGGCGTATGTGTTCTTTAAAGGCCGCTCCATCCTGTTCAAAGAACAAGGTGAAGTGTTGCTGCTTCGTTTTGCCAACGATTTAGAAGATTATGGAAAAGTGGAAAACATGCCGGTATTGGAAGGCAAACGCATGATTATCATGTTGGCGCCTAAGAAAAAAGCTGTACCAGCCCCTGCTCCCGCTTCACCCAATAAACAAGTTTCACAACAAAAAACAGAGCAAAATGCCAAAGATGAAGACTAATTCCGGTGCCAAAAAGAGGTTCACCCTTACCGGAACAGGTAAAATCAAGCGTAAACACGCATTCAAGAGTCACATTCTGACGAAGAAGACGACCAAGCAAAAACGTAACCTGACCCACATGACGTTGGTTGACAAAACCGACTTGCACAATGTGAAAATCTTGCTAGGTCTCAAGTAATCATTCAGAATCAATTCAGTTTCATTTTTAACCGAATCGCCTAGCTCAAAAGTTCATCTGAGAAGCATGACGCTAGCATTCAAAAAAACGTAACAACAATGCCAAGATCAGTCAATCACGTTGCCTCAAGGGCAAGAAGAAAAAAAGTCCTCAACCTGACCAAGGGATATTTCGGTTCCAGGAAGAATGTTTGGACCGTAGCCAAGAATACCTGGGAAAAAGGGATGCAATATGCTTACCGCGACCGCAAAGCCAAGAAGCGTGAGTTTCGTGCCCTGTGGATCCAACGTATCAATGCCGGTGCCCGCCTCGAAGGTATGTCTTACAGCCGCCTGATGGGTGCCTTGCACAAGGCCGGTATCGAAATCAACCGTAAAGTATTGGCCGACTTGGCCATGAACGAACCGCAAGCCTTCAAGGCCATCGTTCAACGAGCCAAGAACGCCTGATAAGCCACATAGTTATTTAAAATGGCCATTTCGACATACGTTCGGGATGGCCTTTTTTATGCTATTTAGGAGCTGATTTATTTGTTTTATCTCGTTTTATTGCTATCTTTGGTGTAGAGAAGTTGCGTCAATCTTGATTGGCAGACTCATCAAATT
>CAYTIY010000078.1:0-10976 GCA_964438045.1 uncultured Bacteroidales bacterium | reverse complement strand
TGTTTTGAGCCTCAACGGTCCCGCGACGTTTTATCAAACCACCCTCGAAAAGCATCGCTTCTGCGAGAGTGGTTTTCCCGGCTCCTGAACTCCCCAATATGGAGATGTTCTTGATTTCATTGGTTTGATACACTTTCATACACGTAAAGTCTTTATGGTGATAAGAATTTATGGCTCTTTACCCAAAAGGGCATCGCAAAGTATAAAAACTCACTACTAAATCCAATTTCACGGCAGTGTTACAAAACTATGTTATTTAGCATATTATAAATGCAATAACCCATGCTCGATGTATTTCTGGTCGAAAACCTTACCTTTGTAAGAAGAACACCCCCACTTATGGCACTTGAAATTGAACGAAAGTTTTTGGTGATTGGATCCTTTGTATCCCAATCCATTCGAAAAATGCATTTCAAACAGGGTTATTTGCCGACGACAAATGGCTGCACGGTGAGAGTTCGCACCGAGGATGACAGGTCATTCCTTACCATCAAGGGACCGAGCAACCCCAGCGGGACAACCCGTTATGAATGGAACCATGAGATTGAACCACACGACGCAGAAGAGTTGTTTTTACTGTGTATAAACGACTTAATTGATAAAGACAGGTATCTGATTCCTGCCGGCAAACATCTGTTTGAAGTGGATGTCTTCCACGGCGACAACGAAGGCCTGGTTGTAGCGGAGATCGAGTTGGATGACGAGGATGAACCATTTGAGAAACCCGATTGGCTCGGTCAGGAAGTGACCGGTCAGCGGCGTTATTACAACTCCCATCTGGCAATCAATCCCTATAAGAATTGGTAATTTTGGTCTATTCGAAAAACGTTACTCCATATGGAACCCTATTTAAACCGTATTTTACCCGAAAACTTCACGGATTTCGTACTTGTGCTGGTTTTTTCCCTGCTCATCGGTTTGTCACAGCGTCGATTGAACCTAAACAAGGAAACAACGTTGTTTGGAACCGATCGTACGTTTACCCTCATCGGGTTGCTGGGTTACCTGTTGTACAGTTTCAAGCCTACTGACTTTTCATTATTTGCGGGGGGTGGACTGGTGCTGGCGTTTCTGCTGGGTATGAATTATTACTACAAAATTGGCAGACAGAACGACTATGGAATGACCACTATCGTAACGGCGCTGATCACCTATTGCATGGGACCGCTTGTTTGCCTCATGCCCTCCTGGTTGTACGTTTCGGTGGTTGTTGTGGTGCTGCTGCTGGCAGAGATGAAGTCGACTTTTGTAGAACTGGCTCACAAGATGAATAACGATGAATTCATCATTCTTGCCAAGTTTTTGCTTATTGCGTTCATCATCCTGCCCATGCTTCCTGATGAACGGTTCATACCGTCGGTCAACCTTACTCCGTACCGTATCTGGCTGACCACCGTTATCGTATCGGCTATTTCCTACGTCAGTTACCTGCTAAGACAGTACGTCTTTAAGCAATCAAGCATCCTGGTTTCCGGCATCATCGGAGGATTGTACAGCAGTACGGCCACCATCACCATCCTATCCAAAAAGTGCAAGACAGCTTCGGCTGATTCGTTACCCGATTACGTGAAAGCCATGTTCATGGCCGTTGGAATGATGTTTTTACGGCTACTGGTCATTATTTCCATTTTCGACTGGTCGGTTTTTGAACGGTTATTGGTGCCTATGATCATCCTGGCTGCCACATCCTGCGGCATTGGCATTTTCATCCATTTCAGGCAACGTCGTTCTGCCCCGACCACAACGGTTGAAGCTAAAGAAGCACTTAAGTCCGAGCCACGTGATAATCCGTTGGAATTCAAAGTGGCCTTGATTTTCGCTTTTCTTTTTGTCCTGTTTTCGTTGTTGACGCATTACGCCATTCAATACCTGGGAACAAGAGGTGTAAACTTGTTGGCGCTTGTGGCCGGTTTTGGAGACATTACCCCATTTATCCTTAACCTACTGGAAGGTAAAGCCACGGGTGTCCCTACACACATCGTTGTTACAGCCAGCCTGTTGGCCACCTTGAGCAACAATCTTATCAAGATGACCTACGCAATCGGCTTTTCGGGAGGGCGCAAGGATCTGGCTAAACCGCTGGTAACAGGTTTCCTGGCTTTGACCCTGGCAAATGGACTGGTTTTTTTACTCCTTCTTTATTGATCGACAACGGGAAACAAGAGTGCGTCATCGTCGAAGTAGTCGTTTTGCCTGAAGCAGTGAATCTTGTAGAATTTGGCCTGTTCAAGTCGCAACTCGCAGGAGACAGGTTGCCGACCGACATAGAATGCATCCTTTTTGTACACGATCAGCTGAACGTGAATTCGTTCTCTTTCAGGGACTTCTTTTCGCTCGAACGTTTCGAGGTACATTTTTGAGTCCGGCTCTATCAATCCCGATTGCAATGTCTGCCAGGCATTACCGGTGACCAGTGCTATATGATACAGCACATGGAAAGAGCTGTCGTTGATCAGGTAACTCTCCATTGATGAATTGTCAAAGGATTTCCCCTCCTCGGCAAGAAAAGCAAGATAGACTTTCAGGCTGTTGTCTGTTGATAACTTGGATGGCTTTTTTTTACGTAGTGAAAGTACCTTTGTTTCCTTGCCTCCTTCTTCGCGGGTTTGTTTTTTTTCCGACCTGTTTGATGATTCTTCAGACTCAATGACGACGCATTGTCGCGCCAGCACCGGTGTCTCAAAACCATCCTCTTCAAGTACCAGAACCTGGTCCTTCCCTTTGAATGCCGTTACGGTTCCTCCACCTTTTGAGTCGAGGTAACGAACCTTATCACCAATTTTTAATGCCATTGCTTTCAATTTTTATTGGGTTTTTATAAAAATCTTGAAAAAAAAGCACCTGCGTTACCTTTAAGGCGCTTTTTTTTGAAAAAAAAACGATTCAATCATTTGCCATCTGAATCATTGTCTTAAATTTGCAGCATTCTTAACTATTAAAACCTAAGTCATGAACGCATTATTGGAAAAAGCAAACGGGCTCATCGCCGAATTTCAGAAGAATGCAGCCGCTCAGGCCGCTAATGGAAACAAGGCTGCCGGTGCTCGCGCCAGAAAAGAATCATTGGAAATTGAAAAGTTGATGAAGGAATTCCGCAAAGTATCCATTGAAGATTCAAAAAAGTAACTTTTTCATTTCATTCTCATTTAAACGAAGCTGCTCTCCATGGGTGGCTTTGTTCGTACATAGACACCGCTGTTGAAGCACACCCTCCGTCGGTCAGTCCACCCGGATACAAAGATACAAAAACGGTTGTATTACTTGTTTGTCCGTTTTGGAAACGGTATTTTTGATTCAATTATGCTTTAAATGTATCTATCATGTTGAACAAACGTTTTTTATTGACCGCAGCCGGTTTGTTGCTGGTCACCCTGCTGTCGGCCAAAACCGGAACGAACTTCAAAGACTGGGCTCAAACACCACCTATGGGTTGGAACAGCTGGGACTGCTACGGTCCTACGGTGGTGGAATCGGAAGTAAAAGCCAATGCGGAATACATGGCCAAGCATCTGAAAAAGTACGGATGGGAATACATCGTCGTTGACATTCGTTGGAACATCCAAAACGACAAAGCCGGTGGCTACAATCAAACCGACCAGATTTACACCATTGATGAATACGGTCGCTACATCCCAGCACCCAATCGGTTTCCTTCTTCTGCAAACGGAAAAGGATTCAAACCATTGGCTGATTACATGCATGCCAAGGGTCTAAAATTCGGTATTCACATTATGCGTGGTGTTCCCAAAATAGCCGTGGAACGCAAGTTGCCCATTCTGGGTGCAAAAGGGGTCACTGCCAATCAGATTTTTACCGAGAAAGGCCAGTGTACGTGGTTGAGAGACAATTACACCATTTTGGCAGACCGTAAGGGAGCGCAGGAATACTACAACTCCATTTTCGACCTATATGCCAGTTGGGGAGTTGATTTTGTAAAAGTGGACGACTTATCTGCACCCTCCTATCACCAGGATGAGGTATCCATGATCCGCAAGGCCATTGACCAATGCGGACGAGCCATTGTACTTAGTACATCTCCGGGGGAAACGCCCCTTGAAACAGGCCCTCACGTGAGCCAAAATGCCAATATGTGGCGCATGGTCAATGATGTCTGGGACAACTGGAATGATGTTACTCATTTGTTGAACATTGCCCAAAAATGGTACGGATACATCGCACCGGGTACCTGGCCGGATTGTGATATGATACCCTTGGGCCGTCTCTCTATCCGTGGCGAACGGGGTATGGACCGTCGGACCAACCTGACCAAGGATGAGCAGTACTCTTTGATGACGCTGTTTACTGTATTTCGCTCTCCTTTGATGTTTGGCGGCGACTTACCCAGCAACGATGCGTTCACTCATTCTTTACTTACCAACAAGGGAGTTTTGAAAATGCACAGACAAAGCACTTCGGTTCGTCAGCTGTTCCAGGAAAACGGCCAGGTTGCCATAACATCGGTGAATCCAAAGACTAAGGAAGTGTACCTGGCGCTCTTTAATACTGGCCAGACAGAACAAACTCTTAAAATAGATCTGGCTAAATACAACCTACCCAAACAGGTTACAGTCAAAGATTTGTGGTCGGGTGAAAAATTAGGCAAGAAGATGGGTTCTATTGAGCAGACCTTGGCTCCCCACGCCAGCAGGTTACTTGTCCTTAAAGGGAAATAAACGCAGGTCAGTTTTCGGGCAAGGAAAAAGAGATGACACTACCTTGCCCGGGCTGACTTTCCGCCCAAATACGTCCGCCGTGACGTTCGACAAAGTCCTTGCAGAGCAACAAACCGATCCCTGTTCCCTTTTCATTATTTGTTCCCGGAGTACTGTTCTGCTTGTTGGAGTCAAACAGTTTGTTTACCACGTCCTTTGGCATACCAACACCGGAATCACGCACAATGAAGCGTATTTCGTGCGAAAGGCGCACCACCTCTACCCAGATCGATCCACCCTCATAGGAAAATTTGACTGCATTGGTCAGCAGGTTTCGCAATACGGTGACTACCATTGCCCTGTCTGCATAAACACGATAATCCATTTTGTCGTAATGAACGGATATATGCTTTAAACTTGCACCTCCGCTTACTTCCCGCACGGCTTCTGTCACCATTTCGGCTACGTCGTGCATGTGTGGATTAAATCCCACGTTTCCCTGTTGTTCATGATACCATTGGAGCAAATTATCCAGCAATAAAAGTGTATTGATTGCTTCTTCATTGATAGAGGCGAGCATTCTTATGATATCATCCTTGTCCATCATGTCCAGGTTTCTGGTAGAAACATCGATCAGGCTTACAATGGTACTTAATGGCGCTTTCAAGTCGTGGGCGACTACACTAAAGAAACGGTCTTTGGATAAATCAATCACTGTTGACTGATTGTTACTTTTTGATTGTTCCATGGTATCAAATGAAATATGACAACCCACTCATTTGATACGACAAATGACTCTAGGTTGGAGTGGACTCATGTATAACATTCAGCGTTTCTAAATGTTCAGTAAAAAGCAATGATCAATATTTATGTTTTATAACATGTTTTCAGTAATCTTGTCTGTTGAAATATAGTCTACTTTTGCGCACTGTTGTTTGAAAAATTACGTATCACTTATTTAATCATTTTACATTATGAATTGGAATTCACAGGAATTCATATGGCTGGACTGGGTCATCATTGCCGTTGGCATTGTGGCTGTTGCCTGGGCTGTTTGGAATTCGATTCGAAAACACAAACAAAAACAACAGGGTGCTGACAGTGCGGACTACCTGTTCGGCAAAGGGGAACCCTGGTACATCATTGGTGCGGCCATTTTTGCCGCCAATATTGGTTCGGAACACTTGGTCGGGCTTGCTGGCACAGGAGCCAAAGCCGGCGTGGGCATGGCTCACTGGGAAATGCAAGGCTGGATGATTCTCATCCTGGGTTGGTTGTTTGTCCCATTCTATCAGTTGATGAATTCAAAACTGGGAAAAATCATCACGATGCCCGACTTCCTCAAGAATCGCTATACACCGGCAACGGGTTCTTGGCTGTCCATCATCACCCTTATTGCGTACGTACTGACCAAGGTAAGTGTTACGGCATTTACGGGAGGCATCTTCCTTGAAAGTCTTTTGGGATTGCCTTTCTGGTACGGAGCCATCGGTCTTATCGTCCTGACGGGTATTTTCACCATATTTGGAGGTATGAAAGGTGTCATGACCTTGTCAGCCATTCAGACACCTATTCTTATTATTGGTTCGTTCATGGTGCTTTTCCTTGGTTTGGCAGCACTCGGAAGTGGCAATATCGGTGACGGCTGGAATGCCATGATCGACTATTCCAGAACGCTGAGTGTGGGAGCGGATGGCGTTGCTTACGGTACCAATCACATGTTCCACTTGAATACGGGCGACCCAATGTATGATGAATACCCAGGCTTTTGGGTGTTTATCGGTGCGTCCATCATTGGTCTTTGGTACTGGGCTACTGACCAGCACATCGTACAACGTGTACTTGGTCAAACCAAGGGTGAAGCGAACGACGTTGTAATGAAGCGCGCGCGTAGAGGCACCATCGCAGCCGGTTACTTCAAATTATTACCGGTATTCATGTTCCTCATTCCTGGAATGATTGCTGCAGCCTTGGCTGCGCGTCCCGACAGTGGTTTTACGCTGGACAACCCCGACACTGCCTTCGGTTCCATGGTCAAGTTTGTCTTGCCCGCTGGTGTGAAAGGCATCGTGACCATCGGTTTCATTTCAGCTCTTGTTGCTTCACTGGCTGCATTCTTCAACTCTTGCGCTACTTTGTTTACGGAAGACTTTTACAAACCCATGTTTAAGGGTAAAACAGAAGAAAGATATGTTTTGGTCGGTCGTATTGCCACTGTAGTCGTTGTGATCCTGGGCATCGCATGGATTCCTGTCATGATGAGCTTGGGCAGCCTCTACTCCTACCTTCAGGGTATCCAATCGCTGTTAGCTCCAGCCATGGTTGCTGTCTTCCTCATGGGTATCTTCTCCAAGAAAATAACCCCTAAGGCTGGTGAATCTGGTTTGATCTTCGGTTTCCTGGTGGGTATGGTGCGCTTGCTGACCAACATACTCACCGACACAGGTGCTAAGGCGATGAACGGCGGATTATGGGAATCGACATCATGGTTCTGGCACACAAACTGGCTGATCTTCGAAATCTGGTTGTTGGTTGCCATTATGGTCTTCATGGTGGTTGTATCGTTCTTCACCAAGAAACCAACCGCCAAACAAATCGAGTTCATTACTTTCGACAGAAACTACAAAGAACTCATTACTAAAAGCTGGAACAAATGGGATGTTATCGCAACTCTCGGTGTTGTCGCCTTCTGTGCGTTGTTCTACTGGTATTTCTGGTAATTATTTATCCGCTACGTATAAATCCACAAAAAGAGAGCATCTGTTTTACTACAGATGCTCTCTTTTTTACCATTCATACCCGTTTCCGTTTTGCCGGTAGGATATCTTTTTATCACATCGCTACACGTACGGTTTTTCCAACATAATTGACACGTTTGCTTACGCGGCTTGCATCAATGCCGTACCCTTTGCTGTCATCAACCAACACCACATTGAATACCCGACTCTTCAGGCTGCCGGGGAAGATTCCCAGCTGCTTGGATATGGTCAAGGCTTGTTGTTTCTCGTCCCATTTAAACGATATCAGGGAGTACTTGCCCTGTTCGTAGTTGTAGGAATCGCCTTCGTCCTCATACAGGTCGAAGGAAGCATTGACACCCCGATATACACGGATTTCCAGTGTGTCGGCCGATTTCTCACCTGCATATTGTTGCAACTTACCTATGGGAATGATGGAACCTGCTTTCACAAACAACGGAATCCTATCAAGAGGAGCTGCGGTTTGTACCGACTGACCACCCTTGAAGCGTTTACCCGTCCAAAAGTCATACCAATCGGCCGCTTTTGGCAAATAGACAGCCCACGTTGAAATACCGGGTTCGGTGATGGGTGCCACCAGTATGGACTTGCCAAACAGGTATTGGTACTGACGGTTCAACGCAGCCGTATCGCCGTTGAAATCCATGACCATGGGACGCATCATGGTTGAACCGTTAGCGGTGACTTGCCAGGCTTCCGAATAAATGTAGGGCAGCAGGCGGTAACGAAGGTTCAGCATCTTGCGCATATTGCCTTCCACCTTATCCCCGTATTTCCAAGGTTCGGTTTCTGTTTGGTATCCGTGCATGCGGAAGATGGGGCTCATCGCACCCCATTGGTACCAACGGGTAAGCAGGTCGTGGAATTTCTCATCGGTGTATTGGGAACGTCCGGGACGGAAGAACCCGCCGATGTCGGTTGTCCAGTAAGGCAAACCCGTCAACGTAAAGTTCAGACCAGCCACGATTTGGTTTCGGTAGGTATCCCAGGTTCCACCGATATCTCCCGACCAGTTGATCACACCGTATCGCTGTTGTCCAAGGAAGGCGGAACGGGTAAGGATGCATACACGCTTGTCGGAGGTGGTTTTGCGTTGACCTTCATAGACAGCCTGGCTGACAAACAAGGGATACGTGAGCCGGTAGAAATCGCCCGGGCCCATATGGGTTTTCTTTCCTTTTAACGCATCGTTTTCGGGTTCGGTGGCATCCATCCACCAGGAATCCACGCCGATACTGAACAGGTTGTCGTTCAATGCTTTCCAATGCGTCTCACGGCCGAGCGGGTTGAAAACGTCCACCCAAGGACTGTTCGGAATAAAAAGGTTGTTTTCAATATAAGGCTTGGCTACCTCCGACTTTTGGTCGAGGTTTTCCCACACCGACACATTGAAGTGAGCGTTCAGGTCGTGCAGTTCTTTGATGAATCCGGCCGGATTGGGGTAGTTCGTCTCGTCGAATTTGGGAACGCCCCAGCCGTACTTGCCCCAGTATTGCCAATCTTGCACGATGACGTCCATGGGTAAGTTCCGTTTGCGGAATTCCTTGACGGTTTCCACCAGGTGCGTACCGGAGGTGTAGCGTTCGCGGCATTGCCAGAAGCCATACGCCCATTGAGGAAGCATGGGAGCCTCACCTGAAAGAGTACGGTAGGATGCGATGACGGCATCGGCTGAAGGGCCGTAAAAGACCACATAGTCGAGCAGCTTGGCATTGGGTGAACGGAAAGTGGTAGCCGGTTCGCTCAACTTCCATGTCAAGGTTGGAGTATTGCTTGATTTGCACAACACTTGAACCTGATGGGTTCCAGCTTGCAGCTTAACCAGTGAGCCCACGGTGGGGGGCAGCCACTGGTTGTTCTGGTCCACACAGGGTTTTCCATCGATAATGACCAAATGACGGTTGCCCATATCGCCCAAATCGAGAAAGATGGAATAAACGCCCTCTTTGTTCACGGTAAATGAACCCTTGTACAGGGATTGATTCTGCGACACGCGTTGGGTACCCGACGTGGTGGTCACTTCCACCATTCGGTTGTTTTCGGTGGAGGATGCCACCTGTTTCTCCAACGGTATGGCGTTGTCGGCCGGGTTGAAGTCGGTCAGTCCGTACTGGTGCCACATCAATCCGTATCCCTTGCTGGAATACACAAAGGGAATGGCAATTTGCGAATTCACCTGTGTCAGGCGACGCGTTACATTTCTCAGGTTATATTGCCCGTCTTGAAATTGGCCCAAACCGAAGATGTATTCGTCGGCCGGTGATTCGAAACGTTGCTCGGCCATGAAACAGGGCTCCCCTTGTACCGTTCCCGGCATCAACTTGCGTGAACCCGCCAGCTCCTTTAGAAAAACCTTACCGGCTTTGTCCGCGTACATCAGTGCCCCAGTTTGCTTGTTGAGTGTTACCTGCATCTGGTTGACGCTAACGGTCACGCTCGTTGCCGAATTGGCTAATTGAAACGTTGGTGTTGTTCGCTTTTCGGTCATTACGAGTTCAGGAACCTTTCCCTCTGTATCTTTGTAGAAGCGTACCCGAATGGCGTTGTCTGCCAGCGGCACCAGTTCCAGGGTTCCGTCTGACAGAGAAACGGATACCCTGTCAGTTGTCCGTTTCACCTCGTTGACTGCTTGTACCTGACTCAGGAAGGAAAACAGGCCGACAAACAGCAGGCACGATAGACGGTTAATTCTTTGCTTTATGAGCATTGCGTTGTTTGTTATTGTTTGTTGAACATCCAGTGGTCAAAATTGAACAGTTCACGACCGGCTGTAATATTTTGGCCATTGAAGGCAAAATAAAGGTCGTGTATGCCGTTGACTTCCTTCGTCAATGTAGCCGTAAACGATTTGAACACATCCCAACCACCGGTGCGGGGTAGTTTGATGGAAGCAATCATCGGCCCTTTAAGGCTGTCAAGGCGAACTTCCAGTGCACCACCATCGACACCGGCTGCCAAGGAAGCGGTGAACGATTTGGGTGAAGTGCTGCCGAAGTTGACTTCACGTACTTTGATGTAGCCTTTACCGCGGGTACTGGTGATATAAACACCCACCGTATTGTTTTGGGCTATGCTGCATTTCTCCGACCAGGCCATGGTCTCGGCTTCCGTCCGTTTGTACGGATCCAGAGTGCCTACCGGTTTAGGACCTTCCTTCGTGGCCTTGATCGCCGGAATGGTTCCGTCTGCGTTGTAGGTGAATTGTTCCACACAAGCAGCACGACCGTAACTTCCGCCCTGAGGCAACAAGCCGGAATGGTAAAATAAGTAGGAATTGCCCTTGTAATCGATGATGCCTCCGTGGTTGGTGAAGCTGTTCAGCTTTTGGTCAATCATGATCTTGCCCTGGTATTTCCAAGGACCCGTAGGCCCTGTGCTGGTGGAATAAGAAAGGGTTTCCGTACCCTTGCTCATGCCGGCAAACATCATGTAATACATTTTGTTGCGCTTGTAGAACCAGGGGCCTTCCACAAAGGCGTCCTTGTTTTCCACAGCGGGAGTTCCTTGAGCAGCGGGACCACCGGCACCTCTGGCACCCCGGCTTCCGCCGAATGTTTCCACGCTT
>CAYTIY010000077.1:0-11288 GCA_964438045.1 uncultured Bacteroidales bacterium | reverse complement strand
TGATTTTGAATCCCGATGGTTCAGTCATGAAAGCCGGACAAAACGACATCCGTTTTTTCGAAGCCTCGTGGATGCATACCTACAACGGAAAGTACTATTTTTCCTATTCAACAGGTGATTCACACCACTTGTGTTATGCCATCGGTGACAATCCTTACGGTCCTTTTACATACCAAGGTATTATACTCACACCGGTTGTCGGATGGACAACCCATCATGCCATCGCTGAGTTCAAGGGCAAGTGGTACTTGTTCCATCACGACAGTGTTCCCTCTGGAGGACGTACCTGGTTGAGAAGCCTGAAAGTAGTTGAACTGGAATACGATGAAAAAGGTCGCATCAAAACCATCAATGGTGGTGGCGATCGCTGAAAGATAAGGATTATGGCCGACTGACAGCTGTTGTAAGTCGGATTTATGTTGACGGATTACATTAAAACAGTATCGTGCGGTGGGGTTTTACAACTTCCTGCACGTTGCTGTTTTCAACAGTAATAAACTTGTTGAACAACACGACTAGTTAAACCAATACAACTATACCATGAAAAACAAAAAAACTGGGCTATTACTGATGCTCGCTTTAGCGGTGTGTCCGTTGATGGCTCAAACAGAATGGTACAACAACGCGCAAGCGCGAATTGACACCTTGAGAAAGGGGAGTTTTACCATTAGGGTTAAGAATCAACAAGGGGTCTTGATTACTGACAGCGTTCGGGTTATCATGAAGAAGCATGATTTTTCCTGGGGGTACGCTGTCGACCTGTACGACACCGGTAGTCCTCAAGTTGCCTCAGGAGATGACTGGCAACGGGCGATCATGTTGAAATTCTGCAATTTTGGTGTAAATGGGAATTCCTTCAAATGGAGCGGCATTGAACCAAATCAGGGAGTTATCAATTATTCAGGATACGACAATACCATTGCCTGGTTTAAAAAGTTTGGATTTGGATTCAAGGCACATACTCTGCTGTGGGGTGGATACAACCAAACGGACTACCACTGTGTTCCCCAATGGGTCATGAACCTGAAATCGACGCCAAAGGTCATGTACGATACCTGTAGGAACAGGGTTATGCGCGAGGTGAACCACTACAAGGGGATCGTAAAAGAATACGACGTCATGAACGAACCCACCCATGCCACCACCCTGCAAAGCATTGTAGGCGATTCCATCAATTGGAATTGCTTCAAATGGGCACACGAGGCCGATCCAACAGCCAAACTTTTTATCAACGACTTCAATATTATCGAATACCAGAATCAAACGGATAATTTCTGTAATTTGGTCAAGCGGATGATACAAAACGGAGCTCCGGTTACAGGTATCGGTACACAGTCTCACATCGGATCAACGGTTGATTTGTCCGGTTTCAAGAGCCGTCTTGATCAGCTCGGCCAATTCAATCTGCCCATAAAAATTACCGAGTTTGACATGAATTACGGATCAGGTCCGGCTGATGAACACATGTACGCCAGAGAAATATCCAAGATGATGCGTCTGTGCTTTTCACATCCGTTAGTTGAGGGATTTATTTTCTGGGGATTGACCGAACCGACCTGGGCCGATGGCATCATCAATCCTTTTCGTCAGGATAAGACCTATCGTATAGCTGCCGATTCCATATACAACTTGATCCAAAAGCAATGGAACACGGATGTGAAAGGAAAATTGGATGAAAATGGCATGTTTAGCTTCAATGGCTATTATGGCCAATACGACGTCATGGTCAAAGTCAACGGGGTTTGGAAAGAATTTGGAATAAATTGCAGTAAAGCCAATAAGGGTAAGACCTTCGATCTGAACACCATCGTTGCATCTTCAACCACACCGGTGTTAAAGAAGGTAAGCATTGTTGAACCCAATGAGATTCACCTGACGTTTGACAAAACCATGGCGAATCCAACCTATCAGTCTCATAATTTCAAGATTTTTGATAGAAAGTCAAATTATGTCAAATCGACAGCCTTGAAAGCTGGTGATTCCAAGACTGTCGTGTTGACCACCAACAGCACTATCGGAAAAAGAGACTACATTCCTGTTGCTTTCTTTGCAAATACGTATTCATCCGCCGATGGTGGTATGTTGAGGCCTTTTGGTTACGAATTTTCCAGCGATCTTGCCTGGGGGTATCTTTCGTCGGCTACCAGCGGAAATGGCCGGGAAGTACAGCTGAAGTTCGACAACGACCTGGTTGACTCAACCATCAATGCTTCCGAATACGTGGTTACCGTAAACGGAACGACTGTTCCCGTCAGTTCAGCTGCGGTTGGTGCGAGCAAGAACATCCTGTCATTGAAACTTCAGAATCAATTGACAAAGGGAACCGATGCGGTCAAAGTGACCTATGCCAATGGTTCGTTGAAACGATTTGACGGTCGCTATCTGGCTTCCTTCGTCTCTAAAACCGTGACAAATACCGTTGTGACACCTAAATTGCTTACTTCTACTACCAACACGACTGGATCCATGATTTATCTGAACTTTGATGTGAACATGGGTTCCTCCAAGGGGCTGGATTCGTGTTTTACGCTGACATCGTCCAAAAACCTGCCTTACAAGGTTACCAAGATTGAGACCGCCAGTGTTACGAAGACGCGTCTATACATAACCTTGTCAACGCCTATCAACAAGGGCGATGTTGTTACCATCAAATATGTGGGAACGGGTCTGGTATCTGCCAATGAGATTCCGGTTGCCAATTTCACCAGTGCCATTACCAACAACAGCATCACGGGTCTGGATGACATGGAAGATGTAACGGTGACTGTTACGCCCAATCCATTTACGGACTACATTGTGGTCAAACACAATGGAAAATACAAAACGGCGGTAATCACAGATCTGGAAGGACGTGAAAGGGTGCGTCAAACGCTGCAGGCCAAGAGCAGCGAAACGATACGTACTTCTTCTCTGGAAAAGGGCGTATACCTGCTTGTCTTGTCAGATGGGAAGCTGTCATCCCGTCATAAGATTGTTAAGGAATAACCTACTAAGTTGTTTGCGGGGTTTTATTTTCGTCTGAACGGAAATAAAATCCCGCAAATGTTAAACTTTTACCATACGGAATGGTCAAAGCTTACGATGATGTTTACCATAAGAAAAACACATTTTCCTGACATCAAACGCATGGTGGTACTGATACTATCCTGCTTGTGTCTGCAGCAATTTACGATGGCTCAGGAATCCTTCCCGATTCCTGTACGCGAAGGCAATGGCAACGAATCCGTTGCCTCAGGCTTGTTTCAACCAACCTGGCAGTCTCTTGAGCAATACCAGGTACCCGAATGGTTCCGCAATGCAAAATTTGGCATATGGGCGCACTGGGGGCCACAATGTCAACCAGGACAGGGCGATTGGTTTGCCCGATCCATGTACGACGAAGGCAGTGCTCAGTATAACTGGTTTGTCCAGCATTACGGGCATCCTTCGAAAGTTGGCTTCAAGGAAATCATCAACGATTGGAAAGCAGAAAAATGGGATCCCGAAAAATTGGTTGCCTTGTACAAACGGGCCGGAGCCCAGTATTTTTTTGCAATGGCCAACCATCACGACAACCTGGACATGTGGAACAGCAAGTATCAGTCTTGGAATACGGTACGTGTCGGTCCTAAGAAGGATATTTTGGCCGGATGGGCTGCCGCTGCGAGAAAATACGGATTGCCCTTAGGACTGAGTGTCCATGCCGCACATGCCTGGTCCTGGATGGAGGTGTCGCAACGTTCCGACAAGAAAGGGGAAATGGCCGGTGTGCCCTACGACGGACACCTTAAGGCTGCAGATGGAAAGGGAACCTGGTGGGAAGGCCTGGATCCACAGGAATTATACGCTCAGAATCATCCGTTGAGCCAGGGTAGTGAGGATATCAACCGCATACACAGCCAATGGAACTGGGGCAATGGTGTAGCAATACCCACACAGGCTTATTGCGAGAAGTTTTATAACCGCACCCTCGATATGATCAATCAGTTTCAACCCGACCTGCTCTACTTTGACGATACGGCGCTTCCCCTTTACCCTGTCAGTGACGCCGGATTGAAAATAGCCGCCCACTTTTACAACGACAACATGAAGCGGCACAAGGGTAAACTCGAAGCCGTGTTGTTTGGCAAGGTTTTGAGCGAACAGCAGAAAAAATGCATGGTTTGGGATGTGGAACGGGGAGCTCCCGACAAAATTCAGGAAAAAGCCTGGCAGACCTGTTCGTGTATTGGTGATTGGCACTACAACATAAATACCTACAACGCCGATCATTACAAGTCGGCCAAAGATGTCATACTCATGTTGGTGGATATCGTTAGTAAGAATGGAAACTTGTTGTTGAATATCCCTGTTCGTGGTGATGGCACGATTGATGAAAAAGAACGCGCCGTAGTCGAAGGAATTGCCGACTGGATGGATGATAACAAAGAAAGCATCTTTGATACGCGTCCCTGGAACTATTTCGGAGAGGGCCCTTCGGCCGACGCGGCCAATCCCATCAATGCCCAGGGTTTCAACGAGGGGCGCATTCGTTATTCGGCCAAGGATCTTCGGTTTAACACAAAAGGTAAGATTCTGTATGTCACAGTTATGGGCATACCCGATGCGGATATTGCGGTAAAACGTTTAAAAAGGGGCGAGGTGGGAGTCAAAAGAATTGAACTGTTAGGAAGCCGGGAAAAAGTGAACTGGACTCAAAATAGTGACGGATTGACCATCAACAAACCCGGCGCCATGCCTAACTCCATTGCGCTCGTTTATAAAGTGACAACCCGCTGAAAAAGAGGCCAAAACGAATATGACTGATGTGAATAATACCAATACTGTATACATCTTTGTTTGCTGAACACGTTATCAAACAAGCAACTAACAAAAACAACCCCTTAATAGTATGAGAAAAATAGTGATGATCACAGCGGTAATTATAGCCGCATTTTGTTGTGTCTCCGTTTCGGCGCAAAACAAATTGACCAATCCCGTCATTTTTGCCGATGTGCCCGACATGTCCATGATTCGGGTAGGCGATACCTACTACATGAGTAGCACGACCATGCACATGATTCCAGGAGTACCCATCATGAAATCGAAGGATCTGGCAAATTGGGAAATGGCCAGTTATGCCTTGCCTTTCCTGGCTGATAACGATGCAATGAACCTGACGAACGGAAGGACAGCCTATGGTGCAGGAACGTGGGCCAGCTGTCTTCGCTACCACAAGGGGCTGTTTTACCTGTCTGTTTTTTCCAGTACTTCGGGTAAGTCTTACATATGCACCACCAAGGATCCTTCAAAAGGCGACTGGAAGACACACGTGTTGCCACGCTCCTTGCACGATCATACCCTTTTCTTTGACGAAGATGGTAAGATCTACATGATTTATGGGGGTGGCCGACTCAATATCATTGAAATCAAGCCTGATCTGAGCGATTTTGTACCCGGTTCGGAAAAAGTGTTGATTGAAAATGCCAGCAAACCCGGTGGAAACGGAGGATTGAATGCCGAGGGTTCCCAGTTGTTCAAACACGATGGTTTTTATTACCTGTTTAATATTTCCTGGCCTACCGGAAAGTGCCGTACGGTGCTGGTGCACAAGGCCTCTTCCATCATGGGACCTTGGGAAGGTCGTGTTATCCTGCAAGATCAAGGTGTGGCTCAAGGTGGATTTGTCGATACCCCTGATGGCCGCTATTTTGCTTATTTGTTCCAGGATCACGGTTCTGTAGGACGTATTCCTTTCCTCGTACCCATGAAGTGGGAAAATGGTTGGCCCGTGATTGGTGTGGATGGCAAGGTGCCCGAAACCCTGGACCTTCCTGCCAGCAAGGGTTTGATCCCCGGCATCGTGAATTCCGATGAATTTACCAGGAAATCGGGAGAACCAAAGTTACCATTGGTATGGCAATGGAACCATAATCCGCTGGATGGATTTTGGTCGGTTGACGCCAGGAAGGGCTATTTGCGTCTGACCACCGGTCGTATCGATACGATTTTTGTAAATGCAAGAAATACCCTGACTCAACGTACCATTGGTCCGGCATGTACCGGTTACACCTGTTTCGATGTAACCAACATGAAGGTGGGTGACGTGGCCGGTTTGGGATTGCTTCAGCGTAAATTTGGACAGGTCGGCGTACGCTGTGCCGAGGATGGCAAGTACATTGTCATGATCAGCGGTCAGGCACGTACACCGGTTGAGGTTGAGAAATTGCCATTGACTCAGAAGAACCTGTATGTCAAGATCCAGTGCGATTTTGTGAACAGGAAAGATGTGGCTGATTTCTTCTACAGCCTCGACGGTAAGAAGTGGGTGAAAATAGGCAGTCAATTGAAAATGAATTATGACATGCCGCATTTCATGGGGTATCGTTTCGCCTTGTTCAATTATGCGTCTAAAACCTTGGGAGGTTATGTTGATTTTGATTATTTCCGTATTGAAAACAAAATCAATTAAGAGTGACATTCATTAAAACCATCTATATGAAAAGCAAACGTTTAATTGGTTTCGCCATTGCAGCGATCGCCCTAAGCACCGGTCTTGCCAAGGCGGACAATCCCCTTGTGACCGGTCAGTTTACCGCCGACCCCACAGCCAGGGCCTTCAACGGTAAAATTTATGTGTATCCGTCACACGACATTCCCGCACCTCCTAATACGGTAGCCCGTAAGGACTGGTTTGTGATGGAAGATTACCACGTGTTCTCGTCAAAGAACCTGATGGATTGGCAGGATCATGGTGTCATTATCGATCAAAAAGATAAGGATTGGATTGCCAAGGATTACACCATGTGGGCTCCGGATGCCATCGAAAAGAACGGCAAGTATTATTTCTATTTTCCCGCCAACAGGGTGGCTGAAAATGGCCGTAGAGGTGGTAGTGCCATTGGAGTGGGCGTTGCAGACAAACCCGAAGGACCATTTACGTTCCTGGATAAACCCATCGATAAGATTGGTGGTATCGACCCGGGTATCCTGATTGACCCCAAAGATGGAAAGGGCTATATTTATCTGCAGTTGGGTGGTTTGCAAGTTGCCCCACTGAAAGACAATATGGTTGAAGTGGAATCGGCACCTGTTCGTATCCAAGGCTTGCCCAGAGGGGGCGGTTTGATTGAAGGTCCCTTCGCTTTTGAACGCAACGGCAAGTACTACCTCACGTTCCCGCATGTTATCAAAAAAACAGAAGCCTTGGAATATGTCGTGGCTGACAACCCCATGGGCCCCTTCACCTATGGCGGTATCATCATGGACGAATCACCCACAGGTTGTTGGACCAACCACCATTCACTCGTTCAATACGAAGGTCAATGGTACTTGTTCTACCACCACAACGACTACTCGCCCAATTTTGATAAGAACCGTTCCATCCGGGCAGACAGCTTGTTCTTTGAACCCGACGGTTCCATCCGAAAAGTGATTCCGACCTTGAGGGGTATTGGTGTGGCTCAATCTACCAGAAACCTACAGATTGACCGCTATTCGCTCATAAGCAAAACAGGTGCATCCATCGCCTTCCTGGATACCACCAAACGTTTCGACGGTTGGAAAGCTGTCTTTGAAGCCGACGGTGCCTGGTTCCAATACAACACCGTACAATTTGACAAGAAGCCCAAAAAGGTGGAAGCCAGAGTTCAATCGACAACGGGTGCAACCCTGGAGGTCCGTTTGGACAAAGCTGACAGCCCTGTTTTAGCCACTGTCATGGTTCCAAAGAGCCCTCAATGGCAAACAATTACAGCCAAAATTAAGAAAGGGCTGAAGGGAAGACACCATCTGATTGTGACCCAGAAAGGTCAAGGAATGGCTGAAGTTGACTGGGTTACCTTCAAATAAGATAAACACACACAGAATGCATTTGATCGTCCTCCGAAAGGAGGGCGATTTGTGCATTGAACGAATTCCATAAAAAATCAAATCATGAAAACAAGAATTGGAGTATTATTGGCCGGACTGATGTTGTTCAGTTCGACCGTTTTTGCACAGGATAAGAACTTCCACATTTACCTATGTATCGGTCAATCCAACATGGAAGGCAACGCACGCCCTGAAGAACAGGATAAGACCGTGGACGAACGTTTCCAAATGCTGGCCTGTGTGGATTTTCCTACCAGTGGTCGCACCATGGGTAAATGGTATCCTGCTTTGCCTCCTTTGTGCCGTAACAACACAGGCTTGACCCCAGCCGATTATTTCGGACGCACCATGGTACAATATCTACCAAAAAAAGTGAGAGTGGGTGTTGTGATGGTGGCTGTTGCCGGTTGCAAGATTGAATTGTACAACACTGAAACCGCAAATGCTTATATAGCCTCGCAGGCCGGTTGGTTGAAGAACATCGTGAACGAATACGGTGGAGACGTCTATGCCCGCACTGTGGCCATGGCCAAAGAAGCACAGAAGGCCGGTGTCATCAAAGGCATCTTGTTGCATCAAGGTGAATCCAATACCAATGATAAAGAATGGCCGGCCAAGGTGAAGGGTGTGTACGATAACCTGATCAAAGACCTGAACCTGGATCCGAAGAAAGTGCCCCTGTTGGCCGGTGAAGTAGTCAATGCCGATCAGCGTGGAACCTGTGCCGGTATGAATGAAATCATTGCCACGCTGCCTCAGACCCTTCCAAATTCGTACGTGATTTCTTCGGCCGGATGCACCACCAAGGAAAGACTGCACTTCGATGCAGCCGGTTACCGCGAATTTGGCAAGCGCTATGCCTTGAAGATGCTGGAACTGCAGAAGGTAAAGGTGAAAAAACAAAAAGAACCCAAACAGAAAAAGCAGAAATAATCGATAGACTGATTAGGGTATTCAAAACTAAAAGAGGCGGCCATCAAACGAAGGTCGCCTCTTTTTTTTGCCTATTGCGAGGATTATCAGGCAAAGTGATACAAGAAGATCAAGGTGCCCTCAAATGCCGGTTTCTTGTTGTCCTTGATTTCCATGATGCAATCAATCTCAGCCTTGGCGATGCCTCTCAAATTAATCAGTGATTTCAGTTTGGTCCTGATCCTGACTTCACTGTTTACCAATACAGCCTGGTTGAATTTGAGTTTCTCGATGCCGTAGTTGACCAGCATCTTAATATTCTTTACCTCAATGATTTGTTCCCACAAATAGGGAAGAACAGAGAGGGTCAGGTAGCCATGAGCTATGGTTGAACCAAACTGGCTCTCTTTTTTTGCACGTTCGGTATCAATGTGAATCCATTGATGATCTAGCGTAGCATCCGCAAACAGGTTGATTTGTTCCTGGGTGATTTTCAAATAATCCGATACACCCAACTCCTTTCCAATGTGTTGTTCAAAATCCAAAAAACTGGTGACAGTCAACTTTCCCATATATACTTTCCTTTAATACAGTAATCTCACATACAGCCCGCCAAATTAGTAAATGTTCCGGTAGCATGCAATAGTCCTGATTCAGGAAAATGGAACAAAAATGCAGAAGGAACGGAGCTTTCAGGCGAAACTGGTTATAATTTTCTAAACATGACGGTGGTAAATTCAACCGGCAGCGTCTTTTCCACCAGTTCGAGACCGCATTCGTTTTTGAGGTAGCTGCGCAATTGACTGATGGAATGCCTGGGAATGGTCAAATTGTAAGTTCCGGTAGCGGATTCTCTCCATTGGAACAGGAATGGTGTCTTGTTTTCCAGTTGCTGAAACACATAGTCCAGCGTGCAGTTGATAAATTCAACGGGTTTCTTCGGGTCATTGGGGGTCAGCATCCTGGCCTTTTCCCCCTTGCCTGCATGCTGGGAAAGTTTGGACGCATCCACTACCTGAACCACCTGCACGCTCTTGAGAACCGTATCCTTGCCCAGGTCAACATGCAAGCGTTTGGAAAGTATGGTCAGCAACGTATCGTTGAGGGCTCTTCTTGAAACAGGTGTTTTGTACCGATACCGAATGTCCAGTTTCAGCCTTTTCTGACTGCGTTCATTGAGGTATGCCATGCGGGCATTGGTCTTTTCCGACAAGGTGTTGATCACCTCGGTCAGGTTCCCGTTTTCAATTAATACACTGTCGGAACCCAAACCGAAAGAAGATTGCGGGCATCCGGTCGACAAGTTTAATTTCACCACCAGGTCGTAGCGCTCGTTGTGGGTGTTGATGATGGTGCGCTTGGCGTTTTTGGTAAGCATGGCCAAGGTTGTCCGGCAACCCTGGAACCCTGCTCCAAAAACAATCAGCAAAAGAACGATGACTCCAACACGTGTTCTCATTGCAGTTGTTCAATCTGCCAGATGATGTCGATGGTTTCCCGAATTTCTCTGAGTTGAGGTGTCAATTGAAGACCTGAGACCTCATCCTGTGACCGTAGGAGTTCTATTCGCGTTTCATTCATAAGGGGATCAACATCAGTGGATGGGTACTTGAAGTTGATTTCCTTGATTTCAGCCAGTTTCAACCCAAGCGACTCGACAATGATCGTAGCCTTGCTTTTGGCATCGGCAATGGCTTTTTCAATGGTCGTTTTTTTCAACTTGTCTTTCTGTTGAGGTGAAAGATTGAAAGAAACGTTGTAAGTAACCTTGGAATCACCCGAGTTCAGTAAATTGATGATGTTGTTCAGGATGTTAGTATCAAAAGCCTTTTCGATGTTGATGTTGATCGATCCGATGTAACCGTCAAACTTTTGTTCGTTGTTCACGTATGTGTAGGTGTCGTGAATGCCTAAATTACTCGTTTGAATCAACCCTTTGTCAATGCCGATTTTGCTAAATTCCACAACCAACTTGGTGTATTTTTCGTTCAATTGTTTGGCACATTTGGCGTAATTATCATCCTTTACGGAAAGCGGGATATTGATGTTCATGTTCTCCGGTGTCTCATACACCACGGCTTCACCCTCTACCTTAAGCACATTTCTATTCACTTGGGCGGACAAACCGGATAATCCGGCCAGCAGTACAAACAGAAATACCAGTTTTGTTTTCATACTATTTTTTTTAGAAAGTAATCTTGAATATACAACGTTTCAATGGAACGAAAGTTTACAAAAACTTCAAGTGGAAGTCTATCATCCTATAATCGTGGGGCTATTTCTTCTTAACGGAGAATCGGTAGATGGTACGTGACGTGTAGGTGTCTCCTGCATTCAACACGGTGGATGGGAATGAAGGCTGGTTGGGGCTGTCCGGGTAATGTTGCGTTTCCAGGGCAAATCCGGCACGGGCGAAACCGGGTTGGGCACCGGTGGCCGCAGTGGTTCCCTGCGCGTTTTTCCAAGACATACCGCTACCGGAATAAAACTGCATGCCCGGTTCATCGGTGAGCACTTCCATGACACGTCCGCTGACGGGGTCGTAA
>CAYTIY010000076.1:0-11641 GCA_964438045.1 uncultured Bacteroidales bacterium | reverse complement strand
TGTTGGAATTATCCAATAAAGGTTGTTTTTCAAAGGAAACCGTGGTGACTCGCATGTGCCACGCTCCGGCTATTCTTTACCACATCGAAAAAAGAGGGTTTATCCGGGAAGGCTACCACGCCGACCTGGTATTGGTGGACCCTTCCGAAGAACACGTCATTTCCGCCGACGAGGTGCTTTCCACCTGTGGATGGTCGCCTTTTGTCGGGGAATGTGTCCACTTCAAGGTAGCACAAACCTACGTCAATGGATTGCTTGTTTTCGATAAAGGTAAGATTACGGGTCAGAGAAACGTTTCCGCGTTGTTGTTCAATACCGCACAGAAACACCTGAATCATGAAAAAAACACGCTTAGTTAGTCTCGTTTGCTTTTGTTTCATTTCGCTGGTTTCACACGCTCAGTTATGCTGGAAAGTATCCGGCAATGGGCTGGAAAAAAACAGCTACTTGTTTGGTACGCACCATGTCATAGAATGCTGTAGCATTCCTCATTTCAAGGATATTCTGGAATTATGTGCAAAATCTGATGCCGTGGTTGGCGAATTGGTCATGGATGCTACACTCAGCCAAGCCATACTGGATGGCATTTCCATGAACGATAAAAGCCTCCGTTCCTTATTAACTCCAGACGAATACAGGTTGGTTGACACGGAGATGCAGCGTGTTCTGGGTGCTAGCCTGGAATTGTTGGACAAGATGAAACCCTTGTATGTTGGTTCCATCTATACGGTCATGTCGTATCTTACATCATTGGGATTAACTGAACAACCTAAGTCCGTTGACGAAATCTTCCAACAAAAAGGCAAGGATGAAGGGCTGACGCTCATCGGACTCGAAACCCCCAAGGAACAGGTGAATCTCCTGTACAATTCCATTCCGGTGGAACGACAGGCAAAGATGCTGGTTGAAGCCATTCGTGAGAAAGACGAATCTACCCTGCAAGCCGAGGAATTGAATAAGGCCTATCTTACCGGTAATTTGGGTGAAATTGAAAAGATTGGCAAGGGTGACCAATGGACAACGGAGGAAACATCCTTGTTTGTGGATGAACGGAACATGAGATGGATGTATGAATTACCCAGTCTGTTAAAGGATCAATCTTGCTTTGTAGCCGTGGGCTGCCTGCACCTGGTTGGAGAAACCGGCCTGATCAACCAACTCCGCCAGGCCGGCTACTCCGTCGAACCCATGCAGTTCAATTAACGCTAGCCGACTGACCGAATCACGGGACCCTATCCTCGGACGATAGAGGAGCGTCGATAAACTTGGAAAAAAACATCCTCAGGTTTTGCTGTTGATCCAATAAAAAAGGCTGCCTTTGAACGGGCAGCCTTTTTTGATTTATGACAAGAAAGCGTTATTTCCGCTTCTGTTGCGTTTTCTTTTGTTCCTGCAACATCTTTTGCTGCTCCTTTTGCATTTGCTCGAGACGAGCCGCAAAACCAGACTTCTTGACCGGTTTCTTCTTGTTCTCATTCAACTGTGCCAACAGTTTTTCTTCATCGACCGAAGCTCGAATAGCGTACGTCTGAATAATGGAGATAAGCGTAGAAACAAAGAAGTAAAAACTAAGACCTGATGAATACTGGTTGAAGATGAAAAGGAACATTACCGGCATGACATACATCATGGCCTTCATTCCCGGCATCTGGGTGTTGGTAGGCTGGGACTTCATGTTCAGATGCGTATAGATCAAGTTGGTGATCGTCATCAACAAACAGAAGAGACTTACATGGTTGCCAAAATACTTGGTCACGAATGGAATGTTCCCCGACCAACTGACAATTGAATCGTATGTGGACAAATCGTGTGCCCATAAGAAGCTTTCCTGCCTCAATTCAATGGAAGAAGGAAAGAACGAGTACATGGCAAACAAGATAGGCATCTGCAACAACATAGGCAAACACCCACCCATTGGACTCACGCCGGCTCGGCGGTACAACTCCATGGTTGCCTGAGAACGTTCGGCCGCTTTTTCACTTCCCGAGAAACGATTGTTGATTTCGCTGATTTGAGGTTGAAGGACACGCATCTTGGCAGATGACATGTACGACTTGTAAGTAAGTGGGAACAAGATCATCTTGATGACAAATGTCATAACCAAGATAATGAGCCCGTAATTACTGATGAAGCGTCCAAAGAAATTGAACATGGGCAGAATAACACCCGTATTGGCCCAACGAATAATATTACCACCGAGAGGTACGATGTGGTCGAGATTCAACTGCTTCTCAGCAGGAACTCCCTTGTCATAGCTTTTAAGCAAGGCATGTTTAATCGGACCCATATAAAATTGCATACCAGTTGACTGCGTTCCCTTCAAGTCAAAAGGAAGAGAGGTAGTCATGGAGTAGTCCTTGATATAGGGTGAGCCCTCTGGTTCCGGTTTTGAATGCAGTTCGCTGGATCCAAAACCTTTGTCTGAAATAGCAACGCAGGCAAAAAACTGATCCTTGAAAGAAACCCATTTGAGCTCTTCGACCACGCTTTTGGAACTTTCCTTGGTTTCACTCAATTTTTCAACATCATCCACCAGGTACTTGTAATTCAATCCAGAGTACCTTTCCTCAAACTTACGACCCACTTCTTGTTGACGCATCTTAATCGCCCAGTTGAAGTCAAGTTTATTGGTATTGGGCAACATCATACCAGCCAGATTGGTTCCCTTCATTTCGAAACCGAACCGGTAATCACCCTTTTTCAACGTGTAAATAAAATCCATCCAAGTCTTGTCATTCAACGCCATGCGATAAGTCAACCGCAAGGGATCAGAAGACGGTAGCAGCGTGAAATGGAGGTCGGACGTATTGATCAGACGACTATCCAACGAAAAGAAAGAAAGATTGAAACGCGAAGACGACTCGTCAAACAAAACCAGTTCACTGGAGTCACTCGAAACAAATTGCTTAAGTTCAGCGGAAACGACACGGGCACCCAATGAAGAAAATGTCAGTTTGACAAGCTCATTCTCAAGGGTGGCATACGCCGTATCTCCTTTAGTAAAAGGCGTAAACATGCCATATTTGACTGCTTGACCCGCTGTGTCTTCGACAGAGGTGTTCACCGTCTGCGAGGAATCAAGGGTTAAGGCAGCCTGACGGGTCGCAGCTTCAAGTGCCAAAGAATCCTGGATGTACTCTTGTTCTTGTGCTGCTTTTATCGATTCCTTGCTGGGTTTGTTCAAATAGGAAAAACCCACGATAATCAACAGAATCAGGATAAATCCGGTAATAGTATTTTTATCCATATATATATGATAAGCAAATTTTCAATCAACCCTGCGAACAGGTTTTTATAAAGTCAAAAAACAAAGGGTTGGGATTCAAGACGGTACTGTTGTATTCCGGATGAAACTGACAACCAATGTACCACCTCAATGCGGGAACCTCAACAACTTCGACCAGGTTTGTTTCCGGATTGGTTCCGACACATTTCATGCCCGCTTTCTCAAAATCAGTCCTGTACCGGTCGTTAAACTCGAAACGGTGACGATGACGTTCCTGGATACGTTCCTTTCCGTATGCACGATAGGCCTTGGATTGTTTGTCCAGCTTGCACTCGTAATTGCCCAATCGCATTGTGCCACCATAATCAGAAATACTTTTTTGGTCTTCCATGATGTCGATTACATTGTGCGTTGTATTGGGATCCATTTCCGTTGAATTGGCATCAGCGTATCCCAACACATTTCTGGCAAACTCGATGACCATGCATTGCATACCCAGGCAAATGCCAAAAGTGGGTATGTCGTGTTCCCGTCCGTATTGTAAAGCGATGAATTTTCCTTCAATGCCCCTGTTTCCAAATCCGGGAGCGACAACCAAACCGTCAATGCCGGACAGTTTTTCTTCTACATTTGCTTCCGTTAGTTGCTGGGAGTGAATCAGTTCAAGCTTTAGTTTTCGATCGTTGTATACGGCCGCGTGGTTGAGCGATTCAATGATCGACTTGTAGGCATCCGACAACTCGGCGTATTTTCCGACCAACGCAATCCGCACTTCCTTGGACGCATTTTTCCGTTTTTCCAGAAAATCTATCCAGGGACCCATGTCGGAGGGTGTATCCGTTGGTAAACCAAAACGATCGAGAATCAGTGTATCGAGGCGTTCTTTCTGAATCAACAAAGGAACCTCGTAGATGCTGCTGGCATCCCTGCATTCGATGACTGCTTCTTCAGCCACGTTGCAGAATAAGGCTACCTTGCGGCGAATATCCGTAGTGATGGCATGTTCAGTACGCAAAACAAGTGCGTCAGGTTGTACTCCAAGTTCCTGCAATGCTTTGACTGAATGTTGAACCGGTTTTGTCTTAAGTTCCTGAGTGGTGGCCAGATAGGGAAGATACGCAAGATGAATGCAAAAACATTGCTTACCCAGATCCCAACGGAGTTGTCGCACGCTTTCAATAAACGGCAACGACTCGATATCACCCACGGTTCCACCAATCTCGGTAATGATGAAATCGTATTTGTTTTTGGAAGCCAACGCGCGCATGCAACGTTTGATCTCATCCGTGATGTGAGGTATCACCTGAACCGTCTTGCCCAGGTAATCGCCGTGCCTTTCTTTTTGGATCACACTCTGATAAATGCGTCCGGTTGTCACGTTGTTTGCCTTGGTCGTCGGAACGTTCAGAAAACGTTCGTAATGTCCCAAGTCGAGATCGGCCTCGTGTCCGTCGCTGCAAACGTAACATTCACCATGTTCGTAAGGATTCAGGGTACCTGGATCAATATTGATATATGGGTCAAACTTTTGGATGGTCACCTTATACCCCCTAGATTGAAGCAATTTGCCCAGCGAAGACGAAAGAATGCCTTTACCCAATGAGGAAACAACACCCCCTGTCACAAAAATATACTTGGTGTCAGCCACGTGTTTATAATTTTTAAATATGGATACCCGGTTACGGCTATTTCTAGCACTCGAAGCGGCAAAAGTACGAAAAAAGTATCAAATAAAATATATTACCTTTGTCCAGATCCACATTTGAACTATGTTCTCTCTGTCGTTGCTATATTTAACGGTTGGAATGGCTGTTTCAGCACCAATCACTCAAGAGTCCATTGATAATCAAATGGATAGCATATACCTGTCAACCGATGACTCTACCCGACAGCATTCTGAAACACGAGTGGAGTCTGTGGTGATTTCCAAACGGGAATCCGATGATAATTCCGACTACCGAGCTGATGATGTGTTGAAGCCGCTTCCAAAATTGGCTTCCACTTCAAAAAAATACCTAACGGTTGTTAAAAATAGCAACGAAAACAACTTGCCGGATCTTGTCGATACAAATCCGTTATTGACTGAAATCATGTCGTATGACCCCATGTTGTACCGTGTGTGGCCTCGTGGACCCAGCTGGATTCCAGATGACTACCTGATGGATTACGTCAAACCGGATCCTTTAACCCTTCCGCTGGTTTTTGCACTGCATCAACCCGATTATTCATTGAGGCGAAAGGATTTTAGGCAGTCACCTTATATATTAAGTACGTCTACCACCGACTCGCTTATGGATACCTGGAAGTACGGTTACGAGTCTATCCGGCAAAGAAATCAGTTTTTACAGGAATTGGAATCGCGTATGATTCGGTATGTCCAGTATGATAGGGATCAACTTCCGGACGTTGATCCGATGGTCTTCATTATCGAGGAAAGCAAACCTATGATACTCGAAAAGCCGTCTTTGTCTATAAAAAACAACACAAACCGTCAACAGGGCAACTATCCAAGTGTATCATACAATCCATGGACTGCCAAGGGAAACTTCAAGTTGCATTTTTCCCAGACGTATTTGTCATCTAACTGGTCCAAAGGAGGGGAAAGCAACATGGCGGGTTTGACAACACTGTACCTTGAGGCCAACTACAATGACTTGAAAAATGTTCAATTCGACAACAGTCTTGAACTGAAGATTGGCATGAATACAGTTTCGTCCGATACCTTGAGAAACCTGAATGTCAGTACCGACCAATTAAGAGCTGTGAGCAAACTGGGCGTGAGAATGCGCAGTAACTGGTACTACTCCTTATCGTCTGAGTTTACCACGCAGGTACTCAACAACTACCGTAAAAACACAATGAACCTACAGTCTTCCTTTATGTCGCCGGCAAAGTTGTTTGTCAGTTTGGGGGTTGACTTTAAGAAAACAGATAAAAAGAAAGGGTACAACCTGTCTGTCATGCTTAGTCCCATTACCTATAAAGCCAATTATTTGTACGATAACGTGAACTTAAACCCCAAATCGTATGGCATCGATCCGGGTAAACACTTCAGCAGTGAGATCGGTTCAAAAGTATCATCCAACATCAGCTGGAAATTATCCGAATGGCTCAATTGGAAATCGAGAATCTATTACTTTTCGGATTACACTTATGTCGACACAGAATGGGAAAATACGTTTGACATAACCCTGAACAGCTATTTTTCTACTCAGGTATATGTATACGCTAAGATGAACGACAGACTAAAAAGAGATCCGGGAGAATCGTTGATTCAATTGCAACAATTGCTGAGTTTTGGCATGACCTATCATTTTTAAAAAACGTATATTTGCACATTACTTAAAAATAGAGGCTATGAAAGATAGGATCCTTGTTACGGGAGGAACCGGTTACATCGGTTCGCACACGGTGGTTGAACTGATTGAGGCAGGTTATGATGTGGTCATTGTTGACAACCTTTCCAACTCGGACGCAGGAGTCGTGGATGGCATTGAGGCCATCACCGGTGTTCGCCCATGCCTGGAAATATGCGATTGTGCGGATGAAGCATCGATGAAAGCCGTATTTGCCAAGTATACGGGTATCAAGGGCGCCATTCATTTTGCCGCTTACAAAGCGGTGGGAGAATCGGTAGATAAACCGATGGCTTATTACCAGAACAACCTGATGTCGTTGATGACGGTCATGCGTTTGTTGAGTGAGACCGGTGGAAAGGGATTTGTTTTTTCTTCTTCTTGTACGGTTTACGGCCAACCCGACCAGTTACCAGTTACTGAAAATGCCCCCATCAAGGTGGCCATGTCACCTTATGGCAACACCAAACAAATCGGTGAAGAAATCATTCGTGATGCCACACACGCCGGTCTTCCATTTCGATCTATCATCCTGAGGTATTTCAATCCTATCGGAGCTCACCCTTCGGCACTCATCGGTGAACTGCCACTGGGTGTTCCCCAGAACTTGATTCCGTTTGTGACCCAAACAGCCGCCGGCATACGGGAAAAACTCCGCGTTTTCGGCGACGATTACAATACTCCGGATGGGTCCTGCATTAGGGACTACATCAATGTGGTTGATTTGGCAAAAGCCCATGTCGTAGCCATCAGGCGCCTCCTTGAAGACAAAACAGAAACGCCGGTGGAAGTTTTCAATCTGGGAACCGGAAGGGGACTTTCTGTTTTAGAGATTGTCAAGACGTTTGAGCGAGTGACCGGAGTTAAGCTGAACTACGAGATTGTAGGCCGCAGGGAAGGCGATATCGAACAAGTATGGGCAAATCCGGAACGTGCGAACAAGGTTCTTGGTTGGACAGCCGGCACATCGGTTGAAGACACCTTGCTGTCCGCTTGGGAATGGCAGCAAAAACTGGAAACCAGAAACTGAACCGGATTAATCGTTTTCCAAAAGCCTCGTAAATGCGGGGCTTTTTTTATACCTTTCAATAAAAACATTCAGACTGTCGAGCAAATCAGGAGCGTTGTGTCTGACCGCCCATGCTTGAAACTGGGGAAGGCTCAGTGGCGTTGAACAATCTACCAGGGGGTGGTTTTTCTTAAAGGCTTTAGCCACACGCTCATCCATCACAGCAAAATCTTCCTTTCCTGTTTCGACCAGATGAATCAAATCTTCGTTTGTGAACACCCTGACTGGTTTGATGTAAATAGAATCGCTGATTTCGGTCGCCAGATGACTGATACGATGGGTATTCGGAGAAAAGGCGGGGACAATCAGCCATTTTCCTGCCAGGTCGACCTGATTACGGATTGGGTTCTTTGAAGCGCGCTGGATCAAAACCAAACGGGAAGTAAATATGGGTCTTGTGTATGATATGCGTTCTTTCAAGGGTGTAATGACAGGTAAGGGTCCCGTGAGCAGGTCGCATTTTCCGGTCTGAATCCACTTCAACCTGTTTTCAAAATTCCCTTCGTACAGATAGACCAACTTCAAGTGGTGTGATGTGGCAAAAGCTTGTACCAGTTCATAGTGAAAACCATGTTGACCGCTTTGATTGGTATAAAAACTGAACGGATCATACTCCCCACAGACGCGCAACACCCCTTCTTTTCTAATGGCATCATAGTCGTTTGTTGCAATGCCTTGGTTCTCCCGACGTTGAACAAGGTAAAAAATGGACCATCCGATTACAAACAGGAAGATCAATACCCCCGATATGTGCCCCGGCTTAGTCATAAAAATTCCAGGAAAGACCCGCTTTTATGATGGTCGGATTCAAGGGGTAATAGGGCGTTGAAAAGTATTGCGGTTCGGCAAACAATCGACTCAGGTGCGAATACATGACAAAAAAACGCATCCGCTTCAAGTGAAAATTCGCGTAAACGTTCATATAGGGGTAGTTCCCCACCTTGAGAGCTGCCTGGGTATGGAATTGCCCGGTAGCCGGCATGTAAGCTGGTGCGAAATAGGAAGTGTGATAACGGCAATCGATTCCCAAATGTGACAGTAAAACCTGACTTAGAACACCTTTCAGGTAAAGATTCGAATAAACAGTCAGGTCGGGTAGGGGCAAGATGTCCCGATGACTGGATGCTTGGTAGTACAGTTCATTGTCCCAGTTGAGAACACCAACAGAAAGATGCTGCTTCCAATTGGCAGTAAAGACCTGGATATTTCCCCCATATTGGTCGGGAATGGCCTGATTGTTGAAGTAGACCAGGTTGTTCAGATTCTCAACTGTGGCGCTGAATGAAAACCCCATTGCAGGTATGTCGAGCGTTCCAAAAATACGGGTCTTGTATTCATTCTGGAAATGTTTGTTCCAACTGAAGTGATTGGAATGATATTCTTCGAGGAAATAATCGGGATGCAAGTTCTTGATGTAACCACCGGCCACCAATTGTACCGGTTTATTCCACAATGTCAGATTGGTGTTCAGTTGTCCGTTCAGTTCAAAGTCACCGGCATCCTCACCCAACAGACACAGTTTGGCAATGGCGTTGTATGTGAGCACACTGCCCTGTTGCTTGCTCAGTTCAGCCCCTCCCCAGACCAGGTTTTCAATGTGCGAACGCCATCCGCTGAATACGTTGGTCGATTGCTTCAATGGGGCGTTTGGATACAATCGGGTATACTTTCTGTAATCGTGTTCAATAAAAGCGGTCAATCCCATCTTGACCCAACTGTGAAACCCTTCTCTTAATGAAAGACCAATCGTGTTCCGTATATGAAAAAGAGCAGCTGTGTCAGCAGTATGGGTGGCGCTGATGGTGGCCGTCGAATCATAAAAGGCGAGATTGGCCGATTCCGACAGGTAGCTGCGTTGACTTCTGTCGATAAACAGTGTGTGGATTATGCTTGTGACAGGCACAAATGTCTTGCGTGTACTGTCAGTCTTTTCCGTGCGACTGAAACCGATATTGTATTTTTGATTGAAAAACAACTGCATATTTTTAAGGAGGCTGCGTGCGTCATCCAGGTTGGTGGGGATGTTCAGACTTTCATACTCACGCATGCCGCCACTCATCTGCAGGGGTTGGGTGATATACCTTTCATCTGTTATGCCACCGTTCTCCATATTTTCCAGGTAATTGTAACTTCCCTTCCAGAAGGCCTCATAACGGGGGCTTTGATAATTTCCGAACACATTCGCCAGTTTGCTACGTGTGGAGCTTCTGTGGTAAAACCCTCTTGCGTAAAGTATCTCATAACTGGCACCCAGATTCAGGTATTTGTTCGCATTACCCGAAACAAAATACTTGAAGTTCTCTTCCTGAGATTGTTCGTTGCCAAAGGTTGTCAGATAGGTTAGGTTGGTATAGGGTTTTGTGGTGTTCATGAATGTGAACTGCTCAGGCGCGGTGAGCCATTGTTCATAGGAACGTAAAAAAATAAACGGGCTGTATTCCGTTTTCTGAGTGTGAATCTTCGATTGGAAGGGAGAGCCAAAACTACCTGTGTGAGTGGCGGAAAGTGTGGTCAACCTTTCAGGAAAGGCGTTATTTTGAAAACCAAGTGAAGCTGTGTCGGCAAGTACTGGCTTGTGCGTTCCCAAGATAGCGTCTATCCTGATCAAACGCATACGCAGGCTGTCGATTTGCTGACCTGCAGTTTCCCTGTTTTGTGCCGATGTATCGGCTGCCGCATTTTTCAGGGCTTCAAGCCTGTATTTTTCCGAGATGGCGGTGGCTTCCTCAATGGAGTATTGAGACCAGGCTGACCGACTCACGCAAAGAACTGTCAAAAGCAGGAACAAGGTTGGACGCAACGACATACGCGGGAGGTGCATTTTGTCGCAAAGATACGTTTTACCCTGCATACTGCACGATGTTGCACCGTCGTTTTTTTTCGTAAATTTGTTGCATCATATCGGTTTCATGAACCCTGAACAAGAAATAATTCAACTCCGTAAACGGCTCAATGAGGCGAACCATGCCTATTACGTCCTTTCCAGCCCAAACATGTCAGATTTTGAATACGATCGACTTTTAAGGCTGCTGCAGGATTTGGAGTCCGCTCATCCGGAGTTTTTCGACGAATCGTCACCCACCCAACGGGTTGGCAGCGACATTAACAAAAACTTCAAGCAAGAGCCGCACCGCTACCCCATGCTTTCATTGGGAAATACCTATTCGGAAGTAGAGGTTCGTGATTTTTACGATAGGGTGCTTAAGTTATTGAACGAACCCTTTGATCTTGTGTGCGAATTGAAATACGACGGTACTTCCATTTCGTTGACCTATGAAAACGGTCGCCTGGTCAAGGCATTGACTCGCGGTGATGGATCATCCGGCGACAATGTTTCTGATAACATCAAGACAATCAAGAGTATACCACTTCAATTAATGGGGGATGATTTTCCCGAAACGTTTGAAATCAGGGGCGAGGTACTGATGCCCTGGAACGTTTTCGATGCCCTCAATAAAGAGCGTGAGGCCGCCGAAGAGCCTTTGTTCGCCAATCCCAGAAACGCTGCTTCAGGAACGTTGAAGGTTCAGAATTCATCCATCGTGGCATCCAGAAAGCTGGATGCCTACTTCTATTACGTGCTTGGAGTAAACATTCCTACAAACAGCCACTTTGACAACTTGTCCAAAGCCAAGACGTGGGGATTCAAGGTGTCGGATGCCATGTGTCGTTGTCATACACTGGAAGAGGTATTCGATTTTATCCGATTCTGGGATGAGGCGAGGAAAACGTTACCGGTTGCCACCGATGGTATTGTGATCAAGGTGGATGCTGTCAGTCAACAAGAGCAACTGGGATATACAGCAAAATCACCCCGGTGGGCCATCGCCTATAAATTCCAGGCGGAGCGGGCTTCGACACGGTTGAATACCGTTTCATTTCAGGTGGGACGCACAGGGGCTGTTACACCTGTTGCCAATCTGGATCCCGTTTTGCTGTCAGGTACCATGGTCAAACGAGCCTCCCTGCACAATGACGATGTGATACAGT
>CAYTIY010000075.1:0-11660 GCA_964438045.1 uncultured Bacteroidales bacterium | reverse complement strand
CGCATCAGTATGCCGGTTCGTTGATTATCGTAATCGGATCCCCTGTAGTAGTGATAATTGTCGCCGGAGGGGTCGTTCAAGGGGGAAAACGGATCGCTGGAGAACCGGTCGAACGCCTCACCGGTCAGCTTATTTTTGACCCCCTGCACGTAGTCGGCAATTCCTGGCCATTTGAATTCTTCTTCGTCGGTCAAACCGTCCAAACCCACGTCTTGTTTGATACGAATGCCTTCCGTATTGTCAAAGGAATAGGCTGTAGATGATTTTGAAGACACTTTCCCCCAGGCAGTGCTGCTGACCATGTTTTCTTCGGCAGCATTGACCGGCAATCCGTTTTCAAACGCGCGTTTGCCGTCTTTGAGCACGTCTTCCGAAAGCTCACCCAAATCAATGTACAGATCCCCTCCTGTTGCCACTCCGGTTGAATCGTACACAAAAGGATCCATCAACCAGAACTCGACGTATTCGACGTTGTTCGATTCGAAATTGGTATACCCCGATTCTATTTTGCGCATGATTCCGCCCCAGCGTTTTTCCGGAGCCGAAAGGGTTCCATCGGGTTTCAGTCCGTTCAAGTCGTAGTTGTAGGGACCTCTCTCTTTGGGATAAAATGCCAGGTTCAGACAGGGAAGTACGCCGACCTGGTTGTAGGCCAGATCCCTGTTGGGAAAGATCTCCTTTTCATTCACCATGCGGACAAAGTGGTTGGACTGTTGTTCCTTATCGTTACGGATGTGACTGGGAGTCTGTGAGCTGCTGCTGTAATTGAAGATACCGTCAATGGTATACCAGGCCAACAGGGCGCGGTTGTAGCCGTAAGAGAGGTCGTTGTTGTTGGCAGCTTCCGGGAACAAGCCTCCACTCGGATCGTAAGGCGTACTAGCCAGGTACCACTGGGTCATTTCCTTCAGGTTGTAGGTCTTCTTTGATGCCTCAAAATCATCCACATACGACACATTGTTGAGTTCCCCCGAAGTTCCGGCCACCAGTCTGGCGTACTCAGCGTTTACTTTCAACGAGGAAGGTTTGGTCACCGAGATCAGGGGCAACTTGTCAATCAGGTTGGTCAGCAGCTGCGATTCTGTCTTGAAGGCCGTATTGAAACCGAACAGGGTGTTCGATACCGATTCAAAGCCCATGTCCACCTTGGTAGTGAGCGGTTTTTCGGAAAGATGCATCACCGTACCCCCCAGGCTAAAGTCGTTGTTGAACTTGTAATTCATGGTAAGCCCCGTCATGCTTTTCCGCATCATGCTGTAGGTGGTTTGATCCTCGCACGTGGCATTGATGGCTGTTCCGGATGTAATCAGGTTGGTGTTGATGATGGAGACGATACCCGATGTATAATCCACGGTGTAATCCACATTTTCCGTCAGCACTTGCCCTCCGGCTGTCACGGTGACCGACCCTTGAGGTATGTTGTAGGCTCCCAGAGCGATGGTTGAATTGGATGCTGCCATGAATTGACCGGCAATCTTGAATTTCATCTTTTCGGTAAGCTGTTGGGCTACGGTCAGTGTTGAATCGTACAGTTCTTCAAACACATACCTGTCTGCAATGGCATTGTTGGCTATCTTCTTTCTCAAATGGCTGCCGAAGGGTTCGAGTACCGGAAATACGATGCGCCCGTAGGTGCTTTGCACGGTGATTCCTTCAATAAAGTCAAAAAGGCCGTCCGGATAAGCTTGTTGTTTGTTGTTCAACTGGTCCATGCCCATCACCCGCAACAACAGGTTGTTTTTGATGGCTCCTTCGGTAATGTAGCTTAGCTCGGTGCCCACAGAGTCGTTTTGGTATACGACATTCAGTGTAAAGTTTTCCGATTTGAGGTTGTACGCGTCACCAAGGGTGTAGATATTCTTCATCATCAAATCCCAGGTTGAGGCTCTGGGTGACTGGCTGGTGCCTTTTAGCAACTTGACAAAAAGGGTTTGCGGGGGTTGGATGCCGTCGGTTGAGAATTCACCTACCTGATAGGTTTTTCCCCTGTACGTGTACTCGAAAGATACGGCCAGGATTTCATCGTTGCTCAACGCCTGCTTGAGTGAAATAAAACCCAATGCCGGGTTGAGCTGGAAGTCGGATGATTCGAGCCGACGGGCACTCTCCAATCGTTCGTAGTCCTGGCCGATGGTAATGCCGTAATTGTCGCTAAGCGGTTGCAGTGTGGAATTGACCAGGTTGAAGGAACGGGCGTCTGCATACACGTTAGTGATCTCATTGTACAGGGTATTGGCACCATTGGAAGGTACCGACTCACCACCGTTTTGCCAGTGGGCATTATTGATGATGCGTGGTTCGGCTATATCGGTAAAGGCCACAATATTTCGTGCATTGTCAAGCATGCCTGTCTTGTTGGTCACCCAAACTTCCACTTTTGTCACCTTGATCCCCGAGGAAATGAAGGGAAGTGTACCCATCCATTCATCGTAATGTTCCCTGAAAAAATGAGACAGGAAAAAATGTCTGTTTTCATCGTAGGCATCAATAGGACATTCATACTTCCTGGTTTGTGCTCCACCTTCCAGATTGACCGATTTGGTCTGTGCGTTTTGCTGGGAAACCACAGCCGCCACCGACAACTTGCCGAACTTCAGCTCCGACTTGACACCGAACAGCGAGGTGCCTCCGGTGATCAGGGAACTGTTCACGGGCATGCTTACGTTACCGGCCTCCAGGGTCTTGATGATTTCATCTTCTTTCCCGTCGTACCTCAATTTAATGGACTTCGTATCGTAATTGAAAGTGGCCTCGGTATCGTAATTCATGTTCACATCGATCTTGTCGCCCACTTTTCCATTGACACTCATCTGAATTTGAGGGTCAAACTTGAAGGTTGTCTTGTTGCGGGCGTTTTCAGAAAGAGAAGGATTGTCCACCTTGTTGGTGTGCAACCCGATCTTGGTCTCGATTGATCCCTGTGTCTTGAGGCGTACCCCTCCTTCTCCAAATATTTTTTCGGCAACGCCCAGATCAAACTGCATGTCGGTGAGTGAAAAACCTTGGTTGTTTTTCGTACGGTCCACCTTGTTTTTGCTTTTCCAATAAGCGGCGGCAGACTCCTTGCGTCTGAGTTCCAGGTATTCCTCCTGAGTCAGGTTGAGGGGAGTGCCTATTTCCTTGTCGCCCAAACGCGTCACCACCTGATAGAGTCCAAGGGTAGGATCGTATTCCACCCTGGTCCTGACGTTGGAGGGATCTTTCAAATCGATGGCAGGTGTAGCTGTCACATCTTCCATCGTTTCGGGTTGTGTTTTCGAAACGGGGTAACGTACCGGTTTCACACCCGATGTATCCGTGCCGTTACCGGTCTGCGGAGAAAGGGGTATGGCGGTCACTGCATCCTGACTGTAACTCACAACCAGGAGCATCATGAACGACGACAGTATAAACAGGAGACGTTTCAAACCGGTTACAACAATTTAAGAGCTGCTTTGATTACTTGTTCGACAGGCATGCCGGGGTCATCCGTCAAGAGTTTGCCAACGACCTTTTGGGAAGCGGCTGGTGGAAATCCCAGCATTTGCAGGGCAGCCTGAGCTTCCATGCGTGTCTGCTGATTGGATGCCATTTCCTGTCGTTGGGTGATGGGGATTGAGGACGTGCGTTGAATCTTGTCCTTCAGATCGACAATGATGCGTTGAGCCGTTTTCAAGCCTATCCCCTTCACCGACTGCAACGCAACAGCTTCTCCGTTGGCGATGGCCAGTTTCAGTTCATCCACGGTCAGTGAGGAAAGAATCATTCTGGCCGTATTGGCTCCCACCCCGGAAACACCGATCAACAGGAGAAACAGTTCCCTTTCCTCCTTTCGAAAAAAACCATATAATTGATAGGCATCCTCCCGGATGGATTCGTACACGTACAAACAACACGCATCCATGTGTTGAATGGTTGCGAATGTATTTACGCTGATGTGAATCAGGAAGCCCATGCCTTGGTTATCCAGCACGACCGAAGTGGGTGTCAGTGACTCCACATTTCCCTTGATGTATTCTATCATGTCGGTTGTATTAATATCGACCAACGCACAGCATTGGCTTTTTATAAACGAACTTTTCGGTAAAAACGTATGTGTCTGCGCTAAAAAAGACGAGACGCCTCCGATGTTCTCGAGGGCGTCCTGTCGTGGTTTCAGCGAAGCGGCAACAGTCTGGTTGACGTCATTGCGGCTAAATGCGGGTCTTATTTGAACAGCCAGCGGTAAATGTCGTTCCCGTTGGCATAAATCAACAGGGCAAACAAGAGGAACATGCCTACCATTTGAGCATATTCCATAAACTTGTCACTGGGTTTCCGACGGGTGACCACCTCATAAAGGAGAAATAAGATGTGTCCACCATCGAGTGCAGGAATGGGCAGAATGTTCATGAAAGCCAGAATGATGGAAAGGAAGGCTGTCGTATCCCAAAAGATTTTCCAATCCCAGCTGGCCGGAAACAGGCTGCCAATGGCTCCAAAGCCGCCAAGACTTTTGGCGCCTTCTTTGGTGAAGGCGAATTTCATATCGCTGGCGTATCCGGTGAGTTTCTTCAAGCCCTTTCCGATACCGGCGGGAATTGAAGACAACAAGGAATACGTAATCTTGCGGGTGGGAAACAGTTCATCGTACATTTTGGGATAAAAACCCAATTTGCCGTTTTCATCGGGCTTCACCGACAAGGATTGAAGCACACCGTTCCGGTAGAAAGAGAGTGTGATCGCGCTGTCCTTATGTTGATAGAGCGATTCTGCAAAATCCGAGAACGTGGTTGTCAGTTTTCCGTTGATGGCTGTCAGGCTGTCATTGGCCATCAAACCAACCTTGGTGGCGGGAGAACCGGCCGTCACATCGCGAATGACAGCAGGAAAACGGAAAGCGGCAAAACCCTGCTTGCCCTCTATGATCGATTCAATGAAACCGTCGGGAATGGCAATCTTGACTTCCTCGGAATCTCGCAACACCGTAACTTCTTTTGCCTCATCGATGGAACGCAATGTTTGTTCGTCGAAGCGGTCGAACAGAACGCCGTCGGCAGCCAGCAACCGGTCGCCATCCTTAAAACCGATTTCGTGAGCGACGGATGAAAATTCCATACCCATTGGAGCCTCACGCACGGGAACGTATTCCTCGCCCCACGTGTACAGCACAGCCGAGTACACCACCAACGCCAGCAGAAAATTAAACAACACCCCACCCACCATGATGAGCAAGCGTTGCCAGGCCGGTTTCGACCTGAATTCCCAGGGTTGTTGGGGTTTTGTCAACTGTTCAGTATTCAACGACTCATCCACCATGCCGGAAATGGAACAGTAGCCACCCAACGGCACCCATCCTACTCCGAACTCGGTTGTTTCAGGAGCTTCTTTAAACGATTCAGGCGATTTTGGGGAAAACCAGGATACATGCCATTTGCCGGCCAGTTTTTTGACACGGATCAGGGAAAAGAAAGGATTGAAAAACAGGTAGAACTTTTCCACCCTGACCTTAAACAGTCGGGAAAATAAAAAATGCCCCAGTTCGTGTATCAAGACCAGGATAGAAAGACTGACAATCAGTTGCAATGCACGGGTTAAAAAAATATCCATATTGTAAAGGTGTATGTGTTTTGGGTGTTTTGTTCTTATTCTGTTTCGGTGTTGTCAGCGGTTCAGCAACGAGGTGGCGATGGATCGGGCTTCCCGATCGGTTTCAACGTAAACCTCGTAATCGGGTTTCTGACAGAATGCGGTGCGTTCCATGGTTTTTTCAATCACGTCCGACATGCCGGGAAAGGATATCCTGTCGTGCAGGAAAGCGTCCACAACTACCTCATTGGCTGCATTCAGCGTACAAGGCATCGTCCCTCCCGCCTCCATGGCCGAAAAGGCCAATGACAGGTTGCGGAACCGTCCCAAGTCAGGTTGTTCGAACGTCAGGGATGAGAATATGGAAAAATCCAGACGCGGAAAATCAGTCTTCAACCGTTCCGGATAGGTGAATGCGTATAAGATGGGCAATTTCATGTCGGGCAGCCCCAATTGAGCCTTGATGGAACCATCGTGAAACTGCACCATCGAATGGATAATTGACTGGGGATGAACCAAAACCTGGATTTGATCTACTTTCAGGTTGAACAACCACTTGGCCTCAATCACCTCAAATCCCTTGTTCATCATTGAAGCCGAGTCGATGGTGATTTTTGCGCCCATGTCCCAGTTCGGGTGTTTGAGAGCCTGTTGTTTGGTCACTGTGTACAATGCCTCCTTCGTACAGGTGCGGAAAGGTCCGCCAGATGCCGTCAGTATGATTTTTTCAACCGGATTATAGGTTTCCAGACACTGAAAAATGGCTGAATGTTCGGAATCGACCGGATAAATGGGTACCCGGTTGGTCAGTGCCAACTGATTGATGAGTTCACCGGCCACGACCATGGTTTCCTTATTGGCCAAGGCAATGGCCTTTCCTGCCTTGATGGCCTCCATAGTGGGTTTGAGCCCTGCATACCCGACCATTGCCGTCAGCACCATATCGATGGGTTCAGCCCTAACCACCTGACAAATGGCCTCGACTCCCGCATACACCTTGATCGGCCATGGAGCCAACGCATCCTTTAGTTTATTGTAATGCAATTCATTGGCCACAACAACCACATCCGGCTGAAATTCAATAGCTTGACGAATTAGGAGGTCAACTTGTTGATTGGCTGTCAAAGCATACACCTCGAATCGATCGGGATGCGCGCGTATGACATCCAAGGCTTGGGTTCCGATGGAACCTGTCGAACCGAGTATGGCCAACTGTTTCTTGGGAGTATCTGTTTGGAGCATGGTTGTTTGTTACTGGAAAAAGACACTTTCAGACGGGTTCTGCGGAATTCCTTTTTGCCACAGTTCAAAATAGACATGTGGCTGCTCGCTGCTGCCCGCCGTTTTTCCGACGATGGCTACCGCCTCACCCGCCTTCACCACATCTCCTGGTTTTTTGAGCAGTTCTGAGTTGTACTTGTAAATGGAAAGGTAATCGTTGGCGTGTTGAACCTGTACCACATACCTGTAGTCGGGATCGTACCCTGCGTAAATGACGGTACCGCCCAAAACGGAGAGCACGGGTTGTCTTTCGTTCACCTGGATGTCAACACCGTTCTGATGTACCAGCGGATTGAATGTGCCTACAATCTGACCTTTGACGGGAGTATAGAAAAAAATGACTTCTTTTTCCGGTTGTGTGTTCAGGGTCGACAGGTTATAGGTTTCCTTCTCTTCGTATTGTTGTCTGAACGCGGTTTCCTTGCGGGTGGCCTTCATAAGGGCCAGGTGACGGTAGGCCAGTGTATCGAGCGGTATTTCCCTTCCTTCGTTCGACAAACTGTCCACCGGCATGTCTCCGGCAATGATATCCTTGACCACATCGATGTAGACTGTCTGTTTGCCAATCACCTCTGTCAGGGAGTCTACCTTGTAAGCATTTGTCACCAAGCGGTTCCGAACGTTGACATCCATGTAGGGAGGCATAAACGAGCCGACCGGTGTGTAACGGATCAACAGAAAAGAGACGAAAAGCATCAGCACAAACACGGAAATAGCCAGCAGAATTCCGTCCATCAAAGACACGCGGAGCGAGAACACAGACTCCAGTGTGCTTTCATTGAATACCGACAGTTGAAATTTCTTTTTCAGTTTGTCGTACAGGATTCGAACTTTCTTTTGTTTCACGCCTCGCTGTTTTGGCTCAATTACGTGCGAAAGTACAAAAAATTAACGGCTTGGACAGGACGTCCAATCCTTAAAAAATAATAACCCTGCCTGTTTCCGCTTCAAATCCAAAATTGTCACTGTGGAAGACCGACTGAATGTGACCGCTTTTCATGAGTTCGCCGGGTGAGCCAACCGTCATTCCTCCGGCTGGATCCATCAGCCAAATGCTGTCGGCCAACCGTAAAGCCAGGTCTATCTCGTGGGTCGAAAGCAACACCGTCTTTCCCCATTCATTGGTGAGTTTTCGGAGCAGCAAAATGGTTTCTATACGATGGGGAAGATCCAGGTGGGACGTAGGTTCGTCCAATAGGATCAAGGGGGTATCCTGCGCCAATGCCTTGGCTATCATGACCCGTTGGCGTTCTCCGTCCGACAATTCCTGAACGAAGCGATCGGCAAACGGAAGCATCCCTACTGCCTCCAGGGCATCGCTGACACATTTCCTGTCATAATCGGTGAGGTGTCCGGTCAATGTGGTGTAGGGATGACGCCCCATGGCCACCATGTCCCGTACCTTCATATAAACAACCTGAACAGGATCTGTCAAGACCAGGCTCATCCACTTGGCGCGTTCCTGAAGGGACATGGAACGCAGCGCCCGATTCTGAACCTGCACCGTTCCCTCCAAGGGGTCCAACAGACCACCCAAGGTGCGGATCAGGGTTGATTTGCCGCAGCCATTCGGCCCCAATATGGCAACCAGACTACCATTCTTCGCGTGTACGCTTAGACAAGGTTGTACCACCTTGGTTGATTTGCCCTTCCGATATCCGATACTGAGTCCAGAGGCGCTGATCATGACTGCAGGTTGATCAGTTCGTCGGGCAGGGATACCTCCATATAGTGTCCTGCCGCATCGATGCCGGTGATGAAGTCGCCGGCTATCGGCACCAACAGCTCCCGTTCACCATCTGATATAACCAACAGTACGTTGATGGTGGAATCGTCCACATCGACTACCTGGCCCAACAGACCGGCGTTCTTATCCACCACGTCGAATCCAACAAGCATATGATAGTCGTCGTCGTCTTCATCAAATTCAGACTTGAAAGCCAGTGGATAATACACCTCACGGCCTACCATCTTTCTGGCTTGTTCTTCAGTTTGAATCCCGTCCAGGCAGACAAGTGCCGACGATGACGAACGCATGCGGCAGGAAGTGGGAAAAAACGGCACGAGAATACCGTCCATGTCAATCACCCAATAGGGTGACTCACCTTGTTCAAACACATCGGAAGTAAAGGAAAAGGCCAGTTCGCCACTCACGCCGTGAGTTTTGTAGAAATGCCCGATAAGAAACACATCGTCACGTCTGATCATGTCATTATTGTCTGGATATCCTGGCTCCCAGCCTGTTCAACCGTTCATCAATTTGTTGATATCCCCTGTCAATCTGCTCGATGCCGTGGATATAGCTGGTCCCTTTGGCCGACATAGCGGCAATCAACAGGGCTATACCGGCTCGAATATCGGGCGACGACATGACACTGCCCCTGAGGGTATTCTCCTGACCGCCTAGTCCAATGACCGTGGCCCGGTGAGGATCGCACAATATGATCTGAGCACCCATGTCGATGAGTTTGTCCACAAAGAACAGGCGGCTTTCAAACATTTTCTGGTGAATGAGCACACTGCCTGTCGCCTTGGTGGCTACCACCAGCAACACGCTGAGCAAGTCGGGCGTCAGGCCTGGCCAGGGTGCATCGGCTATGGTGAGGATGGAGCCATCCATAAATGTTTCAATGGTGTAGCCCTCCTGCGCCGGCACATAGATGTCGTCTCCCCTGTTTTCCAATTGGATGCCCAGGCGTTGGAAGCTATGAGGTATGAGCCCCAACTCTGGATAGGCCACGTTGGCAATGGTCAACTCAGAACCGGTCATGGCAGCCATGCCGATGAAACTGCCCACCTCGATCATGTCGGGAAGAATGCGGTGAGAACAACCATGCAGGGATTCAACCCCCTCGATGAGCAACAGGTTTGATCCCACTCCGCTAATGCACGCACCCATGTTATTAAGCATCCGGCACAGCTGCTGGATGTACGGTTCACAGGCTGCGTTGTAGATGGTGGTTTTCCCCTCAGCCAGTACAGCAGCCATCACGATGTTGGCCGTACCCGTCACCGACGCTTCGTCCAACAACATGTAACAGCCCTTCAGCCGTTTGGCATGGACTTCGTACAACGACCTGTCCTGGTCGAATTCGAATGATGCACCCAGTTTCTGGATGCCAATGAAGTGCGTATCGAGGCGTCTGCGGCCAATCTTGTCTCCACCGGGTTTGGAAATAACAGCCCGCCCGAAGCGAGCCAGCAAAGGACCCACCATCATGACGGAACCCCTCAGGGCAGCGCTTTTGTTCAAGTATTCGGCGGAATGCAATTTATCCGGATCAACCTTGTCGGCATGGAATCGCCAGTCGTTGGGTGCGATGCGTTCAGCCTTTACCCCCAACCCAACCATCAAGTCGATCAAGTTGCGAATATCCAGGATGTCCGGCACATTTTCCAGCACCACTTCCTCGCTTGTCAATAATACGGCGCATAGCACCTGCAATGCCTCGTTTTTTGCTCCCTGGGCTTCAATCGTTCCTGACAGCCTATGGCCGCCTTCAACAACAAACGTGCTCATTATCAACGTGTTTTACCCGTTCTTCTGATTCTTTCTGTTGCCTCCCTGTCGTTGCATGGGTTTACGAGATGGCATTTCCCGGATTTCCACCAGGCGGACCGTTTCTTCGTTTACCTGAATCTTGCCGTCGGACAACACCTTCAAATCGTCGTATATTTTCTGGTCTTCCACTGTTTCACGAGTCGACGAAAGAATGCTTTTTTTCATGTGATTGGCCATCAGTTCAATGAGTCGGGTACGCTCTGGACCGTCTTCCATAGCCACAGCCTTGTCAATAAGATCTTCAAGGAACTTTCCGTAATGACGCACCTTGATCTTCTTGCTGCTATACGGTACCTTATCCGGTTTGGAGTTAAGCTCTCCGGGTTGAATGACCTCATACGGATAATCAATTTCCAACTTAAAGTCGGACATAATGGCCAAATGATCCCACAGTTTGTGCTTGAAATCGGGCACATCCCTCAGGTGAGGAAACAAGTTACCCATGATACTGATGATCGTTTGTACGCAACGTGCCCGTTCTTCCTTGTCTTCAATGGTCAAGGCGTGATCGACCATGCGTTGGATGTTTCGACCGTATTCCGGCAATTGGAGCCGTTTCAGCTGTGTGTTGTAATCGAGTTCGTTTACCTCCATGTATTTTTTTCTTTATTTTTCGGGAATCAGGTGTTTTTTAACCGTGGCTACAAAATCCTTGATGTAATACGGTTCAAAATAGGCTACATCGACAAAGCGGACTTCCAGGAAAGCCTTTTCGGCCAAATGAACCATAGACGAAGCCAGCGGCACCAATGTTTCATCGAAACCTGCCCGCTCGTTGTCAACGACCACTTTCAATTTAGACGCACCGTTGCCCGCAAACACGATACTTCCTGTTGCCAGTTCATCATCGAACGAATGCGCATCAACCACCAGCGCGTGGGGATGTTCGAGACAACGACCCTGGACATCGTACAACGCCGTGTACACTTCCATACGCCTGGCATCGAGTACTGGACGGATGGCAGTGAAAGCTGTCCACAGGCCCGATTGACGACAACTGTCGGCCATCAGTTCCAACGTGGAAACCGCAATCAGGGGCACTTTTAACGCGTAACAAACGCCCTTTGCGGCAGAAACGCCAATGCGCAACCCTGTATACGAACCCGGGCCGGCGCTGACAGCTACCGCGTCCAGCTTCCTACTCATTTCCTCAACCACCTTCAATGCCTCGTCCAAATAAGGGCCAATCAAGGTAGCATGTGAAGGGCCGTTCCGATCCGTCCTGCTAAATAAAACAGTACCGTCCAGGCTCACAGCCACGGAACAGACG
>CAYTIY010000074.1:0-11952 GCA_964438045.1 uncultured Bacteroidales bacterium | reverse complement strand
TTCTCTTGGCCGTTCTGGTTTTGGAGTGTTTGTGTTTAGGATGTGCCATGATCTTTTTTATTAGTTGTTATCAATTAATTGCTTCAAATCGTCCCATCGTGAATCGGTTTGCTCAGGTTCTTCGGACAGGTCCTCGTCGGCTTCGGCAAAGGTGTTGTCGGTTTCTCCTTCGTCGTCTCCCGATCGTACCATGTGTTTCTTCAACTTCGTCGACATCAGCTTATTACATTTCCCAGGAGCGTGTACATGCTTTACGGGAATGCTGAGGGCTATGAACTCGTACAGAAACCAGGCCAGGTTGATTTCCCCTTCATCCTCGGGAATGACGATGATTTCGTCGCTTTCTTCGGAATAGGTTTTACCCAGCTTTACGACCAAGCGACTTTTTTGGCTGATGGGCCAATCCATGTCGTCGAGACAGCGGTCGCAGGGAATTTGAATCACGCCGTCCAGTTGGAAGCGGATTTCGTATTCACCTTCGTTGTATTTCACCGTCACGGTGGCGTTTACCTTGCCGCGTTCCACTTCCGGACTGTCTATTTTCCGGAAATAATCGGTATCCAACAGATACTCATACGTGTGGGTTCCACCCGGCAACGTCTTGAGAACTATTTTGTATTGGTCGAATTTACCCACGATAAAGGCCACTTTTATAAAACCCCGCAAAGATACTAATTTTTACACAGTATGAAAATCCTTTTATGGTTTTTCTTTTGGGGGGTTAAAACTCGTTGGGGAGTTCGGCCAGTTGGGCCGCCGTGAAGACAGGGCCATCCTTGCAGACGTAGGTCTTGCCGATGTTGCAACGTCCGCATTTTCCCAGCCCGCATTTCATCCTGTTTTCCAGGGTGGTGAAGATGTGTTCGTCGGCAAAACCGAGTTGCTGCAACACGGGCAGGGTGTGCTTAATCATGACAGGTGGGCCGCAGACAATGGCGATGGTGTTTTCCGACGAAGGGGCGACGTCGGCCAACACGGTGGGGACAAAACCGACCTTCCCTTTCCAGTCGGACTGTTCACCGCCGGGGTCTACGGTCAGGAACAGGTCTACATCCTGGCGTTCGTCCCACTCGTCAAGTTCGTCCTTGTATACCAGATCGTCCACGGTTTTGGCTCCGTACACGATGGCGATGCGGTTGAAGTCGCTTCTGTTGTCGAGACAACTCCAGATGACACTGCGCATGGGTGGCAGGGCAATGCCGCCGGCCACAAACAGCAGGTTTTTGCCTTTCCAGTCGTCTATGGGAAAGGTGTTTCCATAGGGTCCGCGAAAACCCACCACATCGCCTTCTTCCAGGCCGGAAAGAGCTGTAGTGACCCGGCCTGCCTGGCGAAAGGTGCATTCCACGTATCCCTTTCGGGTATGTGGCGAGGCGATGCAGAAGGTGCACTCGCCTTCTCCGAACACGGAATACTCGGCAAACTGGCCCGTGCGGAACGTAAAGCGGGCTGCGTCTTCGGGGTGGATAAATTCCAGGCGAAAGGTTTTCACGCCAGGGGCTTCCCGAGTGATTTTTTGCAACCGCATGGGATAGGGTATGTAGCTATTGGCGGGGGTGCTCATGGGTAATGTGGATTAAAAGATGGGCGATGTCCAGGTTGACCGGGCAACTGCGAATGCAGCGGCCGCAACCTACGCAGCCGAAAACGTGTTGAGTGGCCGGCAGGTAATTGAATTTGTGCATCATCCGTTGCCTCCAGCGTTGCCCCTGGGTTTCTCTGGGGTTGTGGCCGGATGTGTGTTGGGTGAAGCAGCTGAAGCCGCAACTGTCCCAGCACCGTAGCCGTTTTCCCGCGCTTCCGCGTGTCTCATCCTGAATATCAAAACAGCCGCATGCGGGACAAACGTAGGTGCAAGTGCCACAGCCGATGCAGGCTAGGGATTGTTGTTCGAAGGCATCGGTATTGAAGAGGGCCTGGAGACGTTCCGGCAGTTCCTCCAGCGCGTCGACACCCCGCACCTTGGCCACGTGTAGCTCTTTAACGGGTGGTTCGGCCGGATCCTTGAACAATTCAGCGTGTTGTTCGAACAGGCGGTAACCTTTCTCCGAAACGATTTCAGCCAGGTAATCGCCGTCCGACAGCCGGGTGAGCAGGATATCGCTGCCTGTGGTGTCTCCCGCTTTGTTGCCGCAGAAACACGATTCGTCGGCCTTGGCGCACGACAAGCCGATCAGTATGGTCTTGTTCAGTCTAGCTTCGACAATTTCGTCGGTTGGTTCCTGCGCAAAGGTCCGGTGCAGGACGTCGATACCCCGAGCGTCGCAAGGACGGACGCCCAGCAAGATGCATTCGGGTATGGCCTCAAGGTTGGGCGGTGTGATGTCCACCGAGTCTTTGGTCCGTACAAAGGAAAACAGGGGTTCGACGGGTGGAAAGACCAGTGATTTGGCTGAAAGTACCGGCAATACGTAATCGGTATCCATGTCGTTGATTGATCGGATCGCATCGTATCGCACCTGGTTGTTTTTCCTGACGGGGGCGTACACCCGGTAGCTTTCCAGCAACTTGTTGACCAAGGTGGTATAGGCGTCTTTCGGCAGAAGTTTGACAATCACTGACATGTTTTATCGTATAAAGGTGGTGACATCTTCGGGTTTGAACACACTCATGGGAGACGGTTCGTCGAGCGTCATGCCGGAAACCGCCCCATATTCGCGTTCCACGGTTTCGGCCAGGTGAAAGGCGAGCAGGTGGACGGGCAGCCCCATGGGGCAGGCTTTACCGCATTGTCCGCAGGTGACGCAGCGTCCGGCCAGGTGCATGGCGCGCATGAGGTGCCATTCGGTATTACCCAGGGTATGCTGTGCCACAGGAATCCACTGGGGCTGGTTGGCGGTTGCCGCACAGGTGGTGCAGTAGCACAGGGGGCAGGCTTGTCGGCAGGCGTAACAGCGGATGCAGGTTTCGAAGGCTTCCTTCCAGAACGCCCAGCGTTCTTCTGGACTCATGGCCAGCAAGGCGTCCAGCTGTTCCCTGTCTTCGGGTGACAGGGGTGGCACACGGCCGTTCAGATAGGCTTCCATCTCCGCCAATGTGGAGAGCAGGGCATATTCGGTGTCATTCGTCCGTACGATGACGGTGACATCGCCGTCGTTCAACTGATGTTCCACGGCCAGTCGGATGATGCCGCGCAATGTGGGCACAGTGGCCATCAGGACGCGTTTTCCCAGGGCGGTCACTTCTTTTTTGGTGAGGTAAACAGCCAGGTTGTGGTGGCAACGGTTGTCGAAAATGAGCTGGTCGACTTCTTCGGGACGTTGGGCGAAGAATGGTTTGGTTGAACCGTTCGTGCCTTCAGTATAGCCGATCACAACCTGGGCTCCTTGCTCGAGTTGGTGGCGGGATAGTTCGTGCAGGGTGTTCATCGTATTTCGTCCATTGAAGGGTTGACCAATTGCTGCATGTGTGTGTAGGGTCCTAGCTGCCTGATTGTCTCGACTGTTGTATTGACCACTTCGGCCCATTTGGCACCCTCGGCTGCTGACACCCAAGTGAACGTGATGCGTCGGGTATCGATGCCGGTGAAATCGAGCAGGCTCTTGTAGACCAGCCATCGCCGGCGGGCGTGGTAGTTCCCTGAGGTGTAATGGCAGTCATTGGGATGACATCCGGACACGATGATGCCGTCGGCTCCGTTGGCCAGGGCTTTTTGCACGAGCATAAAATCGATGCGTCCCGTACAGGGGAAGCGGATGATCTTCACGTTCGACGCGTATTTCAGGCGGCTGGTTCCGGCCAGGTCGGCTCCGGCGTACGTGCACCAGTTGCAGACAAAAGCTACTATTTTGGGTTCAAAACGTTCCATAGGCGTGGTTTTATGCATGAAGGGCGGCTTCCACTTCGGCCAGCATCTGTACGTTCGAGTACCCTTCTAAATCAATGGATTTCGACTTGCAGACCGATACGCAGGTGCCGCAACCCTGACACAATCCGGGGTTTACACGGGCAATGACCTTGAGGAGTTTCCCTTGTCGGTCGCGGATCTCCTCTTGCCCGATGGCTTGATAGGGACATACGCTGAGGCACATCAAACAGCCCATGCAAGTGGAAAAGGGCGGTGCGGGGGTACGGTTGATTTTGGCCACCAGGGGTTCGCGGGTCAATTCGGCGTTCGAAAACAGGCCGATGACCTTGGCGGCGGCTCCGGAGGCGGCTGCCACACTTTCGGGAATATCCTTGGGTGCCTGGCAGGCTCCTGCCAAAAAGATACCGGCCGTGTTGGTTTCCACCGGTTTCAGTTTGGGATGCGCCTCGGCAAAGAAGTGGTAAGCGTCGTACGAGACGTGCAGGGTTTGTGCCAGTGTGGCGGCTCCTGTATTGGCAACGGCGGCCGTTGCCAATACGACCATGTCTGCCTTTATTTCCACCGGCCTCCCTCCCATCAGGGTGTCGGCTCCGTGCACCACCAGCTTTCCTCTTTCTTCGTATATGGTGGAAACCCGCCCGCGGATGTAGCGTGCGCCGTCTTCCTCAATGGCGCGCCGGGTGAATTCGTCGTAGTTTTTGCCGGCGGCGCGGATATCCATATAAAAAACGTAGGGCGTACCGTCGTGTACCTTGTGTTTGTACAGCATGGTATGTTTGGCCGTGTACATGCAGCAAATCTTGGAACAGTAGGGAATGCCTTTGGCTGCATCACGGGAGCCTGAACAGGCAACAAACACGATGGTCTTGGGCACCTGGCCGTCGGAAGGCCGCCTGATTTCTCCCTGGGTTGGTCCTGAGGCGGAGGCCAGACGTTCAAACTGGAGTCCGGTGATCACATCCGGGTATTTGCCGTATCCGTATTCGGGGAAGAAATCGGTTTTTTTGATGTCGAAACCGGTGGCCAGCACGATGGCGCCTGCGTCCAACTCGACGAGTTCGTCCTGCTGGTCGAAGTTGATGGCATCGGCAGGACAGACAGCCTGGCAGACTTTGCACTTTCCTGTATTGAAGAAACGGCAATGCGCCCGATCGATGACGGGTTTGTTGGGTACGGCCTGGGGAAAGGGTACGTATATGGCCCTGCGTGTTGTCAGGTTCTGTTCAAATTCGTTGGGTATGTCTTTGGTGGGACACTTGGTGGTGCACGTCGCACAGCCGGTGCAGGCCTTTTCGTCGACGTACCTGGCCTTGCGGCGTATGGTTACGTGAAAATTACCGATAAAGCCTTCCACGTGTTCCACTTCCGAGTAGGAATACAGGGTAATGTTGGGATGCTGGGCCACTTCCACCATGCGGGGAGTCAGGATGCACTGGGAGCAGTCGAGCGTGGGAAAGGTCTCGGAAAGTTGCGACATGTGTCCGCCGATGGAGGGATCACGTTCCACCAGTATCACGTGATGGCCTGCGTTGGCTATGTCCAGGGATGCCTGGATACCAGCCACGCCACCGCCAATGACAACGGCGGTCTTGTTGACAGGTACCTGAATGGGTTCCAGGGGGTGGTTGTGCTTGACTTTCTCGACCAACGTACGTACCAGTTCAAAGGCTTTCCGGGTGGTCCGCTCGTCTTTTTCGTGTACCCAGGAGCATTGCTCCCGAATGTTGGCCATTTCACACAAGTAAGGATTGAGACCGGCTTCTGAACAGGCTTTTCGGAAGGTACCCTCGTGCATCCTGGGGGAGCAGGCCGACACGACCACTCCTGTGAGCCGGTGTTCCTTGATGGCATCCTTGATCTTGCTTTGACCCGGGTCCGAGCACATATACTTGTAATCGGTGGCAAAGGCTACGCCGGAAAGTGTCGAAGCAAGTCGGGCCACTTCGCCACAATCGACGGTTGCTGCGATGTTTTCGCCGCAATGGCAGACAAATACGCCTATCCGTGCCATTTTACACCTCCTTATCTTGTACAGGCTGCACGGCGCAGAGCTGTTCCGGATTGACCGGAACCAGATGGTGACCTATGCCTGTTTGTTGTTCATCCAGACCGATGGCCATACCCAGGGCTTGGCTCAGGTACAATATGGGTATGGGGCTTGTTTTTTTCTTCAATTCATCTTGACCGCGCATGTCCAGGTTGGCGTGACACATGGGACAGGCCACCACGATGGCCTTTGCGCCCCGTTCTGCCGCATCGGACACGATTTTCCCCGACAATTTGGACACCAGGTCGGTACGGCTCATGGTGAGTCCGGCTCCGCAACACTCGGTCTTGTAGGGCCAGTCGATGGTGCCGCCACCCAGCGATTGCATGACTTGATCCATCGACCGGGGATCTTCGGTGCGGTCGAATTGCAGTACATCATGGGGGCGTACCAGCAGGCAGCCATAATAACAGGCTGTCTTGGCAAAAAACGGCCGTTGTATCTTCTCCTCCAAACCTGGTTGGATGTACTGTTGCACGAACTGAATCATGTTCATCACCCGGATACCGGCATTCAGCGGTTTTTCTATGATACCTTCCACTTCGGTCCTCACCGATGCGTCCTGAAGGGCGTGCAGGGTCAACGACAGGCGGTTGTAACACGAGGCACAGGGCACCAGGATGTCGTTCATGCCAGCTTCAGCGGCATTCGCCAGGATCCTGGCCGGCAGTGCCAGCGACAGGTTCTTGTTTAGGTTGTGGGCGGCTGTGGCTCCGCAACAGTTCCAGTCAGGTACTTCTTCCAATGTTATGCCGAACGCGTGGGCCAGCGACAAAACGGATGTCTTATACTCGCTGGCCGTTCCGTTCAGGGAACAACCGGGATAGAACCCAACTCGTTGTTTTATTTCACTCATGCGTTTTTGCTTAAGAACAGGGTTCGTTTGAACAGCCGCAGGATTTCTTTCCGCTTTTTGACGATTTCGGGAAGCAGGCGTAGCTTGCCTTTCAGAAACATGCGGGGTGCAAGGGCGAGGTCGTCAAACCAGCGTTTGCTTCTCCATTTGTAATCGAATACGAGACCCATTTCGTAGGAACGTCCGGTCTGACGCACCAGGTCGAGAAAGGAACGATGGAAGCGCAGGACGTTGCGCGTGGCCGGATTCGAACAGCCTTGACGAACAGACTCCTGCCTGAGGCAGTCCATGACCTTTGGAATGTCAATTTGGTTGGGGCAGCGTTCAACACACATCTCACACGACAGACACAGCCAGATGGCTTTCGAACGCAACACGTCCCTGTCCATGATTTCATTGTTGTACTGGAGGAGTCGGAGGACAACGCTGGACGTCATGTCCATATCTGTAGCCAATGGACATCCGGCAGAACATTTGCCACATTGGTAGCATTTTGCTACATTAATGCCCGTTTCGTTGGCAATTTTACTCGCCAAATGCGTTTCATGGTTCATGCAAGAATCGAACTATCGGGATAGGCAGCTCGTAACGAACAAGTTGTCTTGCCTTCGTTGGTTGTACTAATCGGCGGTCAAGATAGTTGTTTTTTTCTCACATTTGTGTTTTTTGTGTAGTTTTTTTTATTTTTTTTCAGAACCATTTTCGGTACACAAGCGTAGGTCCCAAGCCTATTCCCGTCCAACGTCCTATCCCTCCGTTGATATTGGTCCTCATGCCGACGGTATTGATGGCAAAAGGATTGGATTGGATGGCCTGGTCGGCAAAAATACTTTTAATCAGTTGGTACGATTCAGAATCAACGGCACCGTATTTGACCATTATGGTATCATCGAGTGCATACTGGTAACGGGGCCAATCGGTGTAGTACCGTCTTTTCTTGTCCAGTACATGAAGGTTGCTTTCAGCAATCCGGTAAATGGGAATGCGATGAAATCCATCCGTTGGCTTGATTCTGACCACTGGAGTCAGTATGGGGTGAAACGACTCCCTTTCATGAGCACTCTTAACTTGGACGAACAACCAGGTTTCGTCGCGGGACCACGGCTGAACGTTCAGGGAGAGGCTGCCTGTGGTATCGCTTGCTGGTTCCATGGCTATTGCACCCAGTCCCGGTGATGCCGGAATGGTGGTGGTGGCCGTGATGTTCTTTCCCCTGTACTTGACGGTCAAATGGTATGTTTCTCCGGTTTCTCCCCTAATTTCAGTACTTCTGTATACGAAAGGAGGAAAAAAGTTGTCGCTGCGGAAGAGTGTCAACGGTTCTGTCACTCCCTTGGAATTTGTCAGGAAAACTGATGCGGTAGTGATAAAGGAGCGGCGGATTGAAGCTGAATCGTACGAAGTAAGAAATGGTGAACTCCAGGTAAGGTATACGGTTGCGAACCCACCCGACTCGATGTATCCATCCACGACCACCTTGGCCTCATACGGTTCCTGATCGAGTTCCACCTGCATGTTGCAGGCTATCAGACAGAAAAACACTGTTGTAAGCAACCAATATTTCATAGGGCTTTAAAAACTAAAACGCCAGCTGACGGATGGCAAAATGGGAAATAGGGATACCTGATACGTTTGAATGTTCAGGTTGTATCGGTTTTCATCCTGATACACTTTGAAATAGGCAAAGTAGGGATTGGCCCTGTTATACAGGTTGATTACGGAGAAATTGACAACGGATGATTTGAGTCGGCGGCTTTTCAGGTGCCAGTTGGCGGACACATCCAATCGATGGTAAGCGGGCAGTCTGAACCCGTTGAACGTTTGGTAATCGTTCATAATCTGTCCCATCAGCCACCATCTTCCTGCAGGGAGGTTCATATTGCTGCCTGAGGCATACACCCAGTTTGCGGCGACATCCCAGGTTTTGTTGAAGGTATACGAAACTGTCAGGTTTACATCGTGGGGTCTGTCGTATTTGTCGTTAAACCAGTTACCCGACAAAATGTCGGGGTACGATCGCAGAGAACGGGAATACGAATAGCTCAACGTTCCGGTGAAGGGCCCCCGTCGGGTATCGAGCGACACATCGATTCCGTAGGCCAATCCTTTTCCGTGAAAAAAGCGGTCTTCAAAATCACACACGTTTTCATTATCTGTTATTATATTGAATATCAATTGATTATATAGCCTTTTTCCGTATATTTCCACCGAAAGACTGCCATGTCCCAACATCCTCATGTACCCCAATGTGAGTTGGCTGGACGTTTCGGGTGGCAGCTCGGTTGTTACCGGAGTCCAGATGTCGTTTGGCAGGGGTATTGAGCCCAGTGCGGCCAAATGAACGTGTTGGTCATTGATGGAGGCCGACAGCTTGAAGGATTGTTCGGGGGTCATCCGGTACGAAAGAGACACAACAGGTGAAAGGTTGTATAATAGGTGCCTGGGATTGTTCAAAGGAAGGTTGGCGGTGAACCGCAAACCGGCATATCCGTTCAGCCTACCGGATAGGGCGCTGAAGTAATCACCGGCATAGAGAACCCCCACTGCATTCTTGTATTGTTGGTATTGAACCAGTGAGTCCGAATCGTAGTTGAGTACCATATCCAACGGCATGGTGTGTTGCCCCGAAAGGGTTGCTCCCACCTGTATGCGGTGTTCTTTCCACAGGAATTCCCAGCGGTTTTTCCATTGCAGTTCCTTGAAATAGCTGTTGGCGTAGATATCGTAGGAAATGATGTCGCCGTTAAACCCCGAATGGGTTGAATGATACGCCAACGCCGATTCAAAGGCGGTTCCCGTTGGTTTTCTGGTGGACAACCGAAGGGTCAGTGCATCGTTTCCCCATCGGGTTGATGCTAAATAACCCATATCTCGGTTGGTGAACGTGAAATTGTCTTTACCCGTATACCAGGACAAAGTGAGATCGGTCTGCTGATTCACATGATACGTGGCTTTTCCGTTAAAGTCGTAAAATCGGTAGTTGTTGTTTTTGAAGTAATTCTGTTCGTCGTTGAGAAAGGGTGATACGATTGCTCCAATGGCTTCCAGGTAACTTCTTCGTAGGCCGGTGGTGATATCCAGGCGTCCATCGTCAAGGCTTCCGATCCAGGACAGTGAGGTCGTCATGGTTCCTACATTCACCTCAAAACCTTCATTTTCCGGTGTCGGATTCTTGCTTACCACGGCTATTGTCGATGCGAGTCGCCCTTGCAGGTCAACGGGGGCCTGTCCTTTGTATACGGACACATGGCTTGTGGTTATGGGATTGAATACGGAGAAAACGCCCATAAGGTGGGTGGGATTGAGCAATTCCATGTCGTCGAGCAGAAACAGGTTCTGACCGGCACTTCCTCCGCGCACATACACGCCGCTATTTCCTTCGCTAACCGATTGTATACCTGGTAGTTGTCGAACAGTCCGCATAATATCGACTTCCCCAAGCAGTGCCGGTGTTTTTGAGAAATCTTTTCCGTAGATTCGCTCGTTTCCGGGAAAGGTAGCATCGAGTGGTTTGCGTTGTTCATCGGTCACCCGGACCTCATGCAGGTTTTTCTGCAAGGTGTCGGTCTGTACTGTCAATTCAGCGCTTGCTGACAGAAATGTGCCCTGAGTAAGGAGCAGAAAAAATACCAATCGGTTCATGTGTCGGTCCGGTACAAACCTAAAAGGAGCCCGAACGGTTGTCGGACTCCTTTCCGGTTGTCTTGTTGTGTATGGTTATACGATCACTCTCAGAATGGTTGGTTCGTATAGTCATCTTTATCGAAGTCGTAGCTGGATTTCATGTCGGCTTCAAATTCATACCAGGCTGTTTGAAGCTGATCAAAACCGGTTTTGAAGAAACTGCCGTCCATAGCCGATTCGTCACTGAACATCATTTTGAAATTCATTACTGGCCACTTGGTCATTTCACCCATCTGTAAGTCCTTGTAGAATACCAGTTTTGCAATGGCTTTCTTGGAATCGGCATACAAGATGGTGGCCTTCAGGTTTTTGTTGAATAACTCACACATTTCATCCACGTATGCTGCATAGCTCGTGGAATCTACGATGGTGTTTTCTTTTTCCCTAAAGGTAATCATGTCTTTCTTCATCTGGGCATATGCAATCTGTCCGATGGCTTTTAAGTTGCCAATTTGTATGGTGGCATTGACGGTATTTAACAAATTCACCAAATCGTCGTCCGAATCGACAACTTTCAATGAGTCGTATTGAAACGTTCCGCCCAGGTCAAAACCGCCGGTAAAGAAGGCCTCGTTGTTGTAAGCGAAGTTGAAATCCCAGGAGGCTGCCTTTGATTCGTAGGTTCCGGTTTGAGTGAATGAATATCCTTCTTTGAATGTCAGGACGGTTTTTTCAGATTTTGGGAGGTCTTTATCGTTGTAGGATGCACTCATGGTAAACGAAATCAGGGTTGTGCTGCCTTTTTTCATTGTTATGTTTAGGCTTTTGGGCATCTCGGTACCTACAAAATCAGCATTTTTGGCGTATTGATACGTGAAATTGTTGATAGTCAGTGTTCCGTTGTTGGTGGTGCTGTTGCCAATGGGGAACTTGACGGTTATTTCTGTAGTAGACGGTTGATGATCGAAGCTGCTGTCTGCCTTGTTGTAGGTATAAACGCCGCTGAAGCGTTTAAACAGGTTGCTCAACGAGTCCATGGATGTATTGGAAGCGCGTAATGAAGCAACAGCCATGATGTTGTTGTCTGCTTTGGCCAACGGTGAAAGCAGTTTGCTAATTTGGTAATATTCATCTTCAGTCATACCCGCTTCCATCAACTCCATCAAGTCTTGAGCGGAGGATGCAAACTCCATGCCTTGCATGGCTTCCATTTTTTGAATAACCTCCAGTCCTTCGTTCTGGATGTTTTCTTTGTTTTGTTCTACGGTATAATCGGAATAGTCCACGTTCAATTCATTTGTTGACTCTTCCTTACAGGAAAAGAAAACCATACATAAGCTGGCTGACAAACAGGCAACCGTAAGTAGTTTCTTCATGATTTGTGTTTTTTATGGTTTAAACTGTCTCGGATGGAAAAACAGTGGGCTTCCTCTCCAGTTGATACAAATGTAGCACTAATTATATCATTCAATCATTATCATTCGGGTTTTTTTCTACGTTTTTATCCATTGTGCCCGTTTTCTGTTAATGACAAAATCCCCCACCCGTATACACGGATGGGAGACAACGCCTGCGCATGTGTCTTTTTCCGTTAAATGAAAAAGCTCCACCAGCAAA
>CAYTIY010000073.1:0-12175 GCA_964438045.1 uncultured Bacteroidales bacterium | reverse complement strand
CCGCTGCCGGGGCCCGGGCCGGTAACCACAACAATGGGCTTGGTGGTCTGGATGGCTTCGTTGGCTCCATACCCATTATCGCTCACAATCAGGTCCACATCCAGGGGATAACCCTTGATGGGGTAATGCGTGTATACTTTGATACCCCGTTGTTCCAATCGACTTTTGAAGGCCTTGGCGGCGGGTTGGTTTTCGTAACGGGTAATCACGATGGCCGTGATGTCGATGCCCCATTCCCTGAAGTCGTCTATGGTCTTCATGGCATCGTTGTCGTAGGAAATGCCGAAATCGGCGCGGATTTTCTTGCGTTCAATGGCTCCGGCGTGAATACACAAGATGACGTCTATCTTGTCTTTCAACACCTGAAGCAGGCGCATCTTCACGTTGGGGTCGAAACCCGGCAACACCCTGGCCGCGTGGTAATCGTACAGAATCTTGCCGCCAAATTCCAGGTACAGTTTGTCGTTAAATCGGTTGACGCGTTCAAGAATAAACGCTGTTTGTTCATTCAAATACTTTTCACTGTCAAAGCCGATACGTTTGGGTATTTCCATATGTTTTGGGTCAGATAATTGTTTTTGATGCTGTTGCGTTGAATACCTGTTTCACTTCCGCTTCAAAATTCGGGGTGAAAACACCGGTGCCCAGGTGCTGAAAAATTTCTTCCCTGGTCCAGAAGCGACCTTCGTCGATTTCCGATGGATCGGGATTCAGGACTCCGTCAAACACCGTAAAATGAGTATACACCAGCTCCTGTTCCACGTCTGACCGATGAGTGTATTGAAACAGGAAAACCGGCTCAAACCCCTTTATGCCCAACTCTTCAGCGGCCTCTCGCAGGAGCGCTTGCTGAATGGTCTCCCCCAGATCAACGTGCCCGCCAACCGACGTATCCCATTTCCCGGGTTGAATATCTTTGTTCAACGCCCTTTTTTGTAAAAACAGACGTCCTCTGCTGTCGAACACGTGCAAATGTACCACCGGATGCAACAAAAACGTGCCGGAATGGCATTCCCTGCGGGTCGCCTTCCCAATGATGGCGCCTGCCTCGTCTACAAGCGGAAAGTACTCTTCCATGAAAAAATCGAATTAAGAACAAAGGTACGTCAAACTTTGTTTGCATAGTACCGGAAAAAAGCCGTATCAACTGAAATTTTTATCGGGATTGGCCTATATTTGTTACCAAAGACAATGCAGGAAAAAATATGGAATCAGGTCAAGTAAAACCGTGCACCGCTCTCGAAAAGCCACTTGGTTTATGCCTCAGCGGTGGTGGGGCCGTTGGTTTTGCACACATCGGCGTTTTACAGGCTTTCTTGGATTATAACATTCAACCCGATGTGGTTTCGGGCACCAGCATGGGGGCCATCGTGGGAACCATGTATGCGGCAGGGATGACACCCCTGGAAATGCTGCACATCATCAAGGAGGATAAGCTGTACCTGGTTTCCAAACTGATGAGGATCAAGGCCTCTTTTTGGCGATCCGGGTTTTCCACCCACAGCACTGTCAGAGCCCTGATCAAGGAGGTCATTCCCCACAACAGCTTTGACAAACTGCCCAAGAAGCTAATGGTTTGCGTGACCAACATGAACACCATGCAATGGGAAATAAAACAGAAAGGACGAAACCTCTGTTCCTGGGTTTCCGCATCAGCCAGCATACCTGGCATTTTTGAGGCTTACGAGAAAGACGGTGTCTATTACCTGGACGGGGGTATATTGAACAATATGCCCGCTCAACCCCTCAAGCCTCTATGCAGGGCTATCATCGGTGTGGATGTACTCCCTTTCTTACCACCCGGAGATATGAAGCGTCCGTTGGATGCCATTCGATGCAGCCTTCGTGGCATTGAACATGTCAATTCCCTGGAGGGTCGTGCCTTGTGTGACCACGTGATAGAACCCAATGTCGTCAATAAATACCACGAATTCCGGTTTGATGCGTATGAAAACATTTATAAAATAGGCTATAAAGAGGCCAAAGACTATATAAAGGCACACCCCGAAATCATGGACCTTTAGCAATGAAAGGGCTTGTTCTCACGTTTTTAAACCCTCTTTTCTTGATTATGACTTTAGGTTTAAGCATCTTTGTTTTTCTATACCTACGAACATGGATACGTTAAACGTCAAACGCATCAATTTGTAACCAACATGAAGTTGAGACTGTTACGCATCACTCTGGCAATTACCACATTTGTACTGTTGACAGTGTACTTTATGGATTTTTCGGGATTGGTGCCCGGACACTTGTTCATATTGGCCAAGTTCCAGTTTGTACCGGCCCTGTTGGCGGGTATGATTGGAATTGTGGGGTTGTTGATGATACTGACGTTGCTTTTTGGTCGTGTCTATTGCTCCATGCTCTGCCCTCTTGGCATTACGATGGATTTGATCACCTGGATCCGCAAGCGATTCAAGCCCAAAATGAAAACCTCGTTTTCCAAAGAAAAACGAATACTGCGACTAAGTGTGTTGGCATTGGTCATTTTGGCTTATTTTAGTGGAGCGACCGTTGTGCTGAGCCTGTTGGACCCTTACAGTGCATTCGGACGCATCGCCACCCACTTGCTCAAGCCCGTCTATCTGGCCGGCAATAACCTGTTGGCCGGTTTATTCAACCAAATTGGAAACGACGCGCTTTACAACACCCCGGTTTTCATCTACAGCCTGTCGTCCTTTATCATCGCACTGGTGACGTTGCTGATTATTGGTGTACTGGCATCTCTTTACGGACGCACCTGGTGCAACACGTTTTGTCCGGTAGGAACCGTTCTGGGTTACCTATCCAAACTCTCCTTGTTTAAGATACGCATCGATCAGGAATCGTGTACCAACTGCGGTCGCTGTGAACGAGCCTGCAAGACTTCTTGTATAGACAACAAGAACAAGCACATTGACAATACTCGTTGCGTGGCTTGCTTCGATTGCATTGGATCGTGCAAGCAACACGGCATCACGTACGGACTGCGTCGAAAAAAGCCTGTAGCTGAAGCAACGGTGAACGCATCCAGGCGTCGTTTTATGGGTGCTTTGGCTGTGACCACAACGGCGACAGCTGCCCTGCCGGTATCCCTGTTTGCCCAAAAATTGGGCATAGCCGAAGGGCGCACGCCTTACAAAAGAAAGATTCCCATCAGTCCGCCTGGATCCCAAAGCGCCAAACGGCTGCAACAACGTTGTACAGCCTGCCATCTCTGTGTGGTCAAATGCCCGTACGATGTACTCAAGCCTTCTTTACTCGATTACGGAGTAGAAGGTTTCATGCAGCCAATGATGGATTTCTCACACGGATACTGCGATTACAACTGCACTGTTTGCGCGGGAGTCTGCCCCAACGAAGCGTTGGTTTCGTTGTCTGTTGAAGAAAAGCATACGCTGCAAGTTGGTCAGGCTGTGTTCATCAGGAACAACTGCGTGGTTTATACGGATGAAACGTATTGTGGCGCCTGTTCGGAAAGCTGCCCCACTCAAGCAATCCGGATGGTGCCCTACAAGGACTCCCTGACCATACCGTCTGTAAATCCGTCCATATGTGTAGGTTGCGGCGGTTGCGAGTACGTTTGTCCGGCCGTGCCGTTCAAGGCCATACATGTGGAAGGAATCCCGGTCCATGGGAAGGCTAAGCCCATTTTATCTTAACAATCTGTTTATGACCGTATATTTTCACATCCACTACGTCACAACACCAGGACAGGTTCTGGTGCTCTGCGGCAATTCTCCGGAAACGGGAAAATCAATGGTTACGGAAGCACCCGTCATGCATCACCACGGGGATGGCAACTGGTCGCTCACCGTGGAGCACCAGCCTGTTAAGACGTTGGTCTATAAGTACTATGTATGTGAGGGTGACCATATTGTACGTGAAGAATGTGGCAAACCACACCGGTTATCTCTTTCGGAGAAGCTGGAGTCGTGTACTGTAAACGACTTCTGGCAACCGGAACCCGACACGCCCATTCTACATGCTTCAGCCTTTTCCGACAGCTTGTTGTCGGTTACTGACACGCCCTTGGAGCCGAAATACAAGCCAGGAAGTGTGATCATCAGAGTTGCCGTGCCGTTGGTGCGAGAAAATCAGGTGGTCGCCATATCCGGTGACTCAAATGTGTTAGGAAACTGGAATCCGCTACACGCGATAACCATGACACCGGGTACATTCCCTGAATGGCATGTGCGAATCGATGCAGGAACCCTTCCACCTTCTTTTCATTACAAGTTTTTGTTGATTAACAAAGAAAACCCTTCGGTTGCCGCATGGGAATGGGGAGAACCCCGTGAGTTAACGACAAATCCCTTTAACCCCAATAACCTGCACGTGGAAGCAGGCTTGACTTTCCGTTGTCAAGAGGCTCCCTGGAAAGGTGCAGGTGTTTCCATTCCGGTCTTCTCCCTTCGTTCAGAGACATCATGGGGATGTGGCGATTTTGGAGACCTCCTTGAACTGATAGCCTGGGTTTCGGATACAGGTCAACAATTAATCCAATTGCTTCCAATTAACGATACCACACATTCAGGTACTTGGACGGATTCCTACCCCTACAATGCCATTTCCGTTTATGCGCTTCACCCCATTTACGTGTGTCCGTCCATGCTTCCTCCCCTGCGCGATGAGGCTCTTGCAGCATCATTAGAAGCCAGGAGAATTCCCTTGAATCAACTACCTGAAGTAGATTATCAGGCCTCTTGGGAACTAAAGAAGGATTTTCTGAAAGCACTGTTCAAGCAGGAAGGTCAAGCGTGTATGGCCAGCGATGCGTATCGGTCATTTGTCGCAGATAACCGCGATTGGTTGGAGCCGTATGCCGCTTTCTGCTACTTGAGGGATACCAAAAAATCAGCTGATTTCAGCCAATGGGGCACTTACGCAACATACTCTCCTTCATTGGTCACCAACTTGTGTGATTCCCAAAAACCGTGGCACGACGAAATTGCCTATCATCTTGTCATTCAATATTGGTTGCACCTCCAGTTGAAAGGGGTACGCGACGAGGCTCATCGTAAACGGGTTATAATCAAGGGAGACATCCCTATCGGAGTCAACCGTCAGAGTGTCGATGCCTGGAGCGAAGCACATTTGTTCAATACCTCCGTACAAGTGGGAGCTCCACCCGATGAATTTTCCACAACAGGACAAAACTGGGGTTTTCCATCCTACAACTGGGAATCAATGAAACGTGAGGGATACCGGTGGTGGCGGAAGCGCCTTGCGCACATGTCGGTGTATTTTGACGCTTACAGGATAGACCACATCCTGGGATTCTTTCGCATTTGGGAAATTCCCGAACACGCCACGCGCGGATTATTGGGACAATTCAACCCTGCCTTGCCGTATACTGTCATTGAATTGATTGAATATGGCATCGATTTTTCTGATGAAATGACGATGCCCCTGTTCACTCCCGAAACCATTTCGGAGATGTTCGGGGCGAACGCCGACTACGTGACAGCGACTTTCCTCAAACAATCGCACAAGGGTTGCTTTACGTTGAAAACGTTTTGCAACACACAACAAAAGATACACGACTGGTTGAACAAAAACCCACAGCAAACGGAGATCAAGGAAGGATTGTTATCGCTGTGCGAAGAGGTGTTGTTTTTGCACGATGCCACCAATCCAACGCTGCTTCATCCCAGAATAAACGGGTTCAACACACGTCGGTTCAACCACCTGTCGAAAGACCGGCAAGACAGCTTTCGCCAACTTCACGACGACTTTTTTTTCCGTCGTCAAAACGACTTTTGGAAAAACGCCGCGCTGGAAAAGTTGACACCGTTGGTTCAGTCAACACACATGCTGGCGTGCGGAGAAGATCTGGGGATGATTCCCTCTTGTGTGCCGGATGTGATGAGGAACCTGCAACTACTTAGCCTGGAGATCCAGCGCATGCCCAAGCAACAGGGTGTTCGTTTTGAGAATCTGAATTCCATTCCTTATTTGTCGGTTTGTTCAACCTCAACACACGATCTGAATCCACTAAGGGCTTGGTGGCTGGAAGACAAGGAAACCACCACTCAGTACTACCAACAAGTGCTGTGGAAACCGGGCGTTACTCCAACAGAATGTACTCCGGAAATTGCCATCGATATCATCCTTCAGCACTTGGCTTCTCCGGCCATGTGGGTTATCATACCCTGGCAGGATTGGTTGGCAATCGATGCCGTCCTGCGTCGTCAGCACCCTGAATCCGAGCGCATCAACATACCTTCCAACCCCCGTCATTATTGGCGATACCGCATGCACCTCACCATTGGACAACTGAAAGCCTGCACCTATTTGACTGCATCCATCCGCTCCTTGATTCAACGAACCGGGAGAATTTAATCCGTACACATTTATGTTTATGACCATCAATCAACTCTTTGAACCCCTGGTAGAAAAGCTGGGTTCCGTCTTGTTTTGGGATCCGTTTGCCGCCCTGGGCCTTAACCTGGGTGCGCCTGTTCCTTTCATCGTTGTCTGGCTGATCGCGGGGGGATTGTTTTTCACCCTCTACCTGCGCTTTATCAACATCCGAGGCATGAAACACGGGCTTGACCTGGCACTGGGAAAGGATAAACGACAAGCCGGAAAAGGCGACACCTCTCATTTTCAAGCGGTAGCCACCGCTCTATCATCTACTGTTGGTTTAGGGAATATAGCAGGGGTAGCCGTGGCCGTCTCGATGGGAGGGCCTGGAGCCACGCTTTGGATGATTGTGGCCGGCTTTCTGGGCATGTCATCCAAGTTTGCCGAATGTACCCTAGGCGTGAAATACAGAAGAATTGATGACTACGGCATCGTTTCGGGCGGGCCCATGTACTACCTGAAACACGGCCTGAAAGGCAGGGGGCTGCCAAAAACCGGATCGGTGCTTGCCTGGGTGTACGCCCTGATCATCGCCCTGTCGGCGTTTGGTATTGGCAACATGTTCCAATCGAACCAGGTGCATGCCCAGCTTTCCATCATGTTTCCTTCGTTGGAGCCCCACGGATTCTGGGTTGGTGTGGTCTTAGCCGTTTTGACCGGCCTGGTCATTCTGGGAGGCATTAAAAGCATTGCCAAAGTCTGCGGGCGGTTGTTTCCCCTCATGGCCGGTATCTACGTGACCATGTGCCTGCTGATCATCTTGTCCAACATAACCCATATTGGAGATGCTTTTAGGGTTATTTGGGAAGGGGCCTTTTCTCCCGATGCGGCCAAAGGAGGTATTGTCGGGGTGTTGATTATGGGCTTCCGAAGGGCGGTTTTCTCCAACGAAGCCGGAATTGGATCGTCAGCCATAGCCCATTCCACGGTTAAAACAAAAAATCCGCTGACCGAAGGGTACGTGGCCTTGTGGGAACCGTTTCTGGACACCGTGGTCATTTGTACCATGACGGCGCTCACCCTGATTTTCTCGGGAGTTTATACGAACCCCAACCATTTGGAAGGAGCGCAACTTACCTCGGCCGCTTTTTCCACCTTTGCACCCTGGGCCCCTTATGTGTTGCTCCTATGCATGTTGTTGTTTGTCTATTCCACCTTGATCGGATGGTCGTACTATGGAGTAAAGGGATTCGACTACGTATTTGGCAGCTTTTTCAAACGCCTGACCGGCAAGCGTGTGGCCGCAGAAAAGATCTATCAGGTGATCTTCCTGCTGATGATCATCGTGGGAACCACCACCAGTTTGAGCAGTATCATCGACTTTTCGGACATGCTGGTGCTGGCCATGTCGGTGCCCAACATCATCGGACTGTATATCCTGGCTCCTGAACTACGAAAGGACGTAAAGGACTACGAGCAGCAGCTCATTGCGCCTAAGAATACAACGGTAAAATAGGACTGCACATACCGATAGGAGTTCAGCCGCTTTCGGCACGAATGCTAGATGATTAACTGCCTGAGCGGTTCGAACACCCGCCCCTTGCGCTTGAAGTAATCGTCTGCCTGGTCTTTGGTCAGGTGGATGATGTTGTAGAACTTGGCGTGCGGGCTGGCCATCATGAAACCACTTACCGAGGAGGCGGGCTGCATCATGAAACTTTCAGTCAGCGTGGTGCCGATGCGTTCCTCCACTTCCAACAACTCAAACAAGCGCTTTTTCTCGCTGTGGTCCGGACAGGACGGATAGCCAATGGCCGGGCGGATGCCCCTGTAACGGGAAGCAATCAGGTCTTCGGGCGTGGTGGCCTCATCGGGTACATACCCCCAGTACGTGGTTCTCACGTCCTTGAACAGCAGCTCGGCAAAGGCTTCCACCAAGCGGTCACACAAGGTTTCAATTAACAGGGCGGTGTAATCGTCGCCGGCTTCCCGTGCCTGAGCCGACAGGTTGGCCGGTTCCTGACCGATGGAAGCAGCAAATCCGCCGATGTAGTCCTTCACACCCGACTCAACGGGTGCGATGTAATCGGACAGGCAGCTGTTGTACTCTCCTTCTGCCCGTTTCCGCTGATCCCTGAGTTGATAGAACGGAATACGTTTACCGTCCTTTTCCACGAAGATGTCGTCGCCTTCAGATTGAGCCGGAAACAGGCCAATCACGGCCCTGGCCCTCAACTTGCCGTTACTTACCAACTCATCGAGCACTGCCTGAGCATCTTCCAGCAGTTTGCGGGCAACCTGGCCTTTTTCGGGATGATCCAGCAAGGCCGGATACGAACCGCGGATATCCCAGGTGTAGAAAAAGAAGGTCCAATCAATATACGGGATAATCTGCTCTATGGGAAAGTCGGTCCAGTGATGGATACCCGGTTGCGCGGGCGCATCAATCGACTCACGATTCCAGTCGATGGGGAGGGCATTCTTTCTGGCGTCCTTGAGTGACAGGTAATCGGATTTCCGGCGCGTTTTCTCGTACGCCTCCTTCAATTCGGTATAGCGAAATTGGGTCTCTTCAATAAAACCGGCGCGTGTTGTCCGGTCGGTCACCTGCTTAAGAACAGGTGCGGCGCGTGACGCATCCTTTACGTAAAAGACACCACCGGGGTATTCGGGTGACAAGCGCAACGCCGTGTGTAACTCGCTCGTAGTGGCTCCTCCCAGCAAAACGGGCACATCAAGTCCTTCCTGTTTCACAGTCTGTACAACCCGCTTCATTTCGTCGAGTGAAGGGGTTATCAGTCCACTCAGACCGATGGCATCCACGTTGTTTGCTCTGGCCTCGGCTATGATTTTCTCGCAGGGTACCATAACACCCAAGTCGATGATTTCAAACCCGTTGCAAGACAGCACTACGCTGACAATATTTTTGCCAATGTCGTGCACATCACCCTTAACCGTGGCCAACAGGATCTTGACGGGTTTAACCGTTTGCCTGGCTTTCTGTGCCTGAATGGTGGGTTCCAGAATGGCTACTGCCTCTTTCATAACACGGGCGCTCTTCACTACTTGAGGTAAAAACATCTTACCAGCGCCAAACAAATCGCCTACCTTATTCATACCCTGCATCAATGGTTGCTCAATGATGTCAATGGCATTTGGATACACAGTCAGGCATTCCTGCAGGTCTTCTTTCAGGTATTCGGCCACACCCCTGACCAAGGCGTGGGAAAGCCGTTCTTCCACGGTTCCGTTGCGCCATTCATCGGTTTGTGAGGCGGCTTGTTCCCGTTGTCCCGATTGTTGGTTTTTCAAGGTTTCGGCCAGTTGTAGCAATTCCTCGGTGGCTTCGATTCGTTGGTTGAGCACCACTTCTTCCGATAATTTGAGTAGAGTAGGCTCAATTTCGTTATACGGCAGCAATTGGCCTGCATTGACAATGCCCATATCGAGGCCAGCCTTGATGGCATGGTACAGGAAAACAGCATGCAGCGCCTCACGCACCACATCGTTCCCTCTGAAGGAGAACGAAAGGTTGCTGATGCCTCCGCTAATTTTTGCGTGGGGTAGGTGTTGCTTGATCCACCGGCAGGCTTCGATGAAATTCACGCCGTATGCGTTGTGCTCGCTCATGCCAGTGGCGATGGCCAGCACATTGGGGTCAAAAATGATGTCTTCGGGTGGAAAACCATGGGCAACAAGCAGTTCGTAGGAACGATTGGCCACCTGAATCTTCCGTTCGTAGGTGTCGGCCTGTCCCTGTTCGTCGAACAACATGACCACAACCGCCGCTCCATATTGGTGGACAAGTTTAGCTTTGGTCAAAAAGGCATCCTCCCCTTCCTTGAGGCTAATGGAGTTGACGATGGACTTTCCCTGAACACACTTCAATCCTGCTTCGAGAACTTCCCATTTGGACGAGTCGATCATGATAGGCACTTTGGCAATGTCAGGTTCAGCCACCAACAGGTTGAGGTAGTTTACCATACAGGATTTGGCATCCAACATGGCGTCGTCCATACATACATCAATGACCTGTGCACCGTTTTCTACTTGTTCCCGGGCAACAGACAAGGCCTCATCGAAGCGTTCTTCCTTCATGAGGCGAGCAAAACGACGGGATCCTGACACGTTGGTCCGTTCACCGATGTTGACAAAATTGCGTGAGGGGTCGATAACCAAGGGTTCAAGTCCGCTCAGTATCGTTGTGTGTTCGGAGACAGGCTGTTGACGGGGTTTGTAGCTAGGCACCATGGCCGCTATGGCCTCAATGTGTGGCGGGCGTGTGCCGCAACAGCCTCCCACGATGTTGACCAGCCCTTCTTCCAGATAGGTTCTCACGGTTTCCGCCATGGTTTCGGCAGTTTCGTCGTACTCCCCGAATTGGTTGGGCAAACCCGCGTTGGGATGTACGCTGACCGGGAATGGAGATACAGCGGCAATTTCTTTCAGATAGGCTTTCATCTGTGTGGCACCAAACCCGCAATTCAACCCGATACTGAACAGGTTGACATGGGATACGGAAGCCAGAAAAGCCTGTAGGGTTTGACCGGACAACGTGCGGCCGCTGGTATCGGCCACAGTCACGGAAACCATGACGGGCAGGTGTACACCAGAGGAGGCTTCTTCTGCTTGAATGGCATATAAGGCTGCTTTCGCATTTAGGGTGTCAAAAATGGTTTCCACCAACAACAGGTCGACACCTCCGTCGCGTAAACCCCTCACCTGCTCACGGTAGGCGGCGACCAAATCGTCGAAGGTGACGGAGCGGGCACCCGGATCGGCCACATCGGCCGACATGGAAGCCGTCTTGTTGGTCGGGCCCATGGATCCTGCTACAAAACGGGGTTTGTCGGGATTGGCCTTCGTGAAACGATGAGCGGCTTCTTTTGCGAGTACGGCAGCTTGATGATTGATTTCATACGCCAGCGAAGCCATATCATAATCAGACAACGAGATGGCATTCGCATTAAATGAATTGGTTTCTATGATATCCGCACCGGCTTTCAGGTACGCTTCGTGTATTTCGGTGATGACTGCAGGCTTGGTCAGGCACAGCAAGTCGTTGTGTCCTTTAAGGTTACAGACAGCCTGGGCAAATCGTTCTCCCCTAAAATCCTCCTCGGTGAGCCCCAGCGTTTGGATCATGGTTCCTGTAGCCCCGTCCAACACAAGGATTCGTTCTGCAAGCAATCGTCTAAGTGGGTCAATCATAGGTCTATTGGGTGATTTTTTGACAAAGGTAGGGTTTTTTCCATTAGGAAAAGATATCTTTGCCGAGTATCCGGAACCAATAGCAAGCTCATGAACGAGGTGTGTCGCGTACAGATTTCAAACAACCTGACCATTGGCGGCAAAGACCGTTTTGTCCTGATTGCAGGCCCTTGTGCCATCGAAAGCGAGGAGATGGTGATGAAAACGGCAGAACGTTTGAAAGCAGTCTGCGCCGAACTGGCCATTCCCCTTGTCTTCAAATCGTCGTTCGACAAAGCCAATCGTTCCTCTATCCACGCTTCGAGAGGCATCGGCATGGAAAAGGGGCTCGAAATACTTCAACGGGTGAAAACCCAATTCGACGTATCCATCGTCACGGACGTCCACGAATCCTGGCAGTGCCAGCCTGTGGCTGAAGTGGCTGACATCCTTCAAATTCCCGCCTTTTTGTCCAGACAGACCGATTTGCTCCTGGCAGCCGCTCAGACCGGCAAGGTGGTGAATGTCAAGAAAGGTCAGTTCATGGCTCCCTGGGACATGCGAAACGTCATCACAAAAATGGAGGAAGCCGGCAACCGCAAGTTGTTGCTTTGCGAGCGCGGTACGAGCTTCGGCTACAACAACCTGGTTGTGGACATGACATGTCTGGTGGAGATGCGTTCCTACGGGTATC
>CAYTIY010000072.1:0-12592 GCA_964438045.1 uncultured Bacteroidales bacterium | reverse complement strand
TATGAAAAAACTATTATTCATTGCCACTTTATCGGTATGTTCAACCTTTATTGTCTCAGCGCAAGAGGCAAACACCAGTACGACTGCCCCGGTTTCACATTGGTCAATTGGATTGAAAGGTGGAGCCAATAATTTCAGGTCTGCACCGGCACCTGATACCCGACTGGGACGTATGCACCTTATTTTGGGCGGTACAATTGATTACTCAATCAATCCATTGGTGGGGCTTGGTGTAGAGTTGCTGAACAATCCATATGGGGGTGACATAAACAATACAACATCATTGGAAGCGAATACTTTCGATGTCGTACCCTATCTTTCTGTCAATCTTTCCAACCTGTTGTCTCCTTATCGGGATGGTTTCTGGAAAAAAGTGAATGTTTACAGTGAATCTGGTATGGGTGTGGGTTTTTATAACTTTTCCCTCAACAACAACCCGGAAATCGCTGGTAAAACATTGATCGCAACAACGGCCATCAATGCAGAATACACCATTAGCAAACACTGGGCATTGGGATTGGAGGGACAATACAGGTATTACGATCGTCCCAATATGGCAGGAACAGCCATTGCAAAGGGTAATTGCGAGGCATTGGCAGCAACCGTCGGTTTGCGTTTCAAATTCGGTGCCTCAAAGAAACCACACGCCCGCAACATCAGCATGGTGGACTATAATCCCAAACCCGCTCCTGTGGTTATCAACCAATCCGCAGCCTGTTGTGATGCGTTGACCAGTCGGGTAGAATCGGTTGAAAAAACCAATTCGGATGTGGATCGCCAAATAAAGAACCTGAAGGACCAATTAAACGAACTTTCCAACAGAAAGGTAACCACTCAGGCTCCAACCATCGTGACATCCTTTGAATCCATTGAATTTGAATCAAATTCCGACCAATTAACGAATGCATCATTTTCCACCCTTGACAAGATGGCTGAATTGTTGAAGAATGCCACATGGTCACATTTGATCATTTACGGTAATACGGATAGTACCGGTTCAATCGAATACAACCAGAATTTGTCTGAAAGCAGAGCCAATGTGGTCAGGAACTACTTGATAAATAAGGGTGTGTCTGTTACTAAAATCAATGCTTCAGGAAATGGAGAGTTGAAGCCCATAGCATCGAACAATACAGCGGAAGGACGTCAACAAAACCGTCGTGTGGAGTTTGAAATCGGCAAATAAGTCGTAAAATCAGTTGCAAATGATCAATTACCACAGTAAGATTGTTTCTTACTGTGGTTTTTTTTCCTTTCTGACACGTTTATTTACAGATCAACCGGGGACGTTTTTCCAGACATGAATCAGAACCATAATTATCACTAAAAATCAACAAAAATGAATGCAATCAAACAGTGTGCAGTGTTGGCATCACTCTCTCTCTTAATGGTTTCGTGTGTCGAACATTCAGGAAAGTACAAAACTGTGGTGGCGCAGCGTGATTCCCTGGCGGTTGAAAAGCAGGCGCTGGATTCAAGTTTCAATAAGACGGTGGCCCTTTTGAACGATATTGAAGCCGGTTTTTCCGAGATCAATAAAGGGGAGAAACAAATGCTGTTGACCATTAAAGGTGCAGAAAGCAAGAACCCTAATCAAAGAGAAAAGATCTTTACTCAAATGCAAGCGATCAAAGAGAACATGGAGCAAAACAAGGCAAAAATTGAGGAGCTTCGGAAACTCGTATCTAAAGGAAGTAAGGAAAACAAGTTGTTGACGGAAACAATCAACCGTCTGCAAAACAAAATGGATGAGCAAGTTGTTCAGATTGAATCTATTCAGGCAGAACTTGCCCGGAAAAACATTCAAATTGGAGAGTTGACAGCCACGGTGTCCAATCAGCAAGGCATGATGGAGCAACAAAAAGCCACCATGACTGAGCAGGTAGCCAAATTGTCTGAACAAGAGTTGGAACAAAACAGGGTCTGGTATTGCATTGCTACATCAAAACAACTAAAAGCAGCAAAAATCATTACAGATGCCGGACTCTTCAGTACAAAGAAAGTAATGATCAATGAATTTGATAACAGTGCGTTTACCGTAGCCGACTTAAGAAGTACGACGTCGATTGCCACACAAAGCAAAAGTGTGAAAATTCTTTCCTCGCACCCCAAAACCAGTTATCAGCTGGTAACCGGTGCAGACAATACAATCACGATACAAATCACCGATCCGGTAAAATTCTGGAGTGTATCAAACTACTTGGTTGTCCAAAAATAGAGCTGTTTAACTGTAAATAAAAAACAACATGAAGAAATTAGTGGCAGAATTTATCGGAACCCTTTGGTTGGTGTTGGGTGGATGCGGTAGTGCCGTTCTAGCAGCTGCCTATCCTGAATTAGGCATCGGTTTTGCGGGCGTTGCAATTGCCTTTGGTTTGACAGTTGTCACAATGGCCTATGCCATTGGGCATATTTCGGGTTGTCATTTAAACCCGGCCGTGTCAATCGGACTGTGGATTGGTGGCCGTTTTGACAAAAAGGAATTGCTGCCTTACATCGTATCACAGGTTTTGGGAGGCATTGCTGGTGCTGGAATTTTATACTTGATTGCAAGCGGGAAATCAGGATTTGAACTAGGAGGATTCGCTGCGAATGGTTACGGTGAACATTCACCGGGAGGATACGGATTGCTGGCTGCATTGACAACGGAAATTGTAATGACATTCATGTTTCTGCTAATCATCCTGGGTGCAACCCATTCAAAAGCCCCTAAAGGAATGGCCGGTTTGACAGTTGGTTTGGGGCTGACACTCATCCATCTGATCAGTATTCCGGTTACGAATACATCTGTCAATCCTGCAAGAAGTACAAGTCAGGCCTTGTTTGCAGGAGACTGGGCTTTAAGCCAATTGTGGTTGTTTTGGGTGGCTCCGATTGTTGGCGCAGCACTGGCTGGATTTGTTTATAAAACACTATCGCCGGAAAAAGAATAAAGCAACGGCAAATAAAACCAGCACATCGTTTCCGGCGTACCCTGTTAGCAGGTGACGTCGGAACGACGGTTTACAAATCTTTCACCAGCACGTCGTCCACTTGGGAAGAGAGTGATTTTTCCACGCGGAGAAGTGCACCCCATTGGTTTTTGTGGAGCGATTTTACGTCTAGCTTGAAGTCTTCGCTACCGTGTTCGAACAACTGTTCAAACAGGCCTCCCACGGTAAGTTTGCCGATGTCGACGGACGGAATATAGGCTGAGGCTTGCTTATCCGTGTAACTGTCGGTTTTGGTGATAAGGCGCATCTCATACAGGTCGTTCAATACCTGGTTGGTCAGACGGATGGGTATGTGGTATTCGCTGGATATTTCAATGGGTGTCATGGCCCCCTTGCCCTCCGATAAACGCCTGCACAGTAAGTTCATAATCAGGATGGTGATGAAATACCGGTAACGATGGCTCACGTTCTTCACCTCTTTTTCAAAGTAAAAGTTTTGTACGTTTTGCGCAGCAAAGGCGATTTCAGCCCCAAACAGCACGATGGTCCAGGAAATCTGCAACCACAGCAGGAAAAGCGGGATGGCCGCGAAGGTACCGTAAATAGCATTGTACCGGCTCACCCAAATCTGACCGCTGATGTACATATACTGGAACGCCTGAAAGGCAAAACCGGCAATGAATCCGGCCAGCACGGCATTTCCTAACTTGACTTTCGTATTCGGCAAGATGAGGTAAAGCAGGGTGAACCCCAACCAGGAAATAAAGTAGGGAATCAGCGTCACCAACACATTGACCACGGGACTAAGCAACTCAAGCACCTTTGTCTGGGCAATGGCCGTGTTCAAATACACCGAAAAACCGCTTGACAGGATGAGCAAGGTAGGCAGGAGCAGCATGGTCGACAGGTAATCGCTCAGCTGCCTGGCCACTCCGCGTGTGGCCTTCGCCTGAAAAATATCGTTGATGGCCACCTCGATGGACTGCAGGATAGTCCAGACCGAAGCGATGAGAAAAACAATGCCGATTCCAATCACCAAGCCACTTTGAGCCACCTCCAGGTATTTCTCTACAAATTTGAACAGCATCTCGAGCAGTTGTGTCTGCCCGGGCAGGATTTTGGTGAGTTCATTTTCAATCATCGATTGAAAACCGAAGCCCCTTCCGATGCCGATGATGATGGCTACAACGGGCACCACCGCGAGCAGTGTGGTGTAGGTAAGGGCCGAGGCCCGCACACTCAACCGATCGGAAATGAAGCCCCTCACCGCCAGGTACAACGTTCTCAGTAAATTCAGCAGCTTGTTTTTCAGCCCCTTGCTTTCATGAACGGGCGATCTCCACAACTCTTTGGTCAGGAAATGAAAAACGGTTTGGAATATCGTGCTGATCTTGCCGGGTTTTTTCATGGTCGGGACGATTGGTTGTAAAACCTCCTTTCGTTTTTGAAGGAGCATCGGTCAAACGCAATAAAAAATAAACAGTGAGCCTGTAAGCCGGGTTCTGTTCCCCCTTGCGGGAGCGTCTGCCATTTATCTAGGCCACCGGTCACCCGGTGGCTCAAGCAACCTACCCCCCGGCATCGGGCGAGCAGCCCTACATACGCCGGTGTACATGGTCTTGCAACCCATGAGATGTACGGACCCCCGGTGTCGCCATCGGAGCGGTGGGCTCTTACCCCGCCTTTTCACCCTTACCCGCTTGCGCAGGCGGTCGTTTTCTGTTACATGGTCTTTACCCTCGCGGATAACTTCCCGTTAGGAAGCATGGTGCTCTGCGTTGCCCGGACTTTCCTCTTTCAAATCGAAAGCGGCAGACCGGCTCACTGTTACCGACAAAAATACAGAATTAATGTGACACATCCCGTATCCGATAGAGGATTTGTCTAATTTGTCAGGTTGGTGTGTCCGTCAGGACGTTTTGACAGGTAGGAGGGAGCCGTGGCAAGCCAAATCGACAAGGTAAACATGTTAATAGGCGTTAAGTGTTAAAATCTGAGTGTTAAATCACTTGAAAACAGTATCTGAAAGGCATTTTGGTAAATTTTTTGATAATATTTTTATGCAAAAACAGAGTCAAATCAAGTATAGTTCTAAAACGATCAACGTATGAAAAATCATGGTAAAGTCCTGTTTGGATTTCTGGCGGTGGCGACAGTGAGTGCTGCCGTTTCGTTCACTGTTGCACAATCCGGTAACCGAAATGCCTGGTTGGATCAAAGCGCGTTGGGACAACCCGTACGCGTAGTTAATGTCAAAGCACCATCGGGTATAGAGACCGATTTCACCATTGCCGCCGAACAAAGCATCAATGCGGTTGTCAATATCACGTCCAAATCCATGCGTACCGTCAATCAACCCATGGACATCTTTGACTATTTCTTCGGCTATGGAGGTCAGGCTCCACAGCAGCGTCGGCAACCAGAAGTAGGAGTGGGTTCAGGTGTCATCATCACCCCCGACGGGTACATCATCACCAACAACCATGTCATTGACGGGGCCGATGAAATATCGGTCACAACCAACGATAAGGCTACCTATACGGCCAAAGTGATTGGGTCAGATCCCAATACTGACATAGCACTGATCAAGGTGGATGCCAAAAACCTCCCGACCATAGCTTTTGGCAATTCCGACGACCTGAAGGTGGGTGAATGGGTGTTGGCTGTGGGTAATCCCATGAACCTGACCTCTACCGTTACAGCCGGTATCGTGAGTGCCAAAGGACGAAACCTTGGCATTATCGGCAACAACAACGACAACGATCCGTTCAACAGGGGTGGAAACGCGAGAACCCAGAAATCGAATTTGAGCATCGAATCGTTCATACAGACCGATGCGGCGGTAAATCCGGGCAACAGTGGAGGCGCTTTGGTCAACCTGCGCGGCGAGTTGGTGGGTATCAACACCGCCATCATCTCACAAACAGGCTCATATACGGGTTATTCTTTTGCCATTCCGGTAAACATCGTGGCCAGGGTCGTAGGCGACATCAAGCAGTTCGGTTCGTTCCAACGTCCGTATCTGGGTGTATCCATCAAAGATATTGATGCTGAATTAGCAAAGGATAAGAACATTTCTACCCGAAGAGGCGTTTACATAGAGTCGGTGGAGAACAACAGCGGAGCGTTGGAAGCCGGCATCAAACAAGGTGACGTGATTGTCGAAGTAAACGGTGTGGCTGTTACCAAGTCATCCGAATTGCAGGAGCAAGTCAGCCGTTACCGTCCGGGCGACGTGGTGAAGGTCACCTTTATGCGCGACGAAAAGAAACAAACCGTTTCAATCAAGTTGCGCAACCGACAGGGTGGTACGGATATAGTGAAAAACGATGGAATTGAAGTACTGGGAGCCGCATTCAAGGAGCTAACCGATGACCAGAAACGAGAAATGAACGTATCGTACGGATTACAGGTGGCCGGTGTGACTGCTGGGAAGCTGCAGGATGCAGGTATAAAGAAAGGATATGTCATTTTAAAGGTGAACGAACAACCTGTCAGGAAAGTCTCCGATCTTGAAGCGATACTGAAATCCGCCCAATCCAGTGCCAACGTGGAAGACCGCGGTTTGTTCCTCGTCGGAATGTATCCGAATGGTAAGGCAGCCTATTATGCTGTCGATCTGAATCAGTAAAAATGTGAGTGTAAATTAAATGCGTGAATTGTTCGTCTGACTAGCAAAAAAAATAGTACCTTTGCGCTTATTTTTATCCAAGCATGAGACAGCTAAAAATTACCAAATCGATCACCAACCGCGAGAGTGCGTCATTGGACAAGTATCTGCAAGAAATTGGCCGTGAGGAACTGATCAAGGTGGATGAAGAGGTTGAACTGGCTCAGCGCATCCGACAGGGTGACCGTGCTGCATTGGAAAAACTGACCCGCGCCAACCTGCGCTTTGTGGTCTCCGTAGCCAAGCAATACCAAAACCAAGGCTTGAGCCTGCCCGACTTGATCAACGAGGGGAACCTCGGTCTGATCAAGGCCGCAGAAAAATTCGACGAGACCCGTGGTTTCAAGTTTATCTCCTACGCCGTATGGTGGATCCGTCAATCCATTCTTCAGGCCTTGGCCGAGCAATCACGTATCGTGCGTCTTCCGCTGAACCAGGTTGGTTCGTTGAACAAGATCACAAAAGCGTTCTCGAAATTCGAGCAAGAGCACGAACGCAAACCCTCTCCCGAGGAATTAGCTGAAGAGTTGGATATCCCTGTCGACAAGATTGCCGACACCTTGAAAGTATCCGGTCGTCACATTTCGGTGGACGCCCCTTTTGTGGAAGGTGAAGACAATTCATTGTTGGATGTGCTGATCAATGACGACGCTCCGGTAGCCGACCGCATGTTGATGAACGAATCCCTGTCGCGCGAGATCGATCGCGCCTTGTCCACATTGACAGAACGGGAAAGCGAAATCATCAAGATGTTTTTTGGCTTAGGCGGTCAGGAAATGACCCTCGAAGAAATCGGTGACAAGTTTGGTCTGACTCGCGAACGCGTACGGCAAATCAAAGAAAAGGCCATTCGTCGTTTGCGTCAGAATTCACGCAGCAAATTATTGAAAAGTTACCTGGGTTGATCCCCAATTAGGTACACACGTACTAAAGCCACCTTCGGGTGGCTTTTTTTTTGCGCCAGGTTATACCGAACGAGAGCAATTGCTTGTTTTGTATTTCTATTATCTTTGTCAGGATGAACAAATGTGCAATATATATGGTGATGATGGCCGGGACTTTGATATCCTGCGGAGACGGGAACAAGGCACCCAAGGAAAAGGTGATTGAAAAACAAACAGTGACCACTGAAGACGGGTGTATGACCCCTGAAATTCTATGGAAGTTGGGACGGCTCAGCGGCCTGAAGGTATCGCCCGACGGAACCATGCTGTTGTATGGCGTCACCTATTACGATATGGAGCTCAACAAAGGGAACAGGGATCTGTATGCGGTACCTGTGGCCGGAGGTGCTCCTGAGCGATTGACCCGCACTCCCTTCAGTGAAAACGAGGAAAGCTGGTCGCGAGACGGGAAACTCATTTACTTTCTGTCGAGTGAATCGGGCAGCAGCCAACTATGGCGCATGAACAAGAACGGGAAGCGCAGAAGACAGCTTACCAATTACGTAGGCGGAATTGACACATATTCCTTTTCGCCCGATGGCAGGCACTTGTTGTTCATCTCCCAGGTACAATACGGGAAACGAGTCAAAGACCTGTATCCTGATTTGCCGCTGTCTAGCGGTCGCGTGATTGACGACTTGATGTACAAACACTGGGACGAATGGGTAGAATCCGTTCCGCATCCCTTTGTGGCCGATATCTCCCGCAGCGGGAAGCTGACCAACTGCAAAGACCTGTTGGAAGGGCTACCCTACGAATCGCCCATGAAACCCTGGGGCGGCATCGAACAACTGGCCTGGTCGCCCGACGGAAAGTACATTGCCTACACCTGCCGAAAGAAATCGGGCATGGAATATGCCATTTCAACCAATTCGGACATTTACCTATACACCGTAGCAACGGGCAAAACCACCAACCTTACGGAAGGCATGATGGGTTACGACCAGAATCCCGTCTTTTCGCCCGATGGCCGTTACATTGCCTTTGAAAGCATGGAACGCGACGGCTATGAATCCGACCTAAATCGCTTATTTATTCACGATTTGCAAACTGGTACGAATCGTTTTCTATCGAAAGCGTTGGATGGGGATGTGAGCAATCTGTGCTGGTCATCCGATGGCAGCATCCTGTATTTCCTGAGCAGTGAAGATGCGGTAATTCAACTCTATTCAGCCGATTTCAAGACTGGGGCTTTCAAGCGAATTACCAATGGACTGTTTGACATCGAATCGTTGGCTGTGGCCGGTGAACACCTGGTTTGTTACCGTCATTCCATGGAACGCCCCAACGAGCTGTACCGCATCAAACCGGCTACCGGAACCATGACGGCCCTGACCGATGAAAACGGAGATATCTACAAATAGCTCAAACCCATCACCGTGGAACGTCGGTTTGTGCCGACAACAGATGGAAAACAGATGCTCACCTGGGTGGTGTATCCCCCCGATTTCGATTCGACCAAGACCTATCCGGCCATCCTGTATTGCTCAGGAGGGCCTCAGGGAAACATCGGCCAGTTCTGGTCGTACCGCTGGAATCTTCGTCTTATGGCATCACAGGGGTACATTGTAGTGGCTCCCAACCGTCGCGGCGCATCGGGTTTGGGGCAAGCCTGGAAAGAACAAATCAGCGGTGACTACAACGGGCAAAACATGAGGGATTACCTCTCGGCCATCGATGCGCTGTCGGCTGAGCCGTATGTGGACGAAAATCGGTTGGGTTGTGTGGGAGCCTCGTACGGCGGTTATTCCGTCTATTGGCTGGCTGGACATCATGAGAAACGCTTCAAGGCGTTCATCGCCCACAGTGGAATATTCAATGCCGAAGCGCAGTACCTGGAAACCGAAGAACTATGGTTTGAAAACTTTGACATGGGTGGCCCATTCTGGGAAATGAACAACCCCATCGCACAACGCTCGTTCGCCGGTTCACCCCACAAATTCGTGGACAGGTGGGATACGCCTATTTTGTGCATTCACGGGGAAAAAGACTACCGCATCCTGGCCTCACAGGGCATGCAGGCCTTCAATGCAGCAAAGATCCGCGGCATTCCGGCCGAATTGCTGGTGTATCCGGATGAGAATCATTGGATCATGCAGCCACAAAACAGCCTGTTGTGGCAACGCCGCTTCTTCAACTGGTTGGATCGGTGGTTGAAGGCGGAATGACTGCAAAAGAAAACGCATTGCGCCACAGTTAAATCTATTTGTGGCGCAATGCGTTGATTTTTAGATCCGTGTGCTTTATTCAAACAGGTTTCTAAACCGCTCGAAGATGCGTTTGCTGATGGAAGGGCTGGCCTTAAAATTCTCGGATTCCTCCAGTTTCTCAATGGTCTTGCGTTCGTCGCGTGACAGGGTTTCCGGAACGTACACGCTGATGTTTACCAGCAAGTCGCCTGTTCCGTAGTGATTTACTGAGGGAAGCCCTTTTCCGCGTAGACGCAGCACCTTGCCGGGTTGCGTACCGGGTTCTATTTTTACCTTCACACGTCCGTCGATGGTTGGGATTTCCACTGTACCCCCTAATGACGCTGTCGGAAAACTGAGAAGTAGGTTGAACACCAGGTCGTTTTCATCGCGGATCAATTCGGGATGCGGTTCTTCCTCCACGACGATGAGCAAATCACCGTTTACGCCACCCCTGCGGGCTGCGTTACCCTTGCCCGACATGGAAAGCTGCATGCCTTCCTGTACGCCGGCCGGGATGTTGATGGTAATGACCTCTTCCTGTTGGGTGATGCCTTCGCCGTTGCAATGTGAACATTTTTTAGTGATGATCTTGCCTTCACCCTGACAGTCGGGACAGACGCTTTGCGTTTGCATCCGTCCCAAGATGGTGTTGGTGACGCGTGTCACCGCACCTGTTCCACGACAAGTGTTGCAGGTGGAGTAGGAGGAGCCCCCTTCGGCGCCGGTGCCATTGCAATGGGTACAGGCCACACTTTTGCGTACCTTGATTTTTTTCTCTGCGCCCTTGGCTACTTCGGTCAGGTTTAGTTTTACACGGACGCGCAGGTTGCTGCCCCTATTGACATGCTGACCACCCCTGGAACCGCCCCCGAATCCGCCAAAACCACCAAAGCCACCACCGAAGTGGCCGCCGAAGATGTCGCCGAACTGGGAGAAAATATCTTCCATAGTGAAGCCGCCGCCTCCAAAACCTCCTCCGGCTGCTCCGCCCACGCCGGCGTGGCCGAATTGGTCATAGCGTTGCCGTTTTTCCGCATTGCTGAGCACTTCATAGGCCTCTGCCGCCTCTTTGAACTTTTCTTCAGCTTCCTTGTTGCCCGGGTTCTTATCGGGGTGATACTGGATGGCCTTCTTGCGGTAGGCTTTCTTGATTTCCTCATCCGAAGCGCCTTTGGCAACCCCTAGTGTCTCGTAGTAATCTCTTTTTGTCGACATGTACACGTAATTTATTCACCCACAACCACTTTGGAAAAACGGATCACCTTATCATGAAGGCAATACCCTTTTTGCACACAATCCAGTACTTTTCCCTTGAGCGATTCCTCCGGAGCCGGAATGGTGGCGATGGCTTCGTGGTGATCGGTGTCGAAAGAGGCTCCCTGAGCTTCAATCAGAGTGATGCCCTGTTGCTTTAGGAACAAATGGAACTTATTGTTAATCAACTCCATGCCTTCTCTTACGGCATTGATGTCGGTTGCTTCGGCTGCCGCCTTGATACCGCGTTCCATGTCATCGACCACGTTTAGGACGCTGATCAACACCGATTCTCCGCCGGATTTGATCAAATCGGCCTTTTCACGGATGGTCCGTTTTCGGTAATTGTCGAATTCGGCTACTGTTCGCAAGTATGTGTCGTTGAGTTGCTCGTATTTGGCTTGGATTTCCTCGAGGGCCTTCTTGGTTGTTTCCAGCTCGTCGGGAACAACCGGTTGCTCCTCGTTCACGCTTGGTTCGTTGGTTGATTCTGACGTTGCGGTCGGTTGTTCGGTCACCTGAGGTTGCTCCGATGTGGTTTGATGCGTTGGATCGTTTTTCGAATGCTTCATAATAAACGGTTCATTTTAACAGAAAAGTAAAAACAAAAACCCTGCCGTTTTTTTCTGACGGACTTTCTGGCAGGAAAAGCGTGAGCGGTTTCTGCCAATATGGGTACGGCTGTTACTGACAACAGGTATTGTCCCTGCAGATGAGGTTGCGGTCACCCCAAGCGTTGTCTACCCTCGCCACCGGTACCTGGAATTTGTTCCGAGCGACCCAAGGCAGCGGATATGCAGCTTTGCTGCGGGGGTAGGCGTGAGCCCATTCATCGCCCATCAACTCGTATTCGGCGTGAGGTGACTGGATCAACACGTTGTCCGTTTTGTCCTGCAGTCCGTTTTCCACTTCCTTGATTTCCTCATAAATGCCAATCATGGCTTCGATAAAGCGGTCCAACTCATCCAGGCTTTCGCTTTCCGTGGGTTCAACCATCAAGGTGCCATGGACAGGGAAAGAAAGAGTCGGTGCGTGAAAACCATAATCCATCAATCGTTTGGATAGGTCAGTTTCGGTGATACCTGTGTGTTTGAATCCCCTGCAATCGAGGATGACCTCGTGGCCGACACGACCCGACTCGCCTCTGTACAACACCGGGAAATATGGATCCAGCTTGGAAGCCAGGTAGTTGGCATTGAGTATGGCTGTTTCGGTGCAGGCTTTCAACCCGTCGGTTCCCAGCATTCGAATGTATCCGTAACTGATGGGGATTAGCATGGCGTAGCCGAATGGGGCTGAGGCCACCGTGTTGCTGGCATTGCCCGTGAAAGGATGCCCGGGAAGATAGGGAACCAAGGACTGAACACAGCAAATAGGACCGACACCGGGACCTCCACCGCCGTGTGGCATGGCAAAAGTCTTGTGCAAGTTCAGGTGACAGATGTCGGCACCGATAAAAGCGGGGGAGGTGATGCCCACCTGCGCGTTCATGTTTGCCCCGTCCATATACACCAAACCGCCGTTTTCGTGGATAATGTCGCACATGCGACGTATTTCTTTCTCAAAAATACCGTGGGTGGATGGGTAGGTTATCATGCA
>CAYTIY010000071.1:1291-12887 GCA_964438045.1 uncultured Bacteroidales bacterium | reverse complement strand
CAGGAGCATCATCTTCCACTACAGCGTAGGGGAATACGTCCAAAATGGGGGTGTCGGTTATCATGGCAACTTCGTAGTCGCTCATGGTACCTTTCATGCCTTCGTTCAGGCGGCTGATGGCTTCTTCAATGTCTGAAGCCTGGATAAGCATGGTAGAAGGCACCTTTTTCTCGGTTCCTTTTTCTTGGTCCAACACAATGAACAGTACCTTGGCTCGGTACCAACGATCGCCGGTGGGGGCGTCGAATACTTCATAGAATCGCGTACGTTTGATATTGGCAACGGTGAGTTCGCCGCTGGTAAAGGGCCTTGTTTCCTGGATGATCCGGGCTTCGGCTTCGGTGAAACTGAGGGCATCTACCAGGTAGGTTTCTGTGGTTTTCTTTTGAAGACCGTCTTCGGGAGACATTTTTTCGTACTGGACCTTGCATTCGAACCAGTTGTGCATCAATGACATATAAATTGGGTATTAAGCGTTGTGTCGTGTAAGCAAATATAGGGCAAAAAAGGAGAGGTAGCAAGACGCTGTTGCCCACATTTTAGCCGCGGCGGTAAATTCCTTCCAGCAAATCTACGTTTCGGATGTGGATGTCTTTGTCCTGCAATTCAATCAATCCGTCTTTCTCAAAGGTTTTCAATAGTTTGACTGTGCTTTCGGTAGACAACCCGGCAAAGTCGGCCAGGTCTTTTCGGGAAAGCAGGGTAAACAGGGCTGGTTGGCGTGTTTTTAAGTTGTTCAGGTACAGCAAAGCGGCTGCCAACCGTCCGTTCATCTGTTTGAACAACTGGTTTTGTAAGGCAATATACAGCTCGGATTGTTGCTTGGTGTGGCGCTCGGCCAGTTTGTACGTGAAATCAGCATTGTTTTTAAGTATCCGGTCCAAATTTTCCTTGGTGACCAATACAGCTTGGCAGTCGGTGAGACAAGACGTAGAATAGGGGACTGTTTCCGAGGAAAACACCGTGGATAAACCGACGAATTCACCGGGTAGTTGGATGCTGAGATTGAAGGTTTTGTTGTCATCGCCTTCCAGGTATTGCCTGACCACGCCTTCTATCAAAAAAAGGATATAGGAGGGGTAGGTGCCTTGCTTGGTCAGGGTGTCTCCCTTCCGAAACAAGACTTGTGTCCTGTTTTGCTGTAGTTGCCTGGCTTCCTCGCCGGTGAGTTGTTGAAAGCAGGGGGCTTTTATGTCACACTGGTAGGCTTGGTCGGTTTCGTTCAGGATTTTCATCGTACTGCAGGGTTCTATGCATCAAAGATAGTGAATTGATTATCGTGTTTTAAATTACGTACTTCAATAAAAAGTCAGTATTTTTGCCGTATGGGTAAAAAACTGACAGCGTTTACTTTTGTGCTGATAGCCACGTTGAGTGTGCTGGCACATGCTGTTATTCCCCACCATCATCACCAGGTTATTGTTTGTGTACAAGATATTCAGCAAGAAGAACGTGCTTGTTCCCACAAAGAGGGTGTTCATGAACAGGACAAGGATGAGCATCACGAAGGACATTCTCATGCAACACCCTGCGAATTCAGGCTGGCCATTGTGGTACCTTCATCGCAAGGAAAACAGCTGAGAAGTTGCGATGATTGTTCGGATAGCCACCAACACAATCTATACCTGCTGACTGCATCTGTACGTGTTGAGTTACCACCACAACAGGTAGCTCCAACGAATAACCCTGACTTTTCCTCCTTTCATACCTCTTTCGTAGCCTCAACGCTTGGGTTACGTGCTCCCCCTCTTGTTTGATTTCTTACATGATTCCGACAGTGCTCAGCTAAGTTGAGCCCTTGTTAATTGCCAATCCTCATACATTAACTACTTTTTATATGAATTACAAGATACTCTTGGGTATGCTTGTTGCCATTTTTATGGCATCATGCAGTCCATCCGTTCGTGAAACCGATAATCATGACGAAAACGAAGCCGTAAAAGAAAATTATACTGCCTACGGCGACAATCTTGAACTGTTTGCTGAAGCCGATCCGTTTGTTGTCGGGGCAACAGCCAACGTGCTGGCTCACCTATCACTGTTGCCCGATTTTACAGCCGTTGAGCAAGGTAAACTGATTGTAACCCTTACGGTGCAAGGCAAAGAAACACAAGTGATTCTTACTAAACCCACTCGTAAGGGAATTTATGCCTTTGAAATAAAACCCGAGACGCAGGGAAAAGGAACACTGCTGATGGAGTGGGTCAGCGAAAACGGCACATTGGAAGTGCTGGTTCCCGATGTGACCGTGTATGCTACGGAAGCAGCAGCGCACGAAGCCGCCGGGAAGGTGGTGGTTCCAACCACCAACACCACGGTCTTTACCAAAGAACAATCGTGGAAAATTGATTTTGCAACGGCCTTACCACGCTTAGAACCCTTCGGACAGGTCATTAAAACGACGGCCTTGGTGCAAGCATCGCAAGGAAACGAGTTCGTGGTTGTTGCCAAAACAACGGGTGTCGTTTTCTTTCAGGCAGGCACTATAATTGAAGGAATGGAAGTAAAAGCCGGACAAGCGCTGTGTACTGTTTCGTCCGGAAATTTTGCAAGCAATAATGGTGCTGTAAACTATGCAGAAGCAAGCAGTAAATACGAAAAAGCAAAGTCCGACTACGAACGTGCTACCGAATTGGTAAAAGACAAGATTGTTTCCCAAAGGGAATGGATGGCTGTGAAGGCTGAGTATGAACAAGCAAAAGCGGTTTATGACAACCTGAATAAGCATTTCAGTGCCTCCGGACAAAGCGTTACCAGTCCCTTGACTGGTTTTGTCAAACAGGTCTATGTGAAAAACGGTTCGTATGTGGAAGCCGGTCAAGCTCTTGTTGAAGTTTCCAGCAATGCCTCCCTGTTTCTTACAGCCGAGGTGCCTGCTAAGCATGCATCTGTGTTGGCCACTGTCAAAACGGCCACCATTCGGACGATAAACGACAACCGTTCCTATTCCCTTGAATCGTTGAACGGGAAGGTGGTTTCGTATGGAAAAGCAACTACCGGTGATGGTTTTTTGATACCCATCACCTTGCAAATCAGGAACAATGGTACGTTTGTTGCCGGCAGTTTTGTGGAAGTTTATCTAAAAACGGTAGCCGCTGAAAAAAGCCTGGTGCTACCGGTTTCTGCGCTGTTGGAAGAACAGGGCACTTATTTCGTGTGGGTGCAAATCAATCCCGAACGCTTTGAAAAACGGGAGGTCTTTCTTGGCGGTACGGATGGCATTGACGTTGCAATCAAAATCGGAATTGCGGCCAATGAACGCATTGTTACCCGTGGTGCCATGCTCATTAAACTGGCACAAGCCACCGGTTCGTTGGATGCTCATTCCGGTCACGTTCATTAATCGGCAGGGCTGTGTTGAATCGAATTATAAAATTCTCACTGAACAACAAATACCTTATTTTGTTGTGTTCGGTGGTGCTGGTTGTTTTCGGGATGAGAACGGCCACGAATATGGATGTGGATGTATTTCCCGACCTGACGGCTCCAACGGTGGTGGTCATGACCGATGCCCACGGCATGGCTTCCGAGGAGGTGGAAAAATTGGTGACTTTTCCCATTGAAGCAGCCGTAAACGGAGCAACCGATGTTCGTCGTGTTCGTTCTGCTTCCTCACAGGGATTTTCGTTTGTCTGGATAGAATTTGACTGGGGAACCGACGTGTTCAAAGCCCGTCAAATTGTGAGCGAGAAACTCATTAGTGTTTCTTCTCAAATGCCTGAAGGTGTAGGCCAACCGGTGTTGGCCCCGCAGTCGAGTGTGATGGGCGAAATCTTCTTCGTGGGCCTTCAGTCGGACAGTACCAGTATGATGGAGTTACGTACCCTGGCAGAATGGAGCGTTAAACCGCTGATATTGGCAACGGGTGGTGTTTCACAGGTAACCATCATTGGAGGCGACTACAAGCAATACCAGGTATTGGCCGATCCCCGGAAAATGAATGTGTACAACGTTTCAATGGCTGAATTGGCCGCTGTTTGTAAGGGCATCAGCCAGAATTCCTCCGGTGGGGTACTTCGAGAATTCGGCAACGAATATATAATACGAGGTATGGCTCGTTCATCCGATGTGGAGGAATTGGGTTCTACCTACGTGAAATCCTTAAACGGAAAACCGGTTCGCCTCAGCGATGTGGCTGAAGTAAAGATAGGAGCAGCGCCCAAAATGGGTTACGCTTCGGAAAATGCCAAACCGGCCATCATCATTTCCATTTCCAAACAGCCCAATGCCAATACCCTCGACGTAACCCAACGCATTGAAAAAAACCTGGAAGAACTGAAAAAAACACTGCCGGCTGATGTGCGTTTGGATACGAAGATTTTCCGTCAGGCTGATTTTATAGAAACCTCGGTTAAAAATGTTCAGCAAGCACTGTTGGAAGGGGCCATTTTTGTCATTGTCGTCTTGTTCCTGTTCTTGGGAAGTTACCGCACCACGCTTATTTCCCTGTTGGCTATTCCCTTATCCTTGCTCGGTACGATTCTGGTGTTGCATTTCCTTGGGCTGACCATCAATACCATGAGCCTTGGAGGTATGGCCATAGCCATAGGCGTGTTGGTGGACGATGCCATCATTGATGTGGAAAACGTGTTCAAACGCTTACGTCAAAACAAATCCAAACCCAAGCACGAGCAACTTCCATCATTTACGGTAGTTTACGAGGCATCAAAAGAAATCAGGGCTTCCATTTTCAATGCGACGTTGATCATTATTGTGGCCTTTTTGCCCTTGTTTTTCCTTTCCGGTATGGAAGGACGAATGCTACAACCGCTTGGAATTGCCTTTGTTGTATCGTTGTTCATGTCTCTTATTGTCGCTATGACAATAACCCCCCTCTTATCCAAGATGCTATTGTCAGACGACCGGTATTTGGCTAAAAATGCCAACGAAAAATGGTTGGTACGTGTACTGACCAGCCGTTACGAACACTCCCTGGACTGGGCGTTGCGTCATAAACAAGCCATTCTGATTCCCATCCTCGGTTTGTTTGTGGTTGCATTGGTATTGATGGCTTCGTTTGGTCGAAGCTTTTTGCCTGAGTTCAATGAAGGTGCATTGACGCTTTCGGTAGTTACCCAACCCGGTGCATCGCTCGAAGAAAGCAACCGATTGGGCAATCTGGTTGAAACCGAATTGCTGGCCATCGATGAAGTGACCAGCACAGCCCGCAGAACGGGTAGGGGTGAACTTGACGAACACTCGCAAACCACGAACAGTGCTGAGATTGATGTGAATTTTGCCTTGAAAGAACGCGACCAGCAGGCATTTTTGGCTGATGTCCGTACCACGCTTTCCCGTATTCCCGGCATAGCCTATACCGTTGGACAACCGCTGGGACACCGGATTGACCACATGCTTTCGGGCACACGGGCCAATATTGCCATCAAGCTGTTTGGTAGCGATTTAACTAAGTTGTTTTCGACAGGCAACCAGATTAAGAGTGCCATTACTGATGTTGAAGGTTTGGTGGACGTGAACGTTGACCAACAAGTTGAAATACCCCACATTCACATCCGAGCAAACCGGGATATGTTGGCTTACTACGGAATCACGCTGAATCAATTCAATGAATTTGTGAATGTTGCATTTGGCGGTGAGAAAATGGCTGATATTTACGAAGGACAACGGAGTTTTGACGTAGTACTACGATTTAACGAAGACTATACTCAAAGCCTGGAAGGTATCAAAACGGCCTTGATTGATACGGAAAACGGCCAGAAGGTGCCCTTGGAGCAGGTTGCCGAAATTGTGTCTGTTTCAGGCCCCAGTTCCATCAGCCGTGAAAACGTGCAACGCAAATTGGTGGTATCCGCCAATGTGGCCGGACGTGATTTACGCAGCGTGGTCAACGATATTCAGCAAAAAATTGACGATAAAATCAACTTGCCCGAGGGGTATCGGATTGAATACGGCGGGCAATTTGAGAGCGAAGCCAACGCCTCAAAAACGTTGATGCTAACCTCCATTATGGCCTTACTGCTGATTTTCCTGTTGTTGTATCAGGAATTCAAGGACCTCAAATTGGCAGGGATCATCCTGCTCAACCTGCCCTTGGCGCTTATTGGTGGCGTGTTTGCCATTTGGTTTACATCTGGTGTGTTGTGCATTCCGGCTATCATCGGGTTTATCACCCTGTTTGGTATTGCTACCCGAAACGGTATGTTGCTGGTATCCAATTATCAGCGCTTGCGCAAAAAGGGAGTTTCCTTGCATGAAACGGTAACCAAAGGTTCTTCAGACCGCTTGAACGCCATTTTGATGACAGCCCTCACCGCCGCCCTTGCCCTTATTCCATTGGCCTTGCGTGGCGATTTGTCGGGTAATGAAATTCAAAGCCCCATGGCCAAGGTGATTTTGGGCGGATTGCTTACATCAACCATTCTCAATAGCTACATCATACCCATCGTGTACAGTATGACAACCCGACGTGAACGAAAAAAGACAACAGAATGAAAACAAGAATAGTTATAACAGTCCTATTGATGGCTGGCTTATGCACGCATGCACAAACTGGCGTGGATGGTGTCTTGGTAGAGATTGAGAAAAATAACACCACGCTGATGGCCTTGAGAAACAGTCTTGATGCAGAAAAGATTGGAAATAAAACAGGACTTGGTCCCAGCGATCCGGAAGTTGAGTTCAACTATTTGTGGGGCAAACCTGCAGTTTTTGGCAACCGCATTGATTTCAGCGTAAAACAGTCGTTTGATTTCCCTACAGCCTATGCTTATAAGCGGCAACTTTCGACGTTGAAAAATGAGCAGGTCGAATGGGCGTATGCAAAGCAACGCAACGACGTGCTAGGGCAAGCTCGTAAGCTGTGTGCTGAACTGGTTTATTACAATGCTTTGCTGAATGAATTGAACACACAACAAGCACATGCTCAGAAGTTGTTGGAAGCGTATACTGCCAAATTCAACGCTGGGGAAGTGAGTGTATTGGAGTATAACAAGGTTCAGTTGTACCAGATAAAAACTAAAAAAATTGTGGAAATCAAGGCGATTGAACGAGAGGCGCTCTTGGCTGAATTGACCGGTTTGAATGGAGGTTTGTCCCTTTCGTTTTCAGACTCCCTATTTACCATGCAACCCATTCCTGCCAATTTTGAGGATTGGTATAATCGTATTGAAGCATCAAACCCGGTTTTGCAGTGGGTGAGGCGGGAATTGGCCATTTCCGAGAAACAGGTCAAACTCACTGCGTCCATGAACCTGCCCAAAATACAGGCAGGTTACATGAGTGAAACACTGGTTGGAGAGCAATTCAGGGGGCTGACGCTTGGAATTTCCATCCCGTTGTGGGAACAGAAAAACACCATCAGGCGGGCAAAAGCCGAGTCAAAAGCCATTAAAAGCAGGGAGGCCGATGCGGTTGTACAGTTTTACCACTCCCTAAAATCAGCCTATCACAAGGTGACTGCCTTACAGCAACGTGTTGTCGACTACCGCACTTATATTGCCCTGTTTAGCAATGAAGACCTGTTGGAAAAGGCGTTTGTCAAGGGCGAACTATCGTTGACGGATTTCTTGTATGAATTGAACGTGTCAGTTGAAACACGAACGGATTTGCTTGAGATGGAGCGCAGTCTTCATCGGTCATATTGTGAACTGATAGAAAAAATAAATACACAAATTACACGATTGGAATAAATAAAGTGTGTTTTAGCTTCGTGATTTAATCAAGAAAACAAGGATGAACACGAAGAGTAAAGAATACATAGCGAAGGCTCTCCTCATTTTCAAGCAGGAGGGCCTTCGTCTGTCGTTGGACGAGTTGGCTGAAAAGATGTCCATTTCAAAAAAGACTTTATACAACCATTTTTCATCGAAGGAAGACCTGCATGCTGCGTGCATGCAAGGCATGTTTGATGAAATGAACCAGCATGCTGCCGTGTTGACTGTTCCCTCAAAGAATGCCATTGTGTGTATGCGGGAAGCCTTTAAAGGATTAAATACCGTTTTTCTGCAACTGTCTCCCTTGTTTATTTACGACATGCAACGACTGTATCCGAACATGGCCAACACTGGTCATGCTTCGGATATTGATTATTTCCGGAGTAAAATCAGGGAAAACATCGAGAAAGGCATCAATGAAGGTGTGTATAACCCACAACCTGATGTCGCTTTTATTAGTCACTATATTATACAATCGGTGTTTGGCTTTTACTTCAATGCCGTTCTCAGTCAAACCGATTTCTCAACCTCAACCTATTTCGAAACGGTTTTGGATTTTACTCTTCGCGGATTGGTTTCCGAAAAAGGACGATTGCTTATGTAACCAACAAGTACGCATATGATACGACTTAACCTTCTTATTGTGTTGGCCCTGTGTGCTTTAATCACAACTGGGATGGAAGCTCAGGAGACCTACAACCTGCAACGCTGTGTAAAACTGGCACTGGAAAACAACAACACCCTACACAAGTCAAAATTGGATTTGGAAAAAAGCCTGGAGTCCAGACGGGAGTTGTTGGGCAGCCTGCTTCCCCAGGTCAATGGTTCGGGAAGCTTCAGTTACAACGTGAAAAAGTCGAAGTTTGTCATGCCCAATTTCATCAACGACATGCTGCCGGCCAACATGCAAGATCCGAATGCAGCTAAGTACATGACCATCGAGATGGGTACCAACTTTTCAGCCGGTTTGGGAGCAACATTGAACCAGCAACTGCTGAACTTCACCCTCTTCAATACCCTTGAAATAGCCAAAACCGGCGAAGCCCTGGCCAAACTGGGGGTAGAAGCGAAGGAGGAAGACGTGGTCATGCAGACCGCAAACTTGTATTACGCCGTACAATCCACAACCTATGCGGCCCAACAACTGGAACAAAGTGTCAACCTGCTGGACAAGATGCTGGTGACCATGGAAACCAATTACCAAAACGGATTGGTGAAAAAGTTGGATGTAGACCGCATGAAAGTAAACCGCGTGAACGTAGCCACCCAGCAACGTGCCATCCAAAGTGCCATTGAGGTTCAAAAGAACCTGCTGAAGCTGCAAATGGGCATGGACATGAGCCAACCCTTGTCGGTTGAAACACTCAACCTGACCTTCTTTGAAATAAATGCCGAAACACCTCTGCTGCATGATTTTACACTCAACCAGCTCACTCCGTATCAACTGATGCAACAGCAACAACGCATCGGTGACCTTCAGGTCAAGTCGGTTAAAAGCGAGCTGCTTCCATCCTTGTCACTGGCGGCCAACTATCAGTACAACCTGTTGGGCGATAAGTTGTTAAATAGTACAGACAACTACACCTACCCGTCATCGGTCATTGGAATTAACCTACGCATCCCCATTTTTGCCGGATTGTCGAAGGATGCCAAACTGAAAGGTGCCAATCTTGAGCTTAAGAAATTGAATGAAGATGGAAAGTCAATCAGTCAATCACTTACCATGGCTTATCAAAACGCTTTGTTGAAGTTGAACGACAGCAAACGAACCATCGAGGCGCAACGAAAAAACAAGGAACTGGCCGACGAAGTCTTCCGCATCACGGAAGAAAACTTCAGGCTAGGACTCGCTTCCCTGTCTGATGTGCTCAACGCCAATGCCTCCCTGATCCAATCACAAATCAGCTATGCCGATGCACTCAGCAAGTACATGACGGCCTACATCGAGCTCCGCAAGGCAAACGGAACCATTAAAGAACTAGCAAGCAACAACTAATACATCCTACCATGAAACGAGTGACAAGCTTCTTGATTGCAGTAGCCATCGTGGCTGCCATGATCGTCGTTCTTTTACTGAATAAAAAAGCCAATCAGCAAAAAACGGAATTGGCCTCTTTGGTGTCAACCGCTATTCCGGTTCAATTGGATGTGGTGGTTGAAGAAGCTTTCACTACCCAGTTTACGTCCAACGGCGTACTGGAACCCATTAAGGAACTGTCTTATGTTTCCGATGTGGCCGGTAGAGTTGTTCGCATTGCCGTGGAAAAGGGCGACAGGGTACAAAAGGGACAAACCCTGGTACAGGTGGACGATGAAATGCTCAAGGCTGATTATGCAGCGTCTGAATCTGCCTACAAAGCCCTGAAAACCGATTACGAACGCTTTTCAACGTCGAAGGAAAGTGGGGGTGTTTCTGCCCAGCAACTGGACAACATTCGCACACAGTTGATCGCTGCTGAAAGCCGGTTGGTGAGCAGTAAACGTAGGTTGGCTGATGCCACCGTGAAAGCTCCTATAGCCGGTTACATCAACGAGCGCTACATAGAAGTGGGTGCTTACCTCAATCCGGGCACCCGACTGTTCGACCTGGTGGACGATTCCAAATTCAAACTAAAGTGTACGGTGACCGAAGCACAGGTGTTGCAAATTAAGAAGGGACAATCGGTCTCCGTAACCTGCGATGCTTTCCCCGACCAGTCCTATACCGGTATCCTCTCGTTTATCGGCAAAAAGGTGGGAGCCGGGTTGAATTACCCGGTGGAAATCATTTTGCCTTCCGGAAAAGAGTTGATGTCGGGTTTGTATGTCAGCGCCCAATTTGGGTCTCAACGCCAACAGAAAGGCTTGCTGATTCCCAGAAACGCCGTAAGTGGCAGTGTGAAATCAGCCAGCGTGTATGTGGTTGAAGCGGGAATTGCCCATCGCCACAATGTGATTATTGGCAGCTTGGTTGGCAGCAGAGTAGAGGTGACAAAGGGTCTACAGGCAGGCGACAGTATTGTGGTAGCCGGTCTGATCGACGTATCCGACGGTGTGAACGTGGTTAACCGTAAACAGTCTGCCCGATGAAACTATCCGAACTATCCATCAAACGGCCCATCTACGTCATCGTACTGTTCGCCGTACTGACTTTGCTGGGTTACCTGGGTTTCCGCAACCTGGGTGCCGAACTCATGCCGAAATTTACGCCGCCCATGATCAACGTACAGGTGGTGTACCCCGGTGCTTCACCTTCGGAAGTTGAAAATTCCCTGACACGTAAATTGGAAGACGCCCTTTCGGGTATGGAAGGCATTGACCAAATTCAGTCGTATTCCTTCGAGGGTATGTCCATGCTGTTTGTCTTGTTCAATTACGGTACCGATATCGAAAAATCCATCACCAGGGCGCAAAACCTGATTGCCTCAAAAATGATGGAACTGCCCCGCGATATTTTGTCGCCGGCCATCAACAAGGTGACTGTTGATGACAAACCCATCATCAGCCTTTCGGCCACGTCAAACCTGGAGGCTACCGCTTTCTACGACTTGATGGACAAGCGCATCCTGCCGGACATCAACAGCATCAAAGGGGTATCGAAGGTACGGTTGATTGGCGGTCAGGCACGTGAAATACAGGTGAACCTCGATATGGACAAAATGCGTGCCCTGGGAATAACTCCCATCCAGGTGCAAGGACTGATTCGTGCGTCCAATCTGGATTTCCCAACAGGTAGTCTTAAGAATGAGGAAACATCCACCATTGTGCGCTTGTCAGGCAAACTGAAAAGCATAGAGGCCGTGAGGAACCTGGTACTTACAACCTTGCCAACCGGCACCCATATCCGTTTGCGCGATGTGGCCGAAATTACCGATGCGGTGAAAGATCTCACGACCTTGGCGCGGGTGAACGGACAGGAAGCGGTGTTGGTGAATCTGCTCAAA
>CAYTIY010000071.1:0-1191 GCA_964438045.1 uncultured Bacteroidales bacterium | reverse complement strand
CACGACCTTGGCGCGGGTGAACGGACAGGAAGCGGTGTTGGTGAATCTGCTCAAACAAGGCGATGCCAACGCTGTTGAAGTGAGTGACCTGGTGCGTAAACGAATCGCTGAACTTGAAACGGAATACGCCGACGACGGGTTGAAGATGAGCATTGCGCAAGATTCCACCGACTTTACCCGTCAATCCATCAACTCGGTATTGGTCGACTTGCTGGTCATCATCATCCTGGTCACCCTGGTCATGTTGTTCTTCCTGCACAGTTTCCGGAATGCCCTTATCGTGATGACGGTAGTGCCGGTATCGCTCATTTCCACCTTCATCGGCATGCAACTCATGCATTTTACCCTGAACCTGATGTCGTTGCTGGGGCTTTCCCTGGTGGTCGGTGTATTGGTGGACGATGCCATCGTGGTTATCGAAAATGTGTACCGCCACATCGAGATGGGAAAGAACCGCGTACGGGCTACGTTGGACGCCATGAAGGAAGTCGGTTTTGTAGTGGTTTCCACCACGGTGGTACTGATTGTCGTTTTCTTGCCCGTAGCCCTGACCAATACGCTGGTGTCTGATATTTTGCGCCAGTTTTCCCTGGTCATTGTGATTTCGGTGTTCTTCAGCATGCTGGCTGCATTGACGTTGACGCCCATGTTGACCTCACGCTTTGCGAAAGCGGAAAACATCACCGGTAAAGGTATTGTCAAAGTCATCCTGACGGGGTTTGAACGTATGATTGATAGCTTCAGTCTATGGGTTTCAATCATTCTGTCCTGGTCGTTGACGCACAAACGCTGGGTGGGCGGCATCGTCATTGCCGGTTTTGTTGCCATCCTGTCGCTATTTCCCTTGGGTTTCATCAGCTTTGAGTTTTTACCCGCTGTCGACAGGGGTGAGTTCATGGTCCAGATTGAAATGCCCAAGGATATTTCCATGGAAGCATCGAACGTCCTGGTGCGCCGGGCTGAAGACTGGATGCGCTCGCAACCCGTAGTCAAACAGGTGATTACTACGGTCGGTCTGACCAGCGACAACGCGCAGAACACACGGGGAACGGCCTACCTGGCTGAAATGAACGTGGAACTGGTGGACCGAAAACAACGTACAATCGGAACCAACGAATACACCACCTTGATCCGTCAACCGCTGGCTGATTTTCTGATGGATGCCAAGGTGAAGATTTTCAACGTAGCCCT
>CAYTIY010000070.1:0-13249 GCA_964438045.1 uncultured Bacteroidales bacterium | reverse complement strand
GCCTCCCCGGCACCTATACGGTATCCCTGCGCTCCGAAGCCGGAACGGCCGCTTCGGTGTCCTCACTTGAAGCTACAGTGGTGAATCCACCCAAGTCAAAACGGCTGGATGTGGTCTATACCAAGCGCTACAAGATCAACAGTCAATTGTGGAACAATAGGGCCAAGGCGCTCATCACAAGCTGGATACCCTGGTGCGTCCAGCAATGTGAACGCACCGACCTGACACAGGGGCAGGGAGGATTGGACAACTTTATCGAGGCTGCCAAGGCACTACGTGGTGAGTCCCATGGCAAACACCTAGGGTACGTGTTTTCAAACGCATGGGTGCACCAGACAATCGAGTCGATCTGCATCGCGCTGATGGTTGATCCCCAGGGCGATAAGGACATCATCGCCGCCCAGGGAAAAATGAAAGTTACTCTCGAGAAATGGATTCCCATCATCCTGGCCGCCCAAGAGCCCGACGGATACCTGCAGACCGCCTTTACCCTGCGCGACCCGGCTCAGTGGACCAGCCGCTGGAATTCCAGAAACCGTGGGGATCATGAAGGGTACGTAGCCGGTTATTTCATCGAGTCGGCCATCAATCACTACACCCTCACCGAAGGGAAGGACAAACGCTTGTACGATGCTGCCAAGAAACTGGCTGACTGTTGGGTAAAGAACATCGGAAACGGTCCAGGCCAGATAGTCTGGTACGACGGCCATCAGGAAATGGAACAGGCGTTGGTGCGTTTTGGTCGGTTTGTCAACGACATGGAAGGAAACGGACGGGGAGACAACTACATCAAGTTAGCCAAATTTTTGTTGGACAGCCGTGCAGGAGGCAGTGAATACGACCAGAGCCACGTTCCCGTACAACAACAATACGAGGCTGTCGGACATGCTGTTCGCGCCATGTACACCTATTCGGGCATGTCCGATGTGGCCGCCGAGACCGGTGATGTCGATTACCAAAGCGCTGTGATGTCCTTGTGGGACAACCTGATCAATAAAAAGTACTACCTGAACGGTGGCGTAGGGAGCGGGGAGACTTCGGAAGGGTTCGGCCCCAACTATTCCCTGCGCAACGGTGCCTACTGCGAATCGTGTTCAAGTTGCGGATTGATTTTCTTCCAGCACAAGATGAACCTGGCTTACCACGATGCCAAATACGCCGACCTGTACGAGGAAACCATGTACAACGCCTTGCTCGGTTCGGTTGATTACGAAGGAAAGTCGTTCTACTACACCAATCCGCTTACCGAATCGGCAGCCCGTGACCCCTGGCATGTGTGTCCCTGCTGTGTCGGCAACATACCCCGTACGTTGCTCATGGTACCTACCTGGACGTATGTAACCGGAGACGACGGTATCTATGTAAACCTGTTCATTGGCAGCACCATCAATGTGGAACGTGTGGTGGGCACGGATGTGGAAATGATTCAGGAAACCGATTATCCCTGGAAGGGGTCGGTATCCATCACGGTCAATCCAAAACAGGTTAAACGCTTCACCGTATATGTGCGTGTACCGAACCGGAAAACCAGTGAATTGTACACGCCAGTTCCTAATTCAACTGGTCTTAAATCATTGTCCGTGAATGGAAAAGCAGTTTTAGTTAAGCCTGTCAACGGTTATGTGGCCATCACCCGTGACTGGAAGAAGGGTGACCGCATTGAATTGGAAATGCCGATGGAAGTACAGGTGGTAACGGCGGATGAAAAGATTGAAGCCGACAGAGGTCGTGTCGCCTTCCGCTATGGCCCGCTTCTTTATACGGTTGAGAAGGCGGACAATCCGAACATCGACTTGTCCGTTGGAAAGACTCCACTTAAGGCTGAATGGCGCTCCGACTTGTTTGGTGGCATCATGACCATCAAAGGCACCTGGTCGGATGGTTCTACGTTGTTGGCTATACCGTATTACTTGCGGATGAACCGGTTGAATACCCGCACCCCCGGCGATCGTTCTCCCTTCTCCATTGTCTGGATGAAGAAATGATTCGAATTGGTGGATGATAAAAAAACCTCGCGGTAAGCCGCGAGGTTTTTTTTATTGAATAACCCACACATCGGATTTATGGTCGTCCTGTTGAATGTCGGTGATAACACCGCGATCAGCGGTTCTTGACCACTTTCTGAACCTCCACGCTACCGTCTTCGTAAAGGATTTTTATCAGATAGAAACCGGTATTTGGTTGATCAATGCGTTGTCCGGTCAAGGAATAATACCGTATTTCTTTCACCGTTTTGGTGGTTTGGGTAGGTTTCAAATCGGTAGTAGTGATGGGCCCTACCATCCAAAGAGTTGCATCATCCCAACGAATCACCGGATCACTTGTTACGTAGGCGCCCACCCTGACTCCAACCTTCATGCTGCCTGTGGTTATCTTGATACCCGTAATGCTGGCAGTCAACAGGGTGTCGGACGTTGCAACCCGCATGGGAACCTTGAGGGTGTCTTTTAGATTGGCAACGACGTAGACAAAAACCTGTTTGTTGGACGAGAGGCCACTTGGAATACGTGTGTTCAGGTTAAAAGTGTACATGCCCGACGGAAGTCCGGTGACGGTCTGTTCCAAGGCATTCAGCGTAGCGTTGCCCAAACGGACATGGGTATCCACGACGGGGTCGGTAACGGTGGCCAGGACACCAGGACCCATGGCCGTGGAAGCATTAACCGTAGGTACGCGCCATCCCGGGAAAGTGGTACCACTGATGTACATTGATGTCTGTTGGGAGTAAAAATTGGGATTCTTGATGTATCCGGTCATGTCCAGGCTATCGGTCAGCGTCGGATCTGTAGACGAATCACCGAATCGCAGGGCGCCCGAGGTCAGTGCGTTTTCAATGGCGGTCTTGTTGTAGCCTTTCAGGAGCAGGGCTTGAATATCGTTGTCAATCATGGTATTTTTGGCCACACTCAAGTCTTGTGTAACTCCCATTTTTTCAGCCAATTCAACCGCCTTTTGAACCCGATAGGTCAGAGCCGGGACCGCATGTTCAACATAGTTGGTCACCAGACTGGCGTATTTGTTCAGGCTATCGGCAGCACTGGCAAGCAGGGCGTCGTTGTCATAGTCGGGGGCATTGTACAGTGTGACAAAATTGACCAGTTTTGTATAGGCGGACAGTGTACGGTATCTGCTCTCGGCGTATGTTTCCATCCGTTCGTCGGCCACTTTTTTGCCGGCAAGGTACGCATCCATGGCTTTTTTGTGGTTCAACAACCAGGTTGCGTTGACATTCAATTCCTCGATAGCTGCCTGAAACAGGGTTGGTCCGGTCAGCGTGTCGCTTGAGTAGGTTTCAATGCTATGAATCAATGCTGATTTCGCCTTTCCATCGTACAGAATGGAATCGGCTGTCAGTTTGGCCTCGATCGCATTGGCCAGTGAGTTGGACAGCTGATAGTTGTACTTGTCAGAAATGGTCATGGGCAGGGTCATTTTGATGCCTCCTACCAACGCTCCCTCAAAGCCGAATTGGTGGGTTCTCCACTCAAGAATGTATTCACCTGATGCGGGAATGTCTACAGGGAAGGTGCACAGGGTGGAGTTGGTGGCCGGCATGCTGGTGTTGGCAATCAAGTTGGTGGTTGAGATGTCTTTTTGCTCAAATACGGTGGTGCCATCCGTGGACTTGACAGCAAAATTAATTTTCAGGTTGTTGGTTTTTGCCACCTGCGTCCACCAGGAATAGTAGAATGAAACGGTATAAGTACCGGCGCGCAAGTTCAATCGTGAATCGTCGTATGTACCGTATTGGAGGCGGCACGTATCCCCTTCGTCCCTCAGATAGAAGGCGGAATTGAATTTTCCGCCGTTCGGGAAATCCATCAAGCGTGGTCCTTGGCTATAAGTGGTGTATTGTTCTCTAACAGTAGATCCATACGTGATTTTCCAACCTTTGGGTACCAGACCTCCACCATCCAGTTTGTCTTCAAAGAAAATTTCAGGAGTGGGATTTTCAGGTGAGCCGATAAGGAACCGGATGGAGTCGTTGCCCACACCAGGTAAATTTTTATCGCTGATTAAACCGCTCAGCGTTATCTGGTAGTTTCCTTTTGTCAATGAAACCGTTTTCGGCAGTTTGTACGTCAAGGTATCGGAGAAACCGGTGCCTTGGATGAGTAAATCGACTGTGTCGGTCTGGCCGACGGCAACAAGTTTGGCTTTTGCTTTCGAGCGATCTACCGGGTTGTCGTAGAAGAAATGAAATGTATTGGTGCTGAGTGGTAAGTCGAACGAATTGTTTTCCGGATTGGCTCGCTGCAGCAACGGTGTACCAAAGTCCATGTTACCTACGATAGTGGTGATACTTTTCGCATCAAGGGTAATCTGGAAAGATGTGGTCGCGTTGATGTTGGCTTCCTTGAACAGGTTCTTCGTTGCTGAAGTCACATAGCGTTCCCATCGGGGAACCTTGACTCCGGGGACATTCACGGTGATGGACTTGGCCGTGGTGTTTCTGTTGACTACAACCATCACCACGTCGTTGCCTTTTTTGTAAGCGGACAGGTACACATCGGTCGTCGGGATCTTGGTAGCATCAACCCGGATATAACCCGGTCGGACGAATTTTGAGAAATGAACCATGTTGTATCCGCGTTTGCTGATGGAGCCGTCCTCTTTCATCAAACCGTACTGCCTGCGGATGTACCACCACACATAGGCCTGAAAATTGGCTTCCACCATGGCATTGTGGATGTGGTAACCCACTTCCAACGCTTCCGGCCATAAATCGGCCGTGTTGTCGTTGCTGTTGGGATAGTAGACTTCCGTCATCCAAAGTTCCTTGCCGGCTCCCTTTGATTCAAACAGTGGGTAAGGGAAATTACCCACCGAAGTTCCGTACAGGTGGGCGCCGAGTATGTCCATGTTGGCAAGCGCCTGAGGGTCGTTCAGGATGGGGTCGGACATCGACTTGACGTACTGGAACGATTCGGGAGCGATGACCCTGCAATTGATGGATCCGGCGTTTTCCTTCATGAAACGAAGTATTTCCTGAGGGGTCCACCAGGTCCAGGTTTCGGCAAAGTCAGGTTCGTTCTGGACGGAAATGGCGTACAGATCTACGCCATTGTTTTTCATATACGTTACGAAATCATTAAGATGCTGCGCGTATTGGGCATACTGATCGTATCGAAGGCGTCTCTGATTGGCCACACCGTTTCGGGTGAAGGTTTCCGTCATGCTACTGGGCGGATTCCAGGGTGAGGCGAAGACGATGGCTCCGTTTCTGACTGCTTCCTTGGCTGTCGCCAGTTCACGGCTCCAGTTGTTCTTGTCTCCGTCTACATAGATCCGAAGGACAGAAATCCCCATTTGTCCGGCTTCGTTTCCAAAAGCCGTGAGTCGCTGGGATGCAGTCAAGTCGACACCCCATGAGGGATGATTCATACCTCCGTATCCCCGGATGAGCTGTTTCTCGCTGCCAAGGTTGACAGTCGCAGTCTGAGAAAACAAAATAACGGGTGAAAGCAAAAAGACGAGCAGGATGAATAGGTTTCTCATGGACGGTACTACGATTGGTTCATCCCAAAAGTACACCTTTTTGTTTAATTGTTCAAGATAATCGTGATTGTGTGATGGTTGGTTCACCGTTGGGAGGCAAAAGCAGTGGTCTGAGGTGGTGTGCCGTATGGGATCTTTCGCACCGGAGAAGGTCTTCCGGGGTTCCGCAAAAAAGAATCTCACCACCTTGCATGCCTCCTTCAGGACCCATATCGATGATCCAATCAGCGTGTTTGATCAGATCGAGGTTGTGTTCGATGATGATAACCGTGTTGTGCCGATCCACCAACCGTTTCACAATGCGGTAAAACGTTTCAATGTCTGACAGGTGCAATCCGGTGGTGGGTTCATCCATGATGTACAGGTTGCTTTCTCCGTTCAATTCGGTGGCGATTTTAAGCCGTTGAGACTCACCGCCTGACAGGGTACTTAGCGATTGGCCCAGTTTGAGGTATCCCAAACCGACTTGTTTGAGTAAATCCAAGTGTTTGAGGATGCTCGATTCCCGGAAAAATTCATAGGCCTGGTTGACGGTTAGCTCCAGCACTTCGGCAATGTTTTTTCCCTCGAAACGGTATTCAAGTACGGACGCCTGGTAACGATGACCTTCGCAGACATCGCAAACCGATTTGACGGCATCCAGGAAATGGAGTTCGTACGTGATGTATCCTTGACCGTTGCAATTGGGACAAGCTCCTTTCGAGTTGAAACTGAACAGGGATGCGTGTGTGCCAGTGGCGTTTGCAAACACTTTTCGAATCAAGTCGAAAACACCCATGTACGTGGCGATGTTGGCGCGTGACGATTTTCCTATGGCCGACTGGTCAATAACAATGGCCTCAGGATGTGCTCCGGCAAAAGTCTTGTGGATGAGGCTGCTTTTTCCGCTGCCGGCCACTCCGGTGATACAGGTCAACACCCCTTTGGGAATATCCACCGACACGTGTTGAAGGTTGTTGACAGACACATCGCGCAGGTGATACCACCCTCTGGGCTGCTTGCGTTCGTTGTGGGTGGACACCGGTGCATTGAGGCAACGTGCGGTGAGGCTTTGGCTTGTTGAGAAACCGTCTCTTGGACCATTGTAAACCACCGTGCCTCCATTTCGTCCGGCCCCGGGTCCCATATCGACCACCCATTCGGCCGCACGGATGATGTCGGTGTCGTGTTCCACCACAAAAACACTGTTGCCCTTGTCTCTTAGGTGCTTCAACAAGGTGATGAGTTTGCCGGTGTCTCTGGGGTGTAGACCGATTGAGGGTTCATCGAGGATGTAGAGCAGGTCGGTGAGGTTACAATCGAGTTGGCGGGCCATCTTGAGCCGTTGCGATTCACCTCCCGACAGGGTGCTGACCGGACGTTCCAACGACAGGTAGCCCACGCCGATCTCAATCAGTTGTTCCAGTAAAAAGCGTGCTTTTCGAAAGATGGGTTCCGAAATCGGATCGTGAAGTGTGTTGACATAATGGAGCACATCCGTCAGCTCCAACCGACAAATCTGATCGATGGAATGCCCGTTCAGAGTGCTCTGCCTGGCTCTTTCGTTCAGCCGGGTTCCATCGCACACAGGACAGTTCTGGTAAATGAAATACCGGCTGTAGGCGTTCTTTTCTTCTTCGGGAAGTTGATCGTCGGCCCGTGTGGTTACGGCTTTTTCCAGTTTTCGGGCAATGCCTTCGTAGGTGCGGCTGTAAGTCAGTTTTCCCGGGCTTTCCTTTATTGTGAAAGGTTCGGCGTACAATAACAGGTGCAGCTCCTCCTCACTGAAATCCTTGAGGGGCTTGTCCACATTGATGACCCCATGGGCCACGAGTTCCTTATACATGAAGGAGCCCGGTTTGTAATGAGGGTGCGTGATGGCACCGTCCCGGATGGATTTTTCCCGGTCGAGCAACAGGTCGATGTCCACGACAATGTGTTTTCCCAGTCCGTGACAATGCGGACACATGCCTTCGGGGTGATTGAACGAAAAATAAAACGATGGTCCGATGAAGGGCTGAGCCAGCCGTGAATACAATAGGCGCAGGTAGGTGTTGATTTCGGTGGCCGTTCCGACCGTGCTGCGCAAGTTGTTGCCCAATCGTTTCTGGTCAATGACAATGGCTGTAGACAGGTTGTGGATGTCGTCCACCGCCGGACGGGAAAGTTTGGGCATCCGGGTGCGTGCGAAAGTGGAAAAGGTCTCGATCAATTGCCGCTGGGCTTCGGTGAAAATGGTGTCGAAGAGGAGGGAGGACTTTCCTGAACCCGATACCCCCGTGAATACCACAAACTGATGCTTGGGTATGGATACATCGATATGTTGAAGGTTGTTGGTGTGGGCGTTCTCCACGCGGATGGTGTCGGAATCTCTCATCGTAGTGTGTGTTTGGTTGGCTGTTGTTTGGAGGTGCAAAGCTATCGGCTTCCGGTGGAGCGTGCTTGTAAAAAAACGACAGATTTACGCGTGATTGAATGAGCCTGCCTTGTTTCAGCAGATGATGCTGGGCTCACAGGGTTGACAGGCGTATCGGATCAGAAATTCACCGGGTGTGAAACCAGTCGATTCCTTGAAATCGTGGATGAAGTGTGCCTGGTCGTAGTATCCGTTTCGTAAAGCCACATCGGTGAGGCTCACACCTGTGCCGTTGTTCAGGTCGCCCAGAATCTCCTGAAACCGGGCGATGCGCGAAAGTTGTTTGGGCGATTTTCCCAAATAAGTGGAAAACTTGCGTTCCAACGTCCTTGGGGTGACATTCAGCCGATCGGCCAATTGCGTGGCGTTAAGCAGACCATTTTGTTGGGTGATGAGGCAAAGTCCTGTCTTTACGAGTTGTTCGTCGTAATGGTCAATGGGAGTGAAATGCCGCATCAGGAAGGCTTCGACCCGTTCGTATTTACCGTTCACAGACGGAATGTCCGACAACTCATCGGCCAGATGACCGACTTCACGGTTGTAGATATCGGCCAGTTCAACGTTTCTTTCTTCGATGGTCTGCAGGGGAACAGGTAAGAAATGACATGCCCCCGAAGTGTGGAACGTGATGGCAAAAACCCCGGTCTCCCCAGTGGTGCAAACATCGCTCCAGGATCGGGTCAGTCCGCTCACAAAAGCTCTGGGTTGTCGGTTGAGGCTGGAATCGGGTGCGTGGAGTGTGAACGGGTTTTTGTAATGCAACAGAATCTGTACATTCCCCGTGGGAATGATGCGTTCTCCCACATCCGGCTCGGACTCGTGCGTCTCCATAATCCAGTACTGTTTCACGTACGGTTTCAGGGCTTGGCTTGGTGTCAGCAGGTGGAAGTGCATGCTTGAAAAACGTCTTAGCGTATTTTTCGGACAGCATCGATAATTTCCTCCACGCCCAGGTTGTCCGTTTTCAAGCTGACGCTGGGTGCGTTGTAAGGCCCGTAGATTTCCGGTTGGGTAATGGAAAATAGGGCTACGATTGGTGTTCCGGCGGCACTGGCCAGGTGCATCACCCCGCAATCGGCCGTGATTAACACCGAAGCATTGGCCATGACGGCTGCCATTTCGCGGACATCCTTGCTGTAGAGTGACGGTTCCTTGAAATCAATGCTGGAAACATGTTCGACGGGTAGAATTTCCAACACATTGTATGCAGGAAAAGTTTCCTTGAGGGTGTCCAGAAAGGGCAACCACCAGTCCGAGCCGTAGCACTTGGCACCCGTGGCAAAGGTGTACAGGCAAATGGTTGGGGCAGAGGGATTCGTAACCAGTTTATCCATAAGTTGCTTTCCGGCGGTACGCTCCTCATCGCTCAATTTGATGTTCAGACAGGGAACCGGGGCCGTTGATTCGGGAATTCCCCACTGAGACAGCGCATGCCGCAGGCGGTAAACCGGCCTTTTGGCAATGTGTTTGAAATCGGGATACAAACCGGCTATCTGGTCTTCTTTTTCTCCAAAAATCTTGTAGGATGAACGGGCTATCTTGGTGGATATTCTACCCGAAGAGGAGGTGCTGACCACGTTGATGACCAGGTCATAGTGCTTCCTTTCAAGTGAAATCCAAGTGGCCAGGTAAGCGAACAGGTGCTTGAAATGTTGTTTTGGCAATGCGATGAATCGCCCGATGCGTTCGTAATTCTTATATAGGACAGGAACGACACCTCCCTTTACAAAGAAATCCAGGGTGGCGTTTGGAAAGGTGGCCAGTACCTCCTGAACCAAGGGTGTGGTCAATAACTGGTTCCCGAGTCGGTGGTTCGGTCGGCAGATCAGCACGTGTCTCACGGCCAGTGGGTTGATCGGAGGAAGTTGCTTGCCGGAGCTCGGTCGGCCGACCGGACGGGTAATGGATTTCATCGTCGCTCGCCTCCAGGAATTCAGGCGTCTTAGTAGGGTCATGCTCAAGTTGTTTGTTGGAGTGGAAATGGGGTGACAAAGGTATGAAAAAAGTTCTTCCGTGCGTTTGCATTTAGGAATACTTCTACTTACTTTACACAATCAAAAAACAGGCCAAACGAAAAAACCATGAGACACTTTATGACCCTGTCGCTGCTCTTATCTGTTTTGTGCGGTTGTCAGTCAAACCAAACAAAGACTCCGGCTACTTTTTGCAATCCGGTTGACCTCAGTTACCGGTTTTGCTTGGATCAACCCTCCAGAAGAGAAGCCGCCGATCCCACACTTGTTTTATTTAAGGAACACTATTATTTATTCCCCTCCAAGTCCGGTGGATACTATGTTTCCTCCAACCTGGCCACCTGGGACTTTATCGAAACAGACCAGATACCCGTGGAAGATTATGCGCCGACAGTCGTGGCCATTGGTGACACGCTGTATTGGATGGCATCCGATTCTGTCAAAAACGCAATCTATAAAACGACAGATCCCCAATCGGGCAAGTGGGAACTGGCTGTGGACCATCTTCAGACCACAGTCTGGGATCCGGATCTGTTTTTGGACGACGATGGGCGCCTGTACCTGTATTGGGGTTGTTCAAACGTTAATCCTACGTACGCTGTCGAAGTGGATTACAAAAATGGATTTGCCTTTGTCGGCGATGTCCAGGAAATTGTCAGACCCAATCCGAAGGAACGGGGTTGGGAGGTTTCCGGCGATTACAACACGTTGGACAGCAAGGCGCCGTGGATAGAAGGGTGCTGGGTTACAAAAGTCAATGGAACGTATTATTTGCAGTACTCGAGTCCGGGTACCGAATTTAAAAGCTACAACGACGGTGTATATGTATCCGACAAACCGCTCGGACCGTATACTCTGCAGGCCACCAATCCCTTTTGTCTAAAACCCGAGGGTTTTGTGGCAGGTGGTGGTCATGGGAGTTCGTTTGCAGACCTTTACGGAAACAGGTGGCACATTGGTGCCGTGTCCATTTCCCGTAAGCACATGTTTGAACGCAGGCTGGCGCTGTTTCCTGTTTTTTGTGACGCGACCGGGACCTTGCATGCAGATACCAAATACGGGGATTATCCCATGTACCTGCCTACGCGCACGGTGCAATCGTTCGATGAGTTGTTCACCGGCTGGATGTTGCTTAGCTATAACAAGAAAGTAACCGTTTCCTCGGCGCTTGACACTTGCCCGGCCTCCTTCATGACCGATGAGAATATTCGTACCTACTGGGCTGCGAAAACGGGTGACACGGGTGAGTTTGCCTCGATTGACCTGGGTTCCGTGTGCGACGTATATGCCGTCCAACTGAATTTTGGCGAGGAGAATACTACTATACTTGGTCGTCAAAAGGGTATCCGCCATCGTTATTACCTCGAGTACTCGTTGGATGGAGAAAAATGGAGGAAATTGAAAGACTGTTCCAAAAATGAAACAGATAATTCGCACCCCTACTTCCAGTTGGATAAGAAAACAACCTGCCGCTTCCTGAAAGTGACCAATGTACAGGTTCCCGGTGGAAATTTCGCCATCAGTGGCTTTAGGGTGTTCGGAAAAGGAAAGGGTGAAAAACCGGGTTCAGTGTCCGGCCTCGCGGTCAACCGTCATCCAAACGATGCGCGAAAGGTTGATGTAACGTGGAATCGTTCAAAGGGCGCTATCGGTTACGTGATCAATTACGGCGTGGCTGAAGACAAATTGTATCAGCATTACATGGTATACGGGGATACGTCGTTGACCATCAACAGCCTGAATGCTCGGTTGCCGTATGTTTTCAACATAGAAGCGTTCAACGAAAATGGCATCACCGAAAACACACAGTTGCAATCCATCAAATAATGCCCCTTTAACACCCGGGAATCAAGGGAAACAAAGGTAGGCAAGTCAATCGTTTAACACTAAAATGAAGCATCATGAAAAAAGACGTTAAAGGCAATTCCACGTGTGGCGCCGTGTATGGGCTGGGTATGATTGGAGCCATGATTTATTTTCTGTCGCATGCTGTCGGTTTCTGGGCCGGTGTGTTGGGAGTGCTCAAAGCCTTTGTGTGGCCGGTGTTTTTTGTATTGAAAGGATTTGCCCATTTCAATTCCTGACAATTCAATTATGAAGAAAAGCCTCTGCACCCTTTTGTTTTGCTGTGCTGTTCTGATTTGTACGGGACAGGTTTCATTCGGAGAATCACGCCTTTTCAACGAGGGCTGGTTGTTCAACAAGGGGGATGTCCCGTCTGCCTCCACGCCTGGTTTTGACGACAGGCGTTGGCGTAAGGTAGACTTGCCCCATGACTGGAGCGTCGAAGGTCCATTGAGCCCGCATCTGGCGAGTGCGACCGGCTATTTGCCCGGTGGCATCGGTTGGTACAGAAAGACATTTGAACGGACACCCGACATGAAGTCAAAACGTGTATACCTCTATTTTGAGGGAATATACAACAATGGAGAAGTCTTTATCAACGGTCGTTCGTTAGGAGTCAGACCAAATGGTTACATATCCTATATGGTCGATCTGACAGCCGACCTAGTGGATGGCGCAAACGTGATCGCCGTGAAGGTGGATCATTCAAAATACGCAGACTCACGTTGGTACACGGGTTCAGGTATATACCGGGATGTGTACCTGATTGTTTCCAATCCGGTACATATCGAACAGTGGGGGGTGTTTTTCACAACCCCTGAGGTAAAAGACAACCAGGCAAAGGTTGATGTACAAACGACACTGGTTAATACGACATCGGTGCCCGTTTCGGTCAGAATTGAACAAACCTTGCTGGATGACAAGAACGTCGTTGTTGCCAAAGCTACAGGAAAATTAGCCGTGGCTCCAGGTGGCACGCCAAGCCTTCATCAACTCATGACGGTTTTCCGTCCCAAACGGTGGTCGTTGGAACAACCGGTCTTGTATACGTTGAATACCCGTGTGTTTCAGGATGGACAAGAGATTGACCGTTGTACCAACAAAGTCGGCATACGTACGCTTCAGTTTGATCCAAACAAGGGTTTTGCCCTCAACGGTACATCAACCAAGGTGAAAGGTGTTTGCCTTCACCACGATGTTGGTTGTCTGGGTTCGGCAGTCCCCGCCGAGGTTTGGCGCGAACGATTGACAGCCTTGAAGCAACTTGGTTGCAATGCGATTCGCACCAGTCACAACCCTCAGGCTCCCATCCTTTACGATCTATGCGATGAATTGGGCCTGTTGGTGATGAACGAGGCTTTTGACGAGTGGGAATTTCCCAAGAAGAAATGGGTGTCGGGATGGAATCAAGGAACCCCTGTTTTTGACGGTCCGTATGTGTTCTTTGAACAATGGGGCGAAAAGGACCTGCGCGACATGGTTTATCGTGACCGCAACCATCCGTCGGTCATGATGTGGAGCATCGGAAACGAAGTGG
>CAYTIY010000069.1:0-13319 GCA_964438045.1 uncultured Bacteroidales bacterium | reverse complement strand
ACGTGCGCCGGTTGCCCAACGAACAGGAACGTCTGCGCAAAGGAGGAGCCGGGGTATATTACCACTTTGACTACCATGGGGGGCCAAGAAGCTATGAATGGATCAATACCAATCCACTTCCCCGGATTTGGGATCAGATGATGTTGTCCAAGCAATACGGCGCCGATAAGATCTGGGTGGTCAATGTAGGCCACTTCAGGGGATATGAATTGCCCACTGAGTACTTTATCAACCTAGGATGGAACACCACTCAATGGACCAACGAAAACATTACCGAATACACACGTTTATGGGCCGAACGGGAATTTGGTTCAAAATTTGCGTCGGACATTGCTGACATCCTGGCTAAGTACGCCAAGTTCAACACACGCAGAAAGCCGGAGTCTTTAACACCGAGGACGTACAGCCTGACTCAATTCAATGAAGCGGAAAATGTGGTGAACGAATACAACGCCTTGTCGAAAAAAGCAGAAACCATCGGCGCTTTATTGCCCAAAGAGTACCAGGATGCCTATTATCACTTGGTGTTGTTCCCGACAAAGGTCAGTGCTATTATGAACGATATGTACCTTGCTGCTGGTAAAAACCAATTGTACGCCAAACAAGGACGTGCCAGCGCAATCGACATGGCCGCCCGGACCCGCTTGCTGTTCAGCGCCGATACAGCCATGATGACGGAATATAATACGATTTATGCCCAAGGTCGTTGGAATCATTTTATGGATCAGACCCACATCGGGTATACCAGTTGGAATCCTCCAAGGAAAAACAACCTAACTGCCATTCGATTGACCGAAAACAAGGTACCCGAAGCAGCCGGATTGGGCGTAGCGCTGGAAGGAACCGAAGATGCCTGGCCTGGATCGGCTGCTACAGCTATGTTGCCGCGTTTTGATTTGTTTGGAGGAGAAGAGCGTTGGATGGAAGTGTTCAATCGTGGCAAGGCACCACTGGCTTATGAAATTCAGTCTTCATTGCCTTGGTTGAATTTCAGTGAAAAATCGGGCAGCATCGGTACTGCCGATAAACGCATTCAGGTCAAGATAATTGCCGATAAAATGCCGGAAGGAAATACGACAGGTAGCTTTGTGGTTACTGGCGCCGGTCAATCGGTCACGGTTCAGGTTTCGGCTTTCAAACCTTCAGCTAAGGAACGTGCCAGCCTAAGGGGTTTTGTGGAAAGCAACGGCATTGTTTCCATTGAGGCTGAGCATGTGTCAAAGAACCGTTCTGCCGGTAATCGGAAATGGATTCGGGTGGAAGACTATGGTCTCACACTGTCGGGTATGAGGGCTACGGCTCCTGCAAATGCTGCAGCGGCGGTCCCGGGCACAAATGCACCCTGTTTGGAATACCCTATTTACTTGTTTTCGAAAGATTCCATGTTTGTACATCTGATTACCTCGCCCGTGCTCAATTTTATGCCCGGTAGGGATATTCGCATAGCAGTATCGTTGAACAACGATAAACCGTTGTATTTGACGGTTGTGCCGGCTTCGTTCAGTGTGCAGACCAGTCGTTCCTGGGGCAACGATGTGTTGAATCAATGCAGGCGCTTGACAACGGTGGTCCGGATTCCAAAAACCGGGGCGCAGACATTGAAGGTATGGATGGTAGATCCGGGAGTCGTGCTGCAAAAGGTGGTGCTTACTTCCGGTTCCTATCCGAACGCTTATCTAGGGCCTACAGAAAGTCGCTTTGTACGGTAACCGTACTTCCGACATGGATGATTCCATGTTATATTGACATAAAGCCATTAGGTTGAACTTGCCAAGACCGTAACGTAATGTACAGTCTTGGCAAGTTTTCTTTATGCCATAAAGGCCTTCATATCTTCGTCAGGAGTATTGATTCCGGCCAATCCGAAGGTGTCGATCAATACCTTGGCCACGTTGGGCGACAAGAACGCCGGAAGCGTTGGGCCCAGGTGGATATTTTTCACACCAAGTGAAAGTAAGGCAAGCAGCACGATTACGGCCTTTTGCTCGTACCAGGCAATATTGTAAGCTATCGGCAATTCATTGATGTCGTTTAGTTCGAACACCTCTTTCAGTTTCAAGGCTATCAGTGCAAGCGAATAACTGTCGTTGCACTGTCCTGCATCGAGCACACGAGGGATGCCGTTAATATCACCCAGCGGTAGTTTGTTGTAACGGTATTTGGCGCAACCTGCCGTTAAGATAACCGTATCTTTCGGAAGTTTATCGGCAAATTCGGTGTAGTAGCCACGACTCTTCATACGCCCGTCGCAGCCTGCCATGACAAAGAATTTTCGTATCGCACCCGATTTCACCGCTTCGACTACCTTGTCGGACAAGGCAAATACCTGGGCATGAGCAAATCCGCCTACGATCTCACCCGTTTCAATCTCTGTTGGCGATTTCAACCGTTTTGCGTGCTCAACCAACGCCGAAAAGTCTTTCGGTTTGCCATCGATACGATCTTCAATGTGTGTGAAACCCGTGAAGCCTGATGATCCTGTTGTATAAACACGATCGGCATAGGTTGACGAAGTTCGAGGCGGTACAATGCAGTTTGTCGTAAAGAGCACCACACCGTTAAACGATTCGAAATCCTCGTTCTGACGCCACCAGGCACTGCCGTAGTTGCCTGCAAAATGGCTGTATTTCTTGAAGGCAGGGTAGTAGTGGGCCGGAAGCATTTCGCTGTGGGTATAGACGTCCACACCCGTTCCATTGGTTTGTTCCAACAGGTCCTGCATATCACGCAAGTCATGGCCGGAGATCAAGATGGCCGGGTTGTTGCGGACTCCAATGTTAACTTTTGTGATTTCCGGGTTTCCATACGTGGATGTATTCGCTTTGTCGAGTAAAGCCATTGTTTTTACGCCAAACTCACCACAAGTCAACACCAGTGCTGTAAGATCATCAGCCGAGAGCTCCTGGGTTGTAGCCACAAGTGCCTGCTGCATAAAGGCGTAAATAGCATCCTCTTCATAACCCAGATTACAGGCGTGTTCTGCGTACGCTGCCATTCCTTTGACTCCGTAAATAAGGAGTTCTCGCAACGAGCGGACATCTTCGTTTTCTGTTTCCAAAACACCCACCGTTGCCGCTTTTGCCTCCATCTCCTCAACGGTGTCGGCATGCCAGGTGGTACAGTCACAATTTGGACAGGTAGCCGCTTCGATTCCGTTTGACTGTAGTTGTCTGGCAAGCTCATCACGCAGCTCAATGGCCGCACGGATACGCGTAACAAAGCGTTCTTTGTCAAAGTTGGCATTGGTAATCGTCATAAACAGCGACTCCGTGACAAAACGGTTGGTAGAAGCCGAAATTTCCACGCCGTTTTCACGTAGTTTCACGGTATTTCTTGAAATACCTTTCAACAGAAAGATCAAGAGATCTTGAAGATTGGCTACATCTGAAGTCTTTCCACAGACCCCTTTTACGGTACAGCCTATATTTTGGGCTGCCTCCTGACATTGATAACAAAACATACTCATTGTCTGATTTTTTAATAGTTTATACCCAACTTTCTTCTTTTATCTCACCCTGTACACCGATAATAATTTTCTTTATGGGTACTTTTCGAGTGGCTTGACCGGCTGCCAAGTTGGCCAATTGCATCAACCCGCCGCAACACGGTACTTCCATGATTACTACCGTCAATGTGTTGATTAAAGCGGAGTCGATCATTTCCGTTATTTTTGCAATGTACGACTCTTTGTTGCTGTCGAGTTTCGGACAGGCAATGGCCAATGTTTTACCTTGTATAAATCGATGGTGGAAATCCGCATAGGCATACGCTGTACAGTCTGCAGCAAGAACAACATCCGCCCCGCGGAAAAATCCGGCCTGAGGATTCAACAGATGGAGCTGCACAGGCCAATGGGTGAGTTGTGATGGCTGTGGTTGAGGGGAGGATCTGATGCCAGCAAGCGAAGGAGCAACGAACGAACGCTCCAAACTCCCTGGACATCCACAGGCTAATGTTGGCTCGTGATGCGGAGGAGATTTCGGTGCCATTCGTTCCATCACGGCATGCTCATCATAGGGTTCTGCTTCCCGTTCTTCGATGGTAATGGCTCCAACCGGACACTCCCCGATACAGGCTCCAAGGCCATCACAATACACCTCGCTTACCATTCGGGCCTTCCCGTCAATTATGCGCAATGCCCCTTCATGACACCCTTCAACACACACTCCACATCCGTTACAGAGCTGCTCGTCAATTTTTATTATGTTTCTTATCGCTTTCATGCTTTGCAAATTTCTGCAAACATACGGAATCAATTCGCCAGAGATCGTAACATATGTTACGAAGATAGATAAATAATTGGTATCTTTGTAACAAATAACAAGCCAATGAACAGAGACTTACTATTTTTCTGTGCTACTCATAGGGATAAGACGGAAGAAGAGATTGCTAAAATCAACTGTACACTTGAGCATTCAGTCAAGACGTTTAAACGTGGCGAATGCCTTGCCAATCAAGGCAATGTTGTATCGCATTTGTATCTGTTGTCTAAGGGGAGGGTGAAAACGGAAATGGTCTCTGATTCAGGTCTTGCGATTCCAATTGAGGAACTTTCTGCTCCCTATCCATTGGCGGCTGCCTTTATTTTTGCAGATAACAACCGCTTCCCGGTAAATGTTGTTGCCCTGGAAGATTCCGAGGTCTTACTCATCAGCAAAGAGTCGGTCGAAAAACAACTGGCAAGATGTCCCGGTTTCTTGCGTGGATTCATGGCATTCAATGCCAACCGGATGCACTTCCTGTCAGATCGTCTCAAGTTGTTCTCTCAAAAGGGAATCAAGGCCAAACTGGCGTACTACATACTTCAGCGTGAGAACAAGGGCCGTTTCGAATTAGGACAGAGCATAGCATCGTTGGCTGATTACTTTGGCGTGGAACGACCTTCTCTGTCTCGTGCGATTGCTGAAATTGCACGAGACGGGATCATCGACTTTAAAGATGGTGCCGGAAAAATTACGGATTATAACAAAATAAAAGAGCTGTTGGGATAATAAACGACAGCCAAACGTCCGCTTTTCCTTCAATCGTGAGTCACTTCAATCGGCCCAATGAACGTTGTAGAAGAGCCGGGAGGGGTTCTACTCAAACAGGCTGAGGTCGATGAATTCGCCCATGGTTTTATAGCCGGCTTCATTGGGATGCAGGAAGTCGCCCGATTGCAGCTCCGTTTGCATGGATTTAGGGTCCGACGGATCCCGCAGGGCTAGGTCAAAGTCGATCACGGCATCGAAACGACCGCTGCTACGAATCCAGTCATTGATAGTCTGCCTGGCCATTTGTCGGTGATCTGCATCGTAAAAAGATTTCCCAAAAGGAGCAATGGTGGCACCGTATACCTTGATGCCTTTTCCGCGCGCCTTGTCGATCATTTCCTCGTAGGCAGCAATGACTTCTCTGATGGCACGCTGGGAAGCTTCCACATCTTTTGTCGTTCCGATGTCATTGACGCCGACAGAGATAATCAGCCATTTGACACCGCTTTGTCCAAGAATGTCCCTGTCGAAGCGCTTGATGGCAGGATCACCCAGTCCGCCTTTTACCACACAGTTACCACCTATACCCAGGTTGAGCACCCCGCGTTGAGTCGTTTTACTATTCTTGTTCAATCGTTCCGAAAGGACATCTCCCCAGCGGTTGAACTTATTGGTTCCCGAACCCCTGCCGTCGGCAATGGAGTTGCCCAAGATGGCGATGGATCCGGCCGTTTCAGGCGCATACACGTCTATGCCGCTGATGGTATACCAATGATCGGTTGGGATGGAAGTGCTGAAATCTGTTTTTGGCGATTGATTGCCTGCCAGGAGGAATGAAGTGGCGCGGGATGCAGGATGCCCTGTAATGTCAGGGGCCGTTTCACCGTAGCAAATGGTTATGGCAATTTTCGCACCCGGTTCCAGGTGAAACTTCAATGGATCGGACATGATATCACTGTTGGGCTTCATGACGACTTCATTCTTGCCGCCAAACTTCAGCAACCGGTGCGTTTTCTTGTTGACGGCCGATCCACCCGTGGATAGTGCCACACCCACCGATTTGAGGGTTACCGGATTTTTGCTGAATTGATTCGAGAAGCGAAGCCTGATGGTTTCACCACCCATGGATACACGGACTATTTGACGAAACGTGTTGTTTGACAATCCGGGAGCAGGTGGCATATTGTTTTGTTCAAAAACAATCTGAGGGGCGGAACTCCAGGTTCCAACCCAGGTTGTGGAAGAAAGTATGGCGTTTTTCTTGGCTTCGAGTGACAACGAACAACAGGTGGCTGAAGCGACCATCAAGCCGACAAGGCATAATACCTTTGCTTTCAGGAGAGATTTAGTTGCATTCATGGTTGATATAATTGGCTTTACTAAGTTGAAGGCTACAAATATACGATTAATCTTTGCTGTTCGCACCTGTCTTTTTTCCTGTGGTTGTTGCACAGTAAGAAATGGCGTCGTATTTTCGTATACCCTTAAAGGCAACAACGCTGACCTCATGCTCAATAAAACCTGGATCACACAATCACAAGACCGCCGTGAATCGTTAAACCACGGACCTTTCCGTTTTTTACGTTTCATTCCGTTTCTGGTGAGTATGTTGGCTATGATTTTTGTTGTTTACGACCTTGGGTTTTTTCAGGAAAGTGCCGTGCAAAGGAAAGTTGTTCACGTCTATGCGGTTTTCAACGCGCTTGCCTTTTTGTTCCTTTTTCTGCGTCAGTTGTTTTTTTTTCAACCAAATCGCATCAAGGTATGGTTGTTCGATGGTGTGTTCGCTTTTTCAAGTCTCATAACCATTGCTTCATTGCTCGGTATGTCGTGGTTGCCATTCCTTCATTCCAAGCAGTGGTTGTTTATCTTGTTTATGGTTGGTTTCCTGCGGGAGTTTTCGGCGTTGAAGATTGAATTCAAGCGCTCAGTGATTTCTCCGGCCATGTTGTTTCTATTAAGCTTTGTCACCATCATACTAGTAGGTGCTATTTGTCTAATGTTCCCTACGGCCACGGTATCCGGCATCAGCTTTATCGATGCGTTGTTTACGTCAACAAGTGCCGTGTGTGTAACCGGATTGGTCATTGCCGAAACAGCTACGTACTTTACACCAATCGGACAGTTCATCATCCTGTTCCTGATTCAAATCGGTGGATTGGGCATCATGACATTTACCAGCTACTTCAGTTATTATTTCAGAGGTGAATCTTCGTACGAAAACCAGTTGATGATTCAGGAAATGACGGGTACCAATAAGATTGTTGAGGTGTTTGGTGCTTTGAAACGCGTCTTGTTGCTTACCTTTATCATTGAGGCGATGGGAGCAATCGTATTGTACTTCAGTTTGACTGGCAATACCATAGCTGACGTAAGCGAAAAGATGAATTTTGCCGTTTTTCATGCCATCTCGGCTTTCTGCAACGCAGGCTTTTCCATCGTAGAACAAAACCTGGCCAACCCTGGACTTGTATACGAATACGATATCCAGTTGACCATCAGTTTTCTGATCATATTGGGGGGGCTCGGTTTTCCCATCCTATATACTTTCTGGACGTATTTCAAACAGGTGATAATTGGGCACTATGTGTTGCGAAGAAAGGCACATTCTGTATGGATTATAAACCTGAATACTCGTATCATTGGTATAACTACGCTTTTCTTGCTTTTATTCGGTACCGTGAGTTACTACATAATGGAATACGACAATGTGCTGAAGAATTTTGACGGGGTCGGAAAGTGGGTAGCATCATTTTTCGCATCGGTCACTGCCAGGACGGCCGGTTTCAACAGCATTGACTACGCGCAATTAACGTTTCCTGCTGTCATCCTGAGTTATTTTCTGATGTGGGTTGGTGCCTCTCCCGCATCCACAGGTGGTGGTGTTAAAACCAGTACCTTTGCCATCAGTATGCTGAACTCATTTAGTATTGCCAGGGGTAAGAAGAACATAGAGGCTTTTGGTCGGGAAATAACCGATTTTACCGTAAAACGAGCCTATTCACAGGTGTTCCTTTCCATCATTGCCATCGGCATTTCCATTACCCTGGTTTCTTCCTTTGATCCGCTTGTTTCGCTAAAAAGTGTCATTTTCGAGTGCATTTCCGCTTTTGGTACTGTAGGGCTCAGTATGGGTATTACAGCCGACCTGAGCCCCGCCAGCAAACTGGTGCTGGTATTGACCATGTACGTAGGCCGTGTCAATTTGTTGACACTTATGGCAGCCATGGTCAGGCAGGTTCGGTTCAGGAATTACAAGTATCCTTCAGAAGACATCCCGATCAACTGATTTGGAGTAAACGCATTTTTAAAAAAGAGCTATTATGAAGTACATCATCATTGGATTGGGCCATTTTGGTTCCTCTCTGGGGCAAAAACTGACGACCATGGGGCACGAGGTGATAGGCGTCGACCCTGATATGAGCAAAGTGGAAGACAACAAAAACAACATGACCCACACCGTATGCATGAATCCGTCAGATCCTCAATCGGTTGCAAGCTTGCCGGTGCGGGATGCCGACGCCGTCATTGTTTGTATTGGCATGAATGAAGGAACCAACATACTCGCTACTGCCGTTATGAAGCAAATGAAGCCCAAATATCTGATTTGCAGAGCTATTTCACCTCTTCACAGAACTGTTCTCGAAGCCATGCAGGTGGACGATATCGTTTACCTGGAAGAAGAAACGGCTCATCGCTGGGCTAAAAAGCTCAATGTGAAAGGATTGCTTGATTCCTACGAAATCACCCACGAATTCAACATCGTGGAAGTGCTGGTACCCAAGCGATGTGTTGGAAAGACGCTTGCCGAACTGGATCTGCGAAACCGGTTCAATGTGATCGTATTGGCTACTATTTGCATGGTAGAGGAGAAGAATTCCCTGGGTCTCACGAAGATGACTAAGAAAGTTCAGGAAATGGCTTCAGCCAATACGGTCCTCGAGGATGGCATCATCATGGTGCTCTATGGCAAGATGAAGGATATAGAAGACGTCATCAAAGGGTACTGATACCTATAACTGCAAGCGTTCTTTCAGTAATTTATAGCCGTTTAGGCTGGCTCGTACCTGTTGTCCTGTCTTCAGCGTAATCAAGTAATGCTGCTTCTCGTATAATTCAATGCGGGATATGTTTTCTGTATTGACAATGCAGGAACGATGAACACGAAGAAAGGAGGGGGGCAACTGGCTTTCAAGGTGTTTCATGGTTTCCTCTTTGATGTATCGTGCGGTGGCGGTATGAAGAACCACGTAGTCTCCCTCAGCCTGAATGTACATAAGCTCTTGCAAGGGTATCAGGTGGATGTTGGAGCCGGTTTTAACGGTTATTTTTACTAGAGGAGAGAGCGCCTCTGTTTGATGCATTCCGTTTGGTTGCTGTTCTTCGTCTGCTTTTGGATTGTCATTCTCGCATATTTGAGGTTCTTCATCCTCGATTTCTTCAACGACGGGTATTGATGCAGACTGGCTGTAATGCTGAACCATCAGGATGAACACCAACAACCCTACCACCATTTTACACGGAATGAGCCCGGCAAGTTGTCGATAAATAACCTCATCAATAAACAGATACAGGATAAAAAAATCAAAGACCTGCCAGATGAGCAAAAGAATGCTGATTATCACGACATGGGTGATCAACCGTTCATAAATGGTGTTTCCACTAAGCCGGGAATATTTGATGATATACCACAGTAAAACGACCAGTCCACAGAACAGCAATCCTGAATATGCACCCTGTAGCATCAGTATGCCGGGTGATAGGGAAGTCAATCCCAGCAGGGAGAGGGGTAATAATCCACCTGCAAGGATAAACAAACCCATAAACAACAGGGAACCGGGTAGTGTTCTGAAAGCAGGATGCTTCATGATACGCTCAATCTTTCAATTCGCATTCTCCAAAAGCAACCTTTCCCTCAATGGTCAACCGCTTTGTCTCGTTTGGATAAAAGCTTTTTGTCAACCGATTGTCGGTAAACGAACCAAATGCGGCATTTCCCTTGATTTGTACGTTCCAGGTGTCAGGGACAATGACAACGACAGATCCGAACGAAAGGTCTACAAACAACTTCGTTGTGCCTTCAGGGAGAGTTGTTTTTCTCAGGTCGATAACCACTTCTCCAAAGGAACAATGAATGTCACCACCTTTAAAAACCGGATCGAGTACAATGTTCTTACGACTCTCAAACATCGATTCAATGTGAAAATAACCATCTTCGCTATCGAATCGGGATGTCGGCTTACAATTGCCTCCAACAAACAGTAGCCCCTTGAACTTGCCAAACTTCAAACCAATCAGCATGACGCCGGCAAAAATGAGCAACAACGGCCAGTACACATACGTAAAATTGGCAGGTAGTCCCCATTGTGGATTTACAGTTCCTAGAATAGGAGTGATGAAAAAACCGCCCACAGCCAGAAAAATGACTCCTGTAGTATAGTTGCGGTGTAAAACCGAAAATAGTCCGATCAACAATATCCAAATAGGCCAGCTTGTGAGTACGGTCTTATAAGCTGTAGGAATGACTCCTGTGTTGACCAATAAGAATAGGGTTCCTGCTATGATCAGCGTCAGAGAAAAGGCTAAACCATTTCTCTTTTTGTGTTCAAGCGTCGGTTTTGGGTCAAATTGGTTGAACTCGTGTTTCATGTTGTACCTTGTTTTAGTTGTTTAACAATGTGCCATACAGGCTTACCCTTGGATGACACGACAAAAGTAGGCGACACGAAGGTGTGTGAAAATAAGAAATCGATGAAATGAGGCTATTTTCCCGACGAAACAATCCTTTTAGGAGATATCATCCAAATAACGCTTTGAAAGATTGTATGCGTCAATTCGACGGTCGCGCAGGAAAGGCCACCAGCGTCTCACCGATTCCGAACGAGTCAGATCTATGTCCACAACAAGCGAACACGGTTCGTCGTCAGAGGCAAGTGCCAGAAATTCACCCTGAGGGCCAGTCACAAAACTGTGTCCCCAAAATTGAATGCCGTTGGTTTGTCCGGAAGGATCGGCTTCATGACCAACACGGTTGACCGCTATTAACGGCAATCCGTTGGCTATGGCATGTCCCCGTTGAACCGTAACCCAAGCCTCTTGCTGCCGTAAACGTTCTTCAGACGTATCGCTGCTTTCCCAACCGATCGCCGTTGGGTAAATCAGGAACTCTGCTCCTTTAAGCGCCATCATGCGTGCCGCTTCCGGATACCATTGATCCCAACACACCAGCACGCCCAATGTGCCGATACTGGTTCGAACGGGTTCAAAACCAAGGTCTCCCGGCGTAAAATAAAATTTTTCGTAATAGGCAGGATCGTCAGGGATGTGCATTTTCCGGTAACGTCCGGCTATCCGACCATCTGTATCGAATACCACGGCTGTATTGTGATACAAACCCGGAGCTCGTTTCTCAAACAGAGATGTGACCAGCACGATGCCAAGTTCAGCAGCCAGTGTGGCGTAACAATCGGTTGCAGGACCGGGAATGGTTACTGCCAAATTGAAATTGTCCACGTTTTCCGTTTGACAGAAATACGGGCTGTCATGCAGTTCTTGCAAAACAACTAGTTGAGCGCCTTTTTGGGCGCACTCGCGAATACGATGGGAAAGTCGAAGACGGTGTGTCTCCGGATCGGGATTCCACGATTCCTGGACCAGTCCTGTTTTGATGATGCGGCTCATGTTTGGGTTGTTGAACACGTAAGACAAAGATAATCTCTTTTTTTCGTATTAAAATGAACAACATGGCTCTGATTGACGTAAATTTGGTAGAGTCCGCTTACCCTTATAGTAAAATGGCCTCCAGGCCTTTTTAAGAAGACAGACTTCTTAGTATGGTTACAAATTAAAATATGAAGTATGCAAAAGACAAACGAGGAACTCCTTGCCGAGTTGGAGGTATTGCAACAATCGTATGTGGAATTGAAAAACAACCAGTCTGAAGAACTTCGTCGTTTGAGAAATGAATTGGAAATGCTTCGCATGCGATTAACATTCTTTGAAGGAATAGCCAATTCTACTTTCGACGGTTTTCTGGTTGTCGATCCAACCGGAAAAAAGGTGCTTCAGACTCAACGTACCATCGAACTGTGGAAAATACCGCAGGAAGTGGTGGACGATCCTTCCGGGGTTAAGCAAATAGAACACATCATGCACATGACCGTTGACCCACAAAAGTTTGTGACTGAGATTCAATATCAAATGGTACACATCACGGAAAAACGGCACGATGATGTGGAGTTGATTGATGGTACCATAATGGAACGGTATTCTCAACCCGTTTTTGGCGCCGATGGCACGCATTATGGCCGCATTTATACGTTTCACGATATAACGGAACAGAAGAACATCGAGCGGCAACTGATTCGTTTAAATGCCGATAAAGACCGCTTTATCTCCATCTTGGCACATGATCTGAGAAGTCCTTTCAACGGCTTGCTGGGAATCACTGAACTTATGTTGGAGCAATTCAATGATATGTCGTCTGATGACAAACTAGAAATGATTTCTACCATTAATAAAACCCTGCAAAAAACGTATGCCTTGCTTGAAGATACATTGATGTGGGCCAGCGTTCAATCTGAAAAAATTTCGTTTTCGCCCTGTCATACCGACATATCCGTTTATTTGGATGAAATTGTGGATATTATGAAACCGGTTGCGGAGATGAAAAGCATCACACTGGAAAACAAGGTCAAAGAACCCTTGAATGCATTCGTTGACATCTATATGTTCAAGGCCATTATTCGAAACCTCATCTCAAATGCCATTAAATTCACCAACAAAGGTGGAAGGGTTGATCTCTCAGCCACAAAGAAGGATTCCTGTTTGCTCGTTTCGATTAAAGACACCGGTATTGGTATGGTTCAGGAAGCTATTGACAAATTGTTCCATTTTTCGTCTACCGTTTCTACCATGGGGACAGCCAATGAAATGGGTACAGGGCTTGGATTTATGCTTTGCAAGGATTTTGTTGAAAGGCATGGCGGGGAAATTTGGGTGGAAAGTGTGATCAAAAAAGGCACAATAGTACATTTCTCGTTACCAATTCCGGACTTATAATGGATCAACTGCAACTATACCAGAATGAAACAGAGCGGGCGACTCTGGCAATATGCCGGTGAGTCGCCCGCTTTGTTTTTTGAGGAAGAAGCCGCATCAATGTGATAGGTGAAACTCCGTATGACAGGATTTGAGTGCCGGTTCTCTTTGTAATCCGCTGCGCCAAAGGCGATTCTTTCGAAGTGCGGCCCGCCATTAAAAACCTAAGCGGTGTCTCGGTGTTTGCAAATAATTTGATGAGTCTGCCAATCAAGATTGACGCAACTTCTCTACACCAAAGATAGC
>CAYTIY010000068.1:0-14110 GCA_964438045.1 uncultured Bacteroidales bacterium | reverse complement strand
CTTTCAATCCCTTCCAGTACGACATGGTCATGACAGGCCGTCGCCAGGTGGGTTCAACCATCAAGCCGTTTTTATACAGCATGGCTATGGAGGAAGGATTCTCACCCTGCGACAAGGTGGTCAACGAGCCGGTAACCATCATCACCGAGACGGGTAAGCCTTGGACACCCAGAAATGCCAACAACAAGAAAGTGGGTGAAGTTGTCTCCCTCAAATGGGGACTTGCGAATTCGAACAACTGGATCTCAGCGTATGTTATGAGTCAATTCTCTCCGTATAATTTTGTGCGCCTGCTTCGTTCTTACGGTTTGAACGGCGAACTTGATCCTGTTGTCTCCCTCTGTCTGGGTATTTGCGATGCTTCGGTTTCGGAAATGGTGAGTGCCTATACGGCTTTTGCCAACAGGGGTATTCGCGTCCAGCCTGTTTTTGTCACTCATATTGAAGATAAGGATGGCAACACGTTGGCTCACTTTTCACCGCAGATGTCTGAAGTTTTCAGTGAAACGACCTCCTATAAGATGCTGTCCATGCTCAAAGCGGTGATCGACGGCGGTACAGGTGGTCGTGTTCGTTACCGCTACAACATTCAGGGTCAGGTGGCCGGAAAGACCGGTACGACCCAAAATAACTCCGACGGGTGGTTCATGGGTATTGTTCCTCGCCTGGTTGCTGGTGTCTGGGTTGGTGGTGAGGAGCGTTCCATCCACTTCGATTACACCAACGAGGGACAAGGTGCCAATATGGCCTTGCCCATCTGGGGCTTGTTTATGAAAAAAGTGCATGCCAATTCCCAGTTGGGCGTTTCCCCCTCCGATGCCTTCATCATTCCCCCGGATCAGACGTATTCGTGCTCAGGAGTTGACACCACTTCTCAGAGGCAAGGGCGCGGAGTATCCGGTGGTGAGTTTGACGACTTGTAACAAATATGGCTGACGGGATGAAACAATCGGCCGTCGTATTCGGAGCCACCGGACTGGTGGGTTCCGAACTCATCAAGCAGTTGCTCGCCGACGACCGCTATGGTCGTGTGGTGGCTGTGACCAGGCGATTGTTGTCGGTCACCCATCCGGATTTGGAGCAGGTGTTGGTGGACGATTATTCCCAGTTGCAGCATTTTTCGGGTCAATTGCAGGCCTCTGTGTATTTTTGCTGTATCGGAACCACGCAAAAAAAGACAAAGGACCCGATTGCTTACCGGAAAACGGACGTGGCCATGCCCGTTCAGATCGCCCGTCTGGCCGCTTCTCTTGGCGTCCCAGCCCTGATTGTCATTTCCTCAATCGGTGCTTCGACACGCTCTGCCAATTTTTACCTCAGAACCAAGGGTGACATGGAGCTGGCTGTTCGTGCGGCCTTTCCCGGTCGGTTGGTGTTCGTACGTCCCTCCCTGTTGATGGGCAATCGGCGTGAATTCCGCTTCGGTGAGTCGATCTCCTGTGTGATGATGGTCCTGTTCGGTTGGATGCTCGTTGGCCGCTTGTCCAGTTACAGAGGTATCCGGGTCAGTGTGCTGGCAAAGGCCATGATGGCGTTGAGTGGCATGCCCCACACGGATCCATTATATGAAACCACTGAATTGAAACGGTTGGCAAAGGGGTTGCCTGCATCATCGGCCAGGTCGAAGACCGCCGTACATAAAAAAATCAATGGCTGGCTTGTGGTTTTGTTTTGTTTTCTGGTCGGACTTTCTGCCTTGCTGGGCCATCGGGAATACCTGGAACGCCAACGCGTGTTCGGCGATCTGCCGCACATCAAGGCAAGGGGTGAACTCAGGGCCTTGACATTGTACAGCTCGATCTCCTATTTCAAGTACAGGGACAGGGAAATGGGCTACGAGTATGAGCTTTGTTCGCAGCTGGCTTCCTCATTGGGCCTTAAACTTAGGATGATCGCTGTTCCCAATATGATGGCATTGCTGGATAGCCTCGATGCAGGGGTGGGAGATATCATTGCCTACAATGTTCCCCTAACCGGACCGATTAAGGCGGATTACCTGCCCTGTGGCCGTGAATTCCTGACGCATCAGGTGTTGGTACAGCGTCGGGACAATCTTGAACTTGTCAGGGAAGCAACCGAATTGATCGGCCGAAAGGTCGTGGTTCAACGGGGTTCGCCTTTTCATACCCGTTTGAGGCATCTGAACGAGGAACTAGGTGGTGGAATCATCGTTCAGACTTTGGCTGATGACAGTTTGACGACGGAAGATTTGATCGGGCAGGTGGCAATTGGACTGATTCCTTACACGGTTTCCGATAATGTGCAGGCGCAATTCAACAAGACATTTTACAAAAACCTGCATGTCTCCACCAGCCTCAGTTTTCCGCAACATGCTTTCTGGTTGGTTCGTAAAGAATCTCCCGAACTGGCACGAGCGGTGACCCATTGGTTTGGACAGAATGTCACCAGCAATGCCTATAAAGCCATCAATAAACGCTATTTTGAACGCAGCAAAGGGTATCCGTCTCCCTTTCTGACAACCGGACGGCATGTTGGTCCGGGTGGACGCCTGTCGCCCTTCGACCCCTTGTTTAAAAAATATGGGCCGCAGCACGGTCTGGATTGGCGGTTGTTGGCCAGTATCGGCTACCAGGAGTCCAAGTATGATTCGCAGGTCGTTTCATGGGCCGGAGCCGTAGGATTGATGCAGATCATGCCGGGCACAGCGCGTGAATACGGGGTGGATCCGTCTACCTTGCTCAATCCTGAACAGAATGTCATCGCCGCATGCCGTCTGCTGTCGTACCTGGAACGTTATTTTAAGTCAACAACCGCTGAGGAAGATCGAACCAAGCTGATGCTTGCCACATTCAATTGTGGTGAAATGCACGTGAACGATGCCAGGGCTTTGGCCAGAAAGTACGGTGCCAATCCGCACAAATGGGAGGATGTCTGTCATTTCTTGTTGCTGAAGCGGCTGCCCAAGTATTACGAAGATCCCGTTTGCAAGCAAGGTTATTTGAGGGCAACGGAGACCGCGAATTTTGTCACTGAAGTGTGGACCCGATACAGGTACTACATTGAAAAAGGAGTAAAGAAATGACGCAAACGCCCACTCACGAAATATACATGCAGGAAGCCTTCAGAGAGGCCTTTCAGGGTATGGAATCCAATCATGGCGGACCCTTCGGATCTGTCGTGGTGTTGAACGGAGCTATTGTAGGCAAGGGACACAACCGTGTAACATCGAACAACGATCCGACAGCCCATGCTGAAATCATGGCCATTCGGGAGGCGTGTTCGAGCCTTGGTACGTTCCAATTGAGCGGAGCTGTCCTGTACGCTACCTGTGAACCGTGTCCGATGTGCTTATCGGCAATTTATTGGGCCGACATTAAAACTGTTTATTACGCTGCCGACAGAAACGATGCCGCCCACATCGGATTCAGCGACAAATTTATCTACGACGAAATCGGGAAACCATTGGAGCTGCGTCATGTGGGTATGAAACGTTTGCCCATGCCTGAAGGGGAGCGTCTTTTCAATGGTTGGACCCGAAAGACCGACAAAATTCCGTATTGATCGTCCGCAGGCGCATTTCAAGCTGTAATGGTGTTTGAAGCCCTATTTGCACCGTTCACGACAGATTCTGTTAAACCCTTTTAAAAAGAGCGAAAAAGTATACGATTTCTTTCGGATTTGATGTATATTTGCATAGTTGTTTATGCAACTAAATAACAGGTGTATGATAGAAAATCTGATGGATGATACCGGCTTGCTGGTCAATGTGATAAGCGGACGGGCTACAACTGCTGTCACGCGAAAACTATACAAAGATTTCAGGGCACAAAAGCTGAATGTGACTCCTGAGCAATGGGTGGTTCTTCAGTTTCTATCCGTTAAGGATGGTGTGTCGCAACAGGCGTTGGCGACGTTGACATTTAAAGACAAGCCCAGCATGACCCGCATGTTGGACAATATGGAAAAGCACGCTTTGATTGCCCGTCTTGTGGATAATTCCGATAAGCGAAGTAATTTGATCTACCTCACGAAACAAGGCGTAAAGGTGCATCAACGAGCTAGGGAAATTGTGATTGCTGCCATGTATGACGCTCTTAAGGGATTGGAAGAGGGGGAGATTCAACAGGCGTTGATGACCTTGAAACGAATTTATGGTAATTTGGTATAAGTAGGTTTTGGTTGCATGTGCAACAGATTTAATGGGTTAACGTTTATGAACAGACTATCGTTCTTACTGACGATGTTGCTTGCTGCGTCGATGGGGGTACAGGCCCAAACCGTGTACACCCTGTCGGATTGTCGTCGTTTGGCGACTCAGCACAACAAACAACTGAAAGTGGCCGCCGAGCAGGTGGAATCGGCCAGGAATCTGGAAAAGGCGGCATTGACGCAGTTCCTGCCAAGCGTTTCGGCTACCGGTGCCTATCTGCACAATCAGAAAAACGTGTCTTTACTCGGTGAAGATGCCTATTTGCCGGTCTATACCATGGGTGCAAATGGAAGCCCAAGCTTCTACCAGTCGGTGAATAACAACTGGTACTATCAGAACGGAATACCCGTGGCACCTTTGGATGAAAACAACCAACCGTTCAATCCCTCGCTGAATCCGGAAAAGATCAAGTGGAAGAACATGGCGTTTCTTCCCAAGAATGCCTTTTCGCTCGATATGAGCAACGTGTACGCGGGCAACATCATGTTAACTCAACCACTGTTTCTGGGTGGTAAGATCATCGCACTGAATGAACTGGCCAAGAGTGCCAAACGGTTGGCTGAGGCAGGTTTGGAGGGAAAGCGGGCTGAGACCTTATTGGAGACGGATATTGCCTATTGGCGGATCGTATCCCTGGTCAATAAGGAAAAGTTGGCCATCGGCTACCTTGAATTGCTCAACAAGCTATCAGCCGATATGGAAAAATCGATAGCGATCGGGGTGGCCACTAAGGCGGACCATTTGACCATCAAGGTGAAACAAAACGAGGCTGAAATGTTACTGCTACAGGTTCAGGATGGGCTGAAACTATCCAGAATGGCTCTGAATCAGCTCTGCGGATTGCCACTGGATGCGGTCAGCCAATTAGCAGACGAGCAGTTACAGTCCTTGAACCAGCCGGAACTTTCACCGTTGGTCGAGCAACCCACCACCAATCGAAGTGAAATCAGGAGCCTGGAGGAAGGCGTCAAGATGGCTGAGGCCAACAAGCGCATCATGGTGTCGCGGTTTCTGCCAAACGCAGCCATGACGGCTGGTTATCTTACGTCAAACCCATCTATGTACAACGGGTACGAGAAGAAATTCAACGGGCAATTCCAGGTGGGTGTGGTGGTCAATGTCCCCATCTTTCACTGGGGCGAACGCATTCAGACGCTTCGTTCCGCTGAACATGAAAAGAATGCCATCCAGTATCAATTGGAAGAAGCCAAGGAAAAGATTGAACTGGATGTGACTCAATCCCGCTTCAAATTGGATGAAGCAGCCCGAAAGCTGGAGATGACAACCAGCAACAAAGAAAAGGCGCAGGAGAACCTGACGTGTGCCAATCTGGGATATGAATCAGGTGTCATTGCTCCCTCAACAGTGCTTGAAGCGCAAACGGCCTGGTTGAAAGCCAATTCTGAACAGATTGACGCGCAGATTGACGCGCAGTTGTGTCGGGTGTACTTGCAAAAGGCACTTGGGCAGTTGAATCAATAATCAGTTGATAATAAACGAAATAATCGATATATTAAAATGAAAAGCAACGAAAAAGGCCTTTCAAAGGAAGCGTTGAGGAAAAACCGGACCAACCTGGTGTTGGGATTGGTGGTGATCGTGGTGGTTGTGATCTTGGTTTCCATTATTGGATGGATTGTCTTGAAACCTGAACCCGAAGTCATCCAGGGCGAGGTTGAAGCCAATGAGGTGCGCGTGTCCGGTAAGTTGGCCGGACGGATTGTCAGCCTGTTGGTGGAAGAGGGCGATTCGGTGGCTGTGGGTGACACCTTGGTGATGCTCAGCTCTCCTGAACTGATGGCAAAACTCACCCAGGCCGAGGCAGCGGAAGCAGCCGCCAGAGCACAGGAACTGAAAGCGCAGAAAGGGGCTCGTCAGGAACTGATTCAAGGGGCTTATGAACTCTGGCAAAAGGCAAAGATAGGGGAGGATATTGCCCGGAAATCGTACGAACGAGCCAAAAATCTGTTTGAGAATGGGGTGATTGCAGCCCAGAAATTTGATGAGGCCGAAGCTCAGTACAAGGCTGCCGTTTCCACAGAGAAAGCGGCCAGGATCAATTACAATATGGCAAAGAACGGAGCCGAACGGGAAGATAAACTGGCGGCCAGGGCGTTGGTCGACAGGGCTAAGGGTGCTGTGTCCGAAGTGGAAGCCTACCTGCCTGAAATCATGCTGACCGCTTCCATTGCCGGCGAGGTTTCAGACATCTATCCCAAAGAAGGAGAACTCATAGGACAAGGGGCTCCCGTAATGACTCTTGTTGACTTGAAACATTGCTGGATTACGTTCAACATCCGGGAAGATCAACTGGCAGGAATGAAAACGGGTCAACTCATCAACGCCTCAGTACCGGCGCTTGGAGTTGAACATGCTCCGTTCAGGGTGAGCTACATCAAGGCGATGGGCAGTTATGCCACCTGGAAGGCAACCAAAACCACGGGAGAATACGACAGAAAGACGTTTGAGGTGCGTGCCAAACCTGTTCAGCCTATTGATGGTTTGCGGCCTGGTATGAGTGTCTTATTGGAAACGGAAAACTAATTCAATAAGGCATGCACGTTGCAAAGAAACGAGCCTGGTTGTTGGTCTTGCACCGGGAACTGAAACGCATGGTTTCCAGACCTGTGTATTTGTTTCTGGTGGTGGTGTTGCCGCTCGGTTTCCTGGCCTATTTCGCCACGTTGATGCCCGATGGTTTGCCCGATTCACTGCCCATCGGTGTCATCGACCACGATGGGACCTCGCTTTCACGCACCATCGTCCGGCAGCTGGAAGCCAGTCCGCAAACGAAGGTGGTAGGGCATTTCCTCCATTACACCGAGGCCAACGATGCCATGCAGCGCGGAGCCATTGTGGGTTTTGTGGAATTACCGGATAGGTTGTATGCGGATGTCCTGAACGGCAGACAGCCCACGGTTCAGTTCTATTACGACCAAAGTGACTTGCTTACCGGTTCCCTGGTGCAAAAAGACCTGAATATCATCTTGAAAACCGTTTCGGCCGGTGCGAACCTATCGATGCGGCGTGCCAAAGGTCAACCTACTTCTGAAAGCATGGCGCAGATTCAGCCCATCGTGTCTGAGGTCAGGTCGTTGGGAAATCCGTGGATCAATTATTCAATTTATCTATTGAGTGCCCTGTTGCCTGGAATGCTCCAATTGATGGTCTTGTTGACCACCGTATATGTTATTGGTGTTGAATTGAAAAAAAACAGTTCCTACAAATGGTATCGGTTGGCCGGCAGTTCCTTGTTCAGGGCTCTTTTCGGCAAACTGCTCCCGTACACCATCGGTTTCATTGCCATGGGAGCGCTTTATCTGGTTGTTTTGTTCAGGGGACTGCATTACCCCCTCCAGGGTCCATTTGGCTGGATGTTGCTCGATATTTCTTTGTTGGTGTTGACAGCTCAGGCGTTTGGCGTATTTATGATCGGCATGTTTCCGGTGCTTCGCGACGGACTGAGCTTTTCCGGTTTATTCGGGGTATTGTCCATGTCGTATTCCGGTTTGTCCTTTCCCATTGAAGCCATGCCCACCCTGTTGCAGGGTTTGAGCTGGGTGTTTCCACTGCGCTGGTACTTTTTGATTTACCAGGGGGTTGCGCTGAATGGCTTCAATCCGGCCTTTTCCCTTCACTACTACGGTATCCTGCTGTTGTTTTTGTTCCTGCCTCTTTTGGTGGCCAAACGCTTGCGCACCGCCATAGTGGAAATGAATTATCCCAAAAAGTGACCCGATGAAACAAGGATACGTGCGCACAACTGTTCGACAGGTGTTTGAGATTTTTACGGAAGAACTCAGACACATATTCCGCGATTCCGGGGTGGTGATCATCTTTTTCGCCGCTTCCATTCTATACCCCGTGTTGTACGGTTTTATCTACAAGAACGAAGCGTGCAGGGATGTGGCCGTCGCCATCGTGGATGAACATCCCACGGCGCTCAGTCGGGAACTTGTACGTAAGTTGGAGGCCACCCCTGAATTGGCTGTTTCCTGTGTTTCAGGGACCATGGAAGGGGCCAGGCGTTTGTTTGAGAAGGGGGAAGTCAAAGGCATCGTCTTCATTCCCTCAGCGTTTGCTCAGGATGTGGCTTCAGGCCGACAAACACGGGTGTTTGCCTATTGTAACATGGCCAGCATGATGTATTACCGTGCCGTGTACGCCGGTCTTAACCTGGTGGTTCAAGACATGAATTTAAACATGCAGGTGTTGCAGTTTGATCGTCAGGGTCTGACCGACAGACAGGCCCTTGTGACCGCACAGCCCATTTTGAGTGATGGTCGTGCGTTGTATAATCCGAAAGGAGGATTTGCCTCATTCCTGTTGCCGGCTGTCATGGTGTTGATCATCCAGCAGACGCTTGTGTTGGGCATCGGGATGTTGGCCGGAACGGCCAGGGAAGAAAACACGTTTCACCAGCTTATTCCTTTTCGGCGTAAGTACCACGGCACCATGAGGATCATCACGGGAAAGGGTTTGGCTTACCTGGTGCTGTACAGCTTCATCGCCTTGTACGACTTGCTGCTGATTCCCTACTTGTTTCAGTTGCCGCACCACCTGACGTTGGCAACCATTGTTCCTTTCCTGCTGCCGTATTTGTTGGCCTGCATATTTTTCAGCATGGCCATATCGGTCTTTTTCTGGAACAGGGAAATGTCGTTGCTGTTGTTTTTGTGTACTTCGGTGCCACTGCTTTTCCTGACAGGTTTTTCCTGGCCTGCCTCGCATATTCACGTGTTCTGGCGCATGGTTTCGTACTTTTTTCCTTCCACCTTCGGGGTCAATGCCTTCATTCGCATGAATACGGCGGGAGCTTCTGCCGCAACGGTACAAACTCAGCTGTTTGCACTTTGGGTGCAAGCGGGTATATACTTCATCCTGGCTTGGTTTGTGTACCGTTGGCAAATTATACAAAGTGAGAAAAAAATTGAACGCGCGTAGACCGCTTCAGGGCTTGTCGCGTGTTTGTGTTGTAAACAGGTAACGCAGCGGGTTGAACAACCGTTCGATGAGCCGATACTTTCTGGTCTCGATGCGGGCCTTACCTATGAGTTCGCCATCAAGAATCAGTTGATTGCCATAGCTGGTCTTGAGGGTTGACGGCAAACCTGCAATGGCGGTGTAATTTGATTCGGCGTCGGGCATGAGACTCATAGATGAAATCGTGGCGCTTATCGTTCCGAATTCCAGATGCGGGTATCCGTCCAGAAAAATCCGGACGGTTTGACCAGGTTTGACTTTTCCCGAGTTTTGAGCTGGGAAGCGCAGCAAGGCTTGCAGGTGACCAGAATTTGTGGGTACGACGGCAAACAACTTATCTCCGGCAATGACCTGTTGATGCTGGCTGCGAGCCGTGGGAAATGTCAGCCTGCCGTCTACGGGACTGATCAGTAAATAGGTTTGAACCCAGCGTTCGATGGCTGCGAATAATTCTTTTAGAGCCGACAGGTAAGCTTGCCGCTTCTCCACCAGGAGTTTATCCTGTTTGGCTGTTTCGTCTTCGATGGTCTGTCTGACCGTACTCATATTCAGCTTGATTTCATACAGTGACAGACGGAAGGATTCTTCGGTTTCCTGTCCGGCCAAAACGGTCTGTTCCGACTCTTGAAACGCCTCAATAGCAATGATGCCTTTTTCGAGCAGTGCCTTGTCTCGTTCCAACCGATTTTGTTGAATGGCATTTGAGCGAAGCTGGTTATCCAACCGTCTTTTCAGGATGGCGCAGTTGTTCTCCAGTAAGCTGAACTCCCGACGTAGAGCCTGAAGTCGTGAAGCCGAGTTGTCTACACATACGGTCAGGTAATAATCGGTAAACCGGTTGGCCACCACCGACCAGTAGGGTTGTACCTCTCCCAATTGCAGGGAAACGTCGAACAGCTGCGGCGTTGACAGCAGGTTGTCGAGACGGTACAGGGATGAATCGCGCAAACGATTGCGGAGATCCAATACGTGCGCTTCAATGGCCGGATTTTCCAGGACGGCAATCAGTTGGCCTTGTCTTACCTGGCCCAGGTGCTCTGCCTTTAGTTCCTTGATGCGTGACGTAACCCTGGCCGTGAGCCACATGGGAGGATGTGCGGTTGTTATTGTGGCCATGGCCTGAACATATTCTGGAAACCGGATGAAATAACCGGCAACAAATAGGAAAAAAAGTATGACGATGACAACTCCGCTGCCCCAGCGCAACAATCCATGCGGAGGTTTAGTCAACAGTTCGTCCACCTCGGGTGCCATCAGTTCGACGGCTTTTTCCTTGCTCTCGTTTTGTAAGTCCATGTGTCGGCCGGATTGATTAAAGTTCCAATTGATTTTTCACCAATCGGTAATAGGCACCACGGTGGGCGATCAGCTCTTCATGGGTACCGCGTTCTGCGATTTGCCCCTTTTGAAGAACGACGATCTGGTCGGCCTTTCTGACCGTACTCAGGCGATGTGCCACCACCACAACCGTCCGCCCCTGAAAAAATGACTGAAGGTTGTCCATGATGCATCGTTCATTGTTTGCGTCCAATGCATTGGTCGCTTCATCCAGAAACAACATCGTCGGATTCTTGTAAACAGCTCTGGCAATCAGGATACGTTGTCGTTGACCCTGGCTGAGAGCGGCACCTTCAGGTCCGATCCTGGTATTATAGGAGAGGGGCAAGGATGCGATGTAGTCGTGTATGTTGGCTGTTCGTGCCGCATCCTGCAGACGCTCAATATCTATGGTTTCTTCACCCGGGGCTATGTTTCCGGCAATGCTGTCGGAAAAGATGAATCCATCCTGCATCACCACCCCGCACTGCTTGCGCCAGTCTTTCAGCCTATGATGTGCCAGGCTGCTTCCATTCAGTTTGATGTCTCCGTTCCGGGGTGGGTAATACCCCAGCAACAGTTTGACCAAGGTGGTTTTGCCACTTCCGCTCATGCCGACTATGGCCGTTTGTTTGCCCACCGGAATATCAAGATTGATATCCTGCAGGATGGTGTTGATACCGTCGTAGGAAAAGCTTACCTGTTCAACCTGTACGTTGTCAAGTGAAGCATCAACGCTCCGTTTCAGACTGGAATCGCTGTCTTCTTCCTCGTGGCTGTTGATTTCGGAGAGTCGTTCCAGGCTCAAGCGGGCATCCTGCCAGGAGCGCATGAACTGGATGAGTTGATCGACCGGTGCGTTCAATTGTCCGATGATGTACTGGACAGAAAGCATCATGCCGAGCGTCATGTCTCCCTTGAGGACAAAGCCGGCCGCCATGGCCGTGATCAACAGGTTTTTGGACTGGTTCAACAGCACAGCACCTGAGTCCTGATACTGTCGGAGCGACAAGGCCTTGATCCGGATGCGGAAAAGACTGGCTTGGATGCGCTCCCATTCCCAGCGTTTCTGTTGCTCGCATCCGTGAAGCTTGATTTCCTGCATACCGGTGATAAGCTGAATCAAACGAGCCTGATTTTTGGATTGTTTTTCGAAATAACTCACGTCGAGTTTCTTTCGCTCTTTCATGAAGAAACCTACCCAGACTACATACAACAGACTGCCGGCAAAAAAGACCAGAAATATCTGCCAACTGTAACACAACAGTACAATGCCGAAGATCAGAATGTTGACCATGGAAAACAAGGTATTCAGGCTGGATCCTGCCAAAAATGATTCGATGCGTTCGTGGTCGTTGATGCGTTGCAATAAGTCTCCGGTTTGTTTGCTGTCAAAATAGCGCATGGGCAGTCGCATGAGTTTTGACAGGAAATCGGAGACCAGGGCGATGTTCATCCGCGAACCCAGATGAAGCAAGATCCATCCGCGTATGAACTCCAACCCGCTGGCACTGAGTGTGAACATCAACTGGGCAGCCAGTATCAGGTGGATGAATGTGAGGTCGTTACCTACGATGCCGTTGTCAACGATAGACTGGGTAAGGAAAGGCAAAACGAGTTGCAGCAGACTGCCGGCAGCAAGGCCAAGGAACAATTGCGTGACGAAGCGTCGGTAGGGGGCAATGTAAGAGGCCAGGAATCGTACGTTTCCAGGCGTATTCCTGCTTTCTTCCTCCATTTCGAAAAAAGCAGCCGTGGGTTCAAGTATCATGGCGATGCCGTTGTCCAGGTTGTGTTCAACCGTCCCTGCCCAGGCCGATCGGAATTCCTGTTCGTTTAGGGTTGACAGGCCTTTTGCAGGGTCGGCCACCTTGTAGTTAAACCCACCACGGCTCCGGCACACCTCATGAAGAACGACAAAATGACGTTGGTTCCAGTGAAGGATGCACGGCAAGGGAATTTCCCTGACCTTTTCCATACTCAGGCGCAAGGCGGTAGTCCTGAATCCCATGGACTCAGCGGCCTCACTCAGCCCATAAAGGGAAACCCCTTGTTTGGTCAAACCGGACCGGCTACGTACACGATCCAATGACTGGCGTTTTCCGTGGTGGTCGGCAATCATGCACAGACAAGCAGGACCGCAATCCATTGCGTCGAGCTGGTAAACAAATTTGAACGAGGGTTTCATAGGGACAGACTGAGTATGGAGGGTACATGCCTGGGATCGTGTACCCGCATGCATTGGTAAATGACACCCGTTATGCCGTTCATCAGCCCGGGTGTGTAACTACCTTTACCGGTCACATTGAATCCTTTTTTCATGCCTCTTTCAATCAGTTCTCCGGCCATGCGTTGATACATGGTTTTCACACTTTCTTTAGAAAAAAAATCGGCGTAACTGATGAGCAGTTCCAGGTTGCCGAAATTGCCGAAACATAGGTTGTCTCCTCCGTTAAAACCACTTTCAAGGCAGGTATTCAGCGCATTCTCGACATCATTGATGATGAACCTGTCCCTTATTCCGCATCGTAACACTTCCAACCTGGCCAATCCGATACCGGGAGCCCCATGAGACCAAGCTGTGGAATACACTGTCTTGTCTTGCTCCTGTTCTGCCACGATAGACCTGAGGTCGGGCCAATTCCTGTTTTCAGTATCATACAAGTGTGTCTCGTAATTAAGGATCTTTCGTACCACATCCTTGTACTGTCTGATGCCAGTATACCTGAACAACCGACTGAAACAGACTGCATAACCGGAAGCTCCGTGTGATAAACCGGCTAGTGGTTTGTTGCTGTAACTTTTCCAGCGAATCTGGTCCTGGGTCCGTATGGAATGGCGCAACAAGGCTGATCCCATTTTATCGGCCAACTCCAGGAATTGTCGATCTTTTCCGACTTGGTAGGCTGCCAGAAGTCCAAGAATAAACCCGGCCGCCCCGTTGACTACGCCGTGGTTGTCTTCGGCCAGCATCATTTCACAGGGATTGAGGCGTTCCAACCAGTTTTTTGCAAGGCCTAACCACTGTGTGTCGTTTTGAAATCGAGACAAGTAGGCCATGGTGTAGATCAACCCGCCCCACCCTGCGAACAATCCAAGTTTGTTGACGGAGCATCCCTCCTCGATGCGTGCAATCAATTCGTTCAAAGCTTTACCGGCCACATCCTCGTACAGTTTGATTCCGGTTTGACGGGAGAGGCAGGATAAACACACAATCTCACCGGGCAAACCACTGTACAGGTCAAACGAGGCAGGTGCGAGTGCAAATCGCGATGATTCGAGGTCGATGGGCATGAAAACCATCCAGCTGGCCCTGTCTTCATTGATGGACATGTTTCCAATTAGGTTGTCTGCGAGCGAACAGGCAACTTCCAGCAATCCGGTCTTTTTTTCTTGACGTAGCGAACGATTGTTTGTCAATGAGGTTGTGGTTTGACCGATACCCAGCAGGCTAAGGCTAAGGTTGATGATCCAACATTGTTTTTCAAGGTCATCAATAGACAGGTGTGTAATTTTATGGATGGACGTTTCAAAGCCTGAATGTCTGAAAAAGTCCGTGCTCAGGTTTGTTTTTCCGTTCCGGATGTCCTTGCTGTCAGCCTCAGTGTGGAAAAAAGGAATGTCCCCCCTGCGCAAATC
>CAYTIY010000067.1:4066-14217 GCA_964438045.1 uncultured Bacteroidales bacterium | reverse complement strand
GAATGTTGTATTCCATGATGGTACCCAGTTCTTGAATGGTCATCTGAATACCGCCATCGCCTGTAAAAAGGCAAACCTGTCGTTCCGGTGCTCCAAAGGCAGCACCGATAGCTGCGGGCAAACCAAATCCCATGGTGCCCAGACCGCCTGATGTAACCAGGCTGCGTTTGCTTTTCAATTTGAAATAACGGCAGGCCATCATTTGGTTCTGACCTACATCTGTAGCCAACACGGCCGTGGGAGATGCCATTTCTGAAACCAGGTTGATAACTTCACCCATAGTGATAGGACCGGTTGTAGGATGGATTTCAGGGTCGATTACCCGTTTCCATTCTTCCTGTTCGTGTACGGAAAAACTGGCCACCCACTCAGCATGATTGGCCTGTTGTAACAACGCGGTCACGGCAGGCAGGCTTTCTTTGACGTTGGCCAGTACGGCCACATCAGTTTTCACGTTCTTGTCTATTTCGGAAGAGTCAATGTCGAAATGAATCACCTTGGCCTGTTTGGCGTACGTTTTCAGGTCACCCGTCACGCGGTCGTCAAAACGCATACCAATGGCAATCAACACGTCACATTCGGCTGTTTTACGGTTGGGTCCCACGTTTCCGTGCATTCCCAACATGCCCTTCATAAGCGGAAAATCGGCCGGCAGTGCCGGTAAACCCAGCAGTGTAGCTCCGGCGGGAATGTCCGCCTTGGTCAGGAAAGCCTTCAATTCTTCCTCCGCCTCTCCCAGAATGACGCCCTGGCCAATTAGTGCCATAGGACGTTTGGCCGAATTGATAAGAGCCGCAGCCTGTTCAACAGCCGACACCTTTATATCGGGATACGGTTGATAGCTCCTAATGAAAGTGCACTTATCGTACGAAAAGGCCATCAATTCATTTTGTGCGTCCTTTGTAATATCCAGCACAACCGGACCGGGACGACCTTCGCGGGCAATGTAGAAAGCCCGGGCAACAGCCCAGGGAATCTCGGCGGCTGAACGCACCTGATAACTCCATTTGGTCACAGGCAGGGAGATGCCTACCACGTCGGTTTCCTGAAAAGCATCCGAGCCCAACAGTGGGCTGCTCACCTGGCCAGCTATGACGACCAGCGGAGTGCTGTCCAACATGGCATCGGCCAATCCGGTGATGACGTTTGTAGCTCCAGGACCCGATGTGACGATAACCACGCCAGGCTCACCGGTTACACGGGCAAAGCCCTGCGCGGCATGGATGGCACCCTGTTCGTGACGGGTCAGGATCTGACGGATGGATTCACGGTAGGAAAACAAGGCGTCAAAGACGGTGATGATGGATCCCCCGGGATAGCCGAACACCGTGTCCACCTTTTCCTCAATCAGCGATAGCATCAGCGCTTCCGCGCCTTTTATTTTTGTTTGTTCCATAAGCAATCAGTCAATAATTCGTACAGCGCCCTTGTCAGCCGAACTGACCATGGAAGCATAGGCTTTCAATGAAGCCGGAATGTGGCGTTGACGCACAGGAGGTGTGAATGCAGCCTTACCACGAGCTAGTTCATCCTGGCGACGGGCATCCAGCGTAGCGTCGTCGACCAGCACATTGATACTACGTTCCGGTATGTTGATTTCAATCACGTCGCCTTCTTTCACCAATCCGATGGCTCCGCCGGCCGCAGCCTCAGGAGAGACATGGCCGATGGAAAGACCTGATGTGCCGCCTGAAAACCGTCCATCGGTGATTAGAGCACATTCCTTGCCCAAATGCCTGGCTTTCAAATAAGAAGTTGGATACAGCATTTCCTGCATACCTGGACCACCCTTGGGACCCTCGTGCGTGATGACAACCACATGCCCAGCTTTCACCTCACCTCGCAGAATACCCTCGCAGGCTGCGTCCTGAGAATCGAACACTTTGGCAATACCCTTGAAATGCCACAAGTTTTCATCCACACCGGCAGTCTTGACCACACAACCATCCAGGGCTATGTTGCCTTTCAGAATGGCCAGTCCCCCATCCTTCGTATAAGCATGGGCTATGTCGCGAATGCAACCGGATTCCCTGTTCGTATCGGGTTCTGGATAGTACGTAGCCTGAGAACCCATGACCAGGTTAAAGCGATTGGCAGGAGCCGAACAATATAATTTGACTGCAGCATCAACTGCATCTTTTTTGGTAATGTCGTAGTTCGTAGCGGCTTCAGCCAGTGTTAGGCCATCCACCCGATTAACCGAAGTGTCGATAAGGTTACCCTTAGCCAGTTCATTCAAGATGCCCAGGATGCCTCCGGCCCTGTTCACATCCTGAATGTGGTACTTGTTCGTATTGGGAGCCACCTTGCACAGACAGGGTGTTTTTCGTGACAGACCGTCAATGTCGTCCATGGAGAATGCGACGCCGGCTTCGTGGGCGACGGCCAGTAAATGCAGCACCGTGTTGGTTGAACCACCCATGGCTATATCCAGTGTCATAGCATTTAAAAATGCCTGACGAGTTGCAATGGAAAGCGGCAATACACTGTCGTCTCCGTCTTTGTAGTAAGCCAACGTGTTCTTGACAATCAATTTGGCAGCGTCCACAAACAACTGTTTGCGGTTTTCGTGGGTGGCTACGATAGTGCCATTGCCGGGCAACGCCAAACCGATGGCTTCGTTCAGACAGTTCATGGAATTGGCCGTAAACATTCCGGAGCAAGATCCACAGGTTGGACAGGCCGAACGTTCCACCTTGGCCACGTGTTCGTCGCTGATTGAATCGTCGGCAGCCTGGACCATGGCATCGATCAGGTCGAGGTGTTCGCCGTCCAGTTCACCGGCCTCCATGGGGCCACCGGACACAAACACGGTGGGAATGTTCAGCCTCATGGCTGCCATCAACATACCGGGGGTAATTTTGTCGCAATTGGAAATACAAACCATGGCGTCGGCCTTGTGGGCGTTGACCATATATTCCACACTGTCGGCTATGATGTCGCGGCTGGGCAGGGAATACAACATGCCGTCGTGGCCCATGGCTATGCCGTCATCGATGGCTATGGTATTGAATTCAGCGGCAAAACAGCCAGCTTTCTCGATTTCAGCCTTTACCATCTGCCCCACTTCGTGCAGGTGCACATGACCCGGCACAAACTGGGTAAACGAGTTGACTACTGCGATGATGGGTTTGCCCATCTGATCGTCTTTCATTCCATTGGCCTTCCAAAGGGCCCTGGCTCCTGCCATGCGCCTACCTTGGGTACTGGTGGCGCTACGTAACGGATAACTCATGTAATGGATCGTTAATACCTATATTGAGGGTACAAAGATAGGTAAAATTCTACAAAAAAACGTTTTCGCCAAATTCACCCCTTAGAAAGTAATGATTTATCACTTTTTAAGGCTTAAAATAATTACTTTATCATATACACTCCGATCAGTCGCTTGATTTCTCCAAAACAACTAACTTTGTGACTCATGATCACAGTATGCAAATGTATGAATACTTCCGCTGCTTTCGATAAAAAAATAGACCGATTTGGTTCAAACAGTTACAAGTACGACCTGATGGTCAAACTGTATGGTACCACCGACGCCATCCCCATGTGGGTCGCTGACATGGATTTTTCCTCGCCCGATTTCATCCTGGATGCCATCCGTGAACGGTGCGACCATGGCATACTGGGTTACACCATCCTGCCCAGTGGTTGGTCAACGGCCATTGTCAACTGGATGCGCCAGCATCACAAATGGGAGGTGACACCCAAACAACTGGGCTTCATACCCGGCATCGTTTCTGGACTGGGACTCGCCATCCAGTGCTTCAGCCAGCCGGGAGACGGCATCCTGGTGCAAACCCCGGTGTATCCCCCGTTCATGAGCCTCCCCACGGCTAACGACAGAAAGCTGGTAATCAACCGGTTGCTATTTCAAGAGGGTCAGTTTCAGATCGACTTCGAGGATTTCGAACGGAAGGTTTCCACGTGCAAAGTGTTCCTGTTGTGCAACCCCCACAATCCGGGCGGAAGAATTTGGGAAATCGAGGAGCTGGAACGCATGTGTGAAATCTGTGCCAAATATGGTGTATTGATAGTCTCCGATGAAATCCACGCCGACCTGGCTCTGACCGGCCATTCCCACCATTGCCCGGGGGCCTTTTCGCCTGAACTGTCCGACAACATCATCACCCTGATGGCACCGAGCAAAACCTTCAACATCCCGGGACTGTCCAGCTCCTATTACATCATCCAAAACGAGTCGCTCCGAAAACAATTCGCCGATTATCTGAACAGGGCCGAATTGGGAAATGGCAGCCTGTTTTCCATCATCGCGGCTCAAGCCGCCTACGAAAAAGGAGAGGAATGGCTCGAACAACTAAAAACGTACCTGGCCGCCAACATCGACTATGTAGGCTCCTTTATCAAACAACACACACCACGCATCAAGGCGTGTCTGCCTCAGGCTTCTTTTTTAATCTGGCTAGATTGTAGGGATCTTCAACTGGATGATGATTCCCTGAAACAATTTTTCCTGAAAGATGCCAAATTGGCACTGAACGCAGGTGTCAGCTTCGGTCCGGGTGGAGAGGGATTTATGCGTATCAATATCGGCTGTCCGCGTTCAACAGTAGAGAAAGCCATGGAACAGCTAAAGGCTGCGTATCAAATACGATTCTAATATTTTTCGTATCTTTGTGGCCATAAATCAATTCAATCCGTTTTAATGAAAATTTCTGCCAACAAATTTGTTTCCGCTACCTACGACCTTTACGTCGGTGGTAATGACGGCACACAGGAAGAGCTCATGGAAAAAGCCACCGAGCAAAAGCCTCTCAGCTTTATTTTTGGCATGGGCATGATGCTCGAAGCCTTTGAAAGCAACTTGGTCGGACTTGAAGCCGGCGCCACGTTCGATTTTGTACTTCCCAGCGACCAAGCCTATGGTGAGTACTTCGACGAAAATATTGTCGAATTGCCCAGAACCGTTTTTGAAGTGGATGGCAAGATTGACCCCGAAATCATCTTTGAGAACAACACCGTTCCCATGATGGATCAGGAAGGCAACCGCATCAACGGTACCATACTTAAGATTGGCGACGAAACCATTTCCATGGACTTCAATCATCCTTTGGCCGGAGAAAACCTGCACTTTGTAGGAAAAGTCATTGAAGTGCGTGAATCCACTGAAGAAGAAGCACGCGCCTTTATGGGCGGCGGCTGTGGCTGTGGAGACAGCGACTGCAGCGATGGTGACTGCGGAGGCTGCTCCTGCGATCATTAAACAGTAATAGCATTATGAGCAACAGTTTCGGATACCTGTTCAGGTTGACTTCGTTTGGAGAATCGCATGGACGCGCTGTAGGCGGCGTCATTGACGGTTGCCCGGCCGGTGTTGAGTTGGATATGGAGTTTATCCAACAGGAACTGAACCGGCGCAGACCGGGTCAGTCAGCACTGACCACCAGCAGAGACGAGCGCGACGAGGTGGAGTTCCTGTCTGGAATTTTTGAAGGCAAGACAACGGGTACACCCATTGCCTTCTGTGTCTGGAACGCGAAACAACGCTCATCCGATTACGATTCGATGAAGGACCTCTTTCGTCCCTCACATGCCGATTACACGTACTTCAGCAAGTATGGTATCCGCGACAACAGAGGGGGAGGTCGTTCTTCGGTTCGTGAATCGATAGCCAGGGTAGTGGCCGGAGCCATTGCCAAACAGATGCTAAAGGATCTGGGCATCAACATCACCGCCTACACCTCGCAAGTGGGTCCGATCAAGGCAGACAAGCCCTATCAGACTTACGACTTTTCCACCATCGAACAAAACCCCGTGCGGTGCGCCGATCCGGAAGCTGCCATTCAAATGGAAGAACTGATCAAGAGTGTAAAGGCCAAGGGTGATACGGTGGGCGGCGTTGTCACGTGTGTCATAAAAGGCACCCCCATCGGATTGGGACAACCCGTTTTCAACAAACTACACGCGGCGCTTGGCTCGGCCATGTTGTCCATCAATGCCGTCAAAGGCTTTGAGTACGGTTTGGGATTTGACGTGGCATCATTTGGGTCAGAAATGAACGACCGATTCTACAACGAAAACGGAACCATAAAAACCCGCACCAATCATTCCGGTGGGATACAAGGCGGCATTTCAAATGGCGAGGACATTTATTTCAGGGTAGCCTTCAAACCGGTAGCCACCCTGCTGATGGATCAACAAACCGTGGACAAACAAGGACACGATATCCATTTCAAGGCCCAAGGCCGACACGACCCCTGTGTTTTGCCCAGAGCCGTACCCATTGTGGAAGCCATGGCTGCCATGGTCATTCTCGACATGTACCTGCTCAACCAATCCGGCGGGCGCTGAGCTTCCAGGTTTGTTTCCACCGCCGGTCTGAACACAAACAGACCCATCGTATGAAACCTCTTCATTTTTTTCTCATGTCAACGATCATCCTGCTGGGAACCACTGCCTGTACACCCTCGGGTAAGGGAACACCCGAACCGTCCATCAACTACGTGGTCGACCAGTTTGCCGACCTTCAGATTCTCCGATATGAGGTTCCGGGATTCAATGAACTCTCCCTCAAGCAGAAAGAACTCATCTATTACCTGAATGAAGCCGCACTTCAGGGACGCGACATCCTGTATGACCAAAATTTCCGCCATAACCTGTGCATACGGCGGACTTTGGAAAGCATTTACCAATACGCATCAGCCGACACGACAAGCCAGGAGTGGAAGGAGTTTGTCGTTTACCTCAAACGCGTGTGGGTTTCCAACGGCATTCACCACCACTACGCCACCGACAAGTTCGCACCCGGATTTTCGAAGACCTTTTTTGCCGATGCGGTTCGCTCGGTCAATCCAGACTCCTTACCCTTGTCGCAGGGAGAATCCGTGCAGCAACTCATCGACAAACTAACACCCATCCTGTTCGACCCTACACTCTACGCCAAGCGGGTCAACCAAAAGGAAGGACAGGATTTGATCTCCACCTCTGCTTGTAACTATTATCAAGGTGTAACTCAACCTGAGGCAGAAGCGTTTTACAACGCCATGAAGAAACCCAACGACAATACACCCGTTTCCTACGGTCTGAATTCACGGTTAGTAAAAGAAAACGGACGGCTGGTAGAGAACGTGTGGAAAGAAGCAGGGCTGTACGGACCGGCCATCGGCAAAATTGTCTATTGGCTGGAAAAAGCCGCCACTGTTGCCGAAAACAAGCAGCAAGCTTCCGTAATCAGAACATTGATAGACTATTACAAAACAGGAGACCTGAAGACATTCGACACGTACTGTGTGCAGTGGGTGCAAGACCTGGATTCCCGCGTGGACTTCGTAAACGGATTTACCGAAACATACGGAGATCCCCTTGGCATCAAGGCCAGCTGGGAAAGCATTGTCAACTTCAAAAACGAGGAAGCGACAAAACGCACCGAAACGATCAGCCGGAATGCCCAGTGGTTTGAAGACCACTCCCCCGTTGACAAACAGTTCAAGAAAGAAACAGTGAAAGGCGTATCGGCCAAGGTCATCACGGTGACCCTATTAGCCGGAGACTGCTACCCAACCACCCCCATCGGCATCAACCTGCCCAACAGCAATTGGATCCGAAGGGACCACGGTTCCAAGTCGGTCACCATCGAGAACATCACCCAAGCTTATGACAAAGCCACCCAAGGCACCGGATTCAATGAAGCGTTCATGTGGAGCGATGCCGAAGTGGAACTGACCAAAAAGTACGGATTCCTTACCGACAACTTGCACACCGACCTGCACGAATGCCTGGGACATGGTTCCGGTAAACTGCTGCCCGGAGTGGATCAGGATGCCCTCAAGGCCTACGGAGCCACCATTGAGGAAGCACGCGCCGATTTATTCGGGCTCTATTACCTGGGTGACAAAAAACTGGTGGATCTCGGCTTGCTGCCCGACAATGAAGCGTTCAAGGCAGAATACTATAAATTCATGATGAATGGCCTGATGACCCAACTTACCCGCATTGAACCCGGCAACACCATTGAGGAATCACACATGCGCAACAGGGCGCTCATTGCCCGTTGGGCGTACGAAAAAGGCTTACCTCAACGGGTTGTGGAATTCAAGCAACGTGACGGAAAGACCTTTGTAGTGGTAAACGACTACGTGGCGCTGAGAAACCTGTTTGGTCAATTGCTGGCTGAAATCCAACGCATCAAATCGACCGGCGATTTCAAGGCTGGTAAGGAATTGGTGGAAGCTTACGGTGTCCGCATTGATTCCAACCTACACAGCGAAGTTCTCGACCGATATGCAGTCTTGCACCTGGCTCCTTACAAAGGATTTGTCAACCCGGTCTACACCCCCGTGTATGATAAAAAAGGAGGCATCAAGGATATAACCATCAGCTACACGGAGGGTTACATTGAACAACACCTGAGGTATTCAAAATCCTATTCCAACTTACCCACTTACAATTGACTACGCACGATACCATTCGGGAGATAAAGAAACGCCTGCGTCTTCGCATGAACGGGGATGTTTCCGCTGCCATGAGAGCCATCGGGATGCCCTATAAGCTGAATTTCGGCCTGGATGCCGCTTCCCTTCGGGAAATCGGAGGCAGCTACTCCCCAAACGTCGAATTGGCTGAAACATTGTGGGCTGAATCTTCCAGGGAAGGCAAAATCCTGGCCACCATGCTTTACCCCAAAGCGGCCTTCAGCCAGGAAATGGCTGAAGCCTGGCTTGAGGCCTGCTTCACAACAGAATTACTGGAACAGTACATTTTCAATCTGTTACAACACGTACCTTATGCACCCTTGCTTGCAACCACCTGGTCAAATAACACGGACTTCAACTTCCGCAGTGCAGGGTATGTCTTGACCCTACGATTGTTGCTTTCCAAAAAGATACATGTTGTTGATTCCGCATCGCTGAACAACGCTCGCACTGACCTGTCGGATGAGAACGCAACCCTACGTCTTCACGCCAGCAGGCTGGTAGAACGCTGCGATGGTTGTTAGAACAACTTAATACCACACCGGAGCCCCACTCTTCCTGGAAGGGTAAGCCTGTTCCAGGTGGCGTCGTTGTAGGCATCATTGTCAATCTCATATACATCCAGGTCTTGACCGGCTTTCAAGGATCTGTACCCCAACCCCAATCCCACGTTTCCTTCTATGAAGAAACGACTACCGACAAATAACTGCAACCGATAGACCAAGGTCACATCTTTGTTGATGCCAACCGGATTGACGGTTTCTCCTGTCATGGCCACCTCATCGGTAGAGCGATTCAGCAAGGTCACATTGCTCAACGGTTCAAAGGCATAATTGCCATACCGATATTCCAAACACAAACGTTGTTGGACAAAATCCTCACGCATCGAAAACAAGGATATCCAATACGAAGCCTCATAACCCGAATACGTAAAAGCCCCTCCCGGCTTATCATCATTGATCAACCAGGCATAAAACCGGTAGTTGTCCGTAAATCCGTCAAATCGACAGTAGCGAACACCATGAGAAAGTCCAAACGTTTTAAAATCGGCAAAAAAGGAGGCTTGTTTTCCTCCGAAGAACAGGGTTTTAATGGGTGCAAACCCTACGCTTAATCCCCAGCTTTGCTGAAAGGCTTCTTTTTTCTCGCGTTTTTGACGCATCGTTTCGATGGCGGCCAACGCGTCCTTGCATTTTCTCACCCCCTCATTATTGCCAGCCAGGGTATAGTACGGCTGCAACCGGGTATACTGTTCTTCAAATCCTTCCTGAAGCGTCAGGCCATCATACAACCGATTACACATGGCTGTCACATCTGACTGTATGTTGTCCATTAAGTCCTCATTGGTTTTTGCCGATTGAAAGAGTTGCGTCATAGCTTCCAAGTATTTCCAACGATCCTCATCGGTACAACGTGTAGATCCCACCAACGCCGTATACACTTTTTGATACATATCATTCAGTTCCAGCTTACGTGTCGCTTCCTTCAGACGGGTCAATTCATCAAACTGTTTCAGCACATACTCCGGCTTATCCAGGTCCATGCCCAATTCAATGATCAAAAGTTTTTGAAGCAACGACATCCGTTTCAGTGAATTCAACACACCCGAACCAGCTGATGGTTGTTTTTTAAGGAATTCTTCCGCTTCCAACTCAATTTCCAGAATACTGTAATCCAACTCTTTCTCACCCCACATGTCATAATTTGTGGAGCTGAACA
>CAYTIY010000067.1:0-4056 GCA_964438045.1 uncultured Bacteroidales bacterium | reverse complement strand
CGTACCCACTCCCTCGACATGGTTGTATCGTTGTAAATTGAACTACAAAACGTCAAGGGATCAGTGTATTTTTTGCGCAACCAAGCGATGTATCGATGCATGGCTTTCGACATGCCAGTGGTATCGTTTGCCATTAGATTGATGGAGAATGATTCCCAAAAAGCGTTACATTGTATTTCATCCAACAGCGATTGGGTTATTTTATTGTAGTCTAATTTCAAGTCGGCCAAAACAATACGTTTTACATCAGGCATGTTTGATTCGAGTGTTTTTATCCATGATAACGCTTCTTTTGTGGTAAAGATGTGCGCGGCACACGGACGTTGGTAATACAAGCTGAATAGGGTCATTGATTGAAAGTCCCTGATGTTTACCTCCGGCATGTATTGATTATTCAGGGCGGCAACCTGCCGGGTGTATTGCTTACACATCATCAAGCTATCGTGCGCTTCTTTCAACAAGGCATCCTGTTGCCCTTTTTCGCAAGCAGTCAACGGATAGAGATTACTTACCCTGATCAGGGCCACATTCCACTTGTTTATTGCCTTTTCAATCGTTGTTTGTCCAATCAAACCAGTAGAAAACAAAGCAAATACCAGAAAGAAACAAATGCGTTTCATACGAAAAATGGATTAATTGAATGATTGGATACCGAATACATAACCAAAATAAAACAACAAAAATACACGGATAACACCAGCATGGATACACTACCCCAAAAAAAGCATAAACACATTCAAGTATTTAACATTTGTTAACTTTATTACCACACACCACACATTATTGAAAAACCACCCATCAAACGCTCGATTTTTCGATTGGGCGTGCAAGTAGTCAGTAAAAGAGTAGCGCTAAATCAAATAATTGGTGTAAATTTGCAACGTATAGTTTCAACCTATTGTCTAATTCAGACAGACAATAAACGGACGGATGTGTTTGATTCGTCCGTACTTTGTGTGTCATAACGGTACTCACCAGAACATGAGTGTAGATGTATTGCTAGGCCTCCAATGGGGCGATGAAGGAAAAGGAAAAGTAGTGGATGTCCTGACACCCGGTTACGACTTGGTTTGTCGTTTTCAAGGTGGCCCAAACGCCGGTCATACCTTGGAATTCAACGGCCAAAAATACGTGTTGCGTTCCATCCCCTCCGGCATTTTCCAGGGAGACAAGATCAACATCATCGGCAACGGTGTTGTACTCGACCCTGCCCTGTTCAAGATAGAAGTGGAACAACTCAGCGCCAGTGGTCACCCCCTGACCAAACGACTGCTTATTTCTAAAAAAGCGCACCTGATCCTTCCCACCCACCGTTTACTCGATGCAGCCAACGAAGCCAAAAAAGGCGAAGGTAAGATCGGTACGACCGGAAAAGGAATCGGTCCTACTTACACCGACAAGATCAGCCGAAATGGATTGCGTGTGGGTGATATCCTCATTAATTTCGAAGCAAAATACAAGGCTGCCGTGGCCCGCCATGAAGAACAGCTCAAATGCCTTGGTTACGAATATGACCTGGCTCCGCTCGAAAAGGAATGGATGGAAGGCATTGAATGCCTGAAGCAATTCGCCTTCATCGACAGCGAACACGTCATCAACGATGCCTTGAAAGCCGGAAAAAGCGTACTGTGCGAAGGTGCACAAGGTACCATGCTAGACATTGACTTTGGCTCTTACCCGTTCGTAACCTCCTCTAACACCGTCTGCGCCGGTGCCTGCACCGGTTTAGGTGTTGCTCCCCGTGCCATTGGCCGTGTCTTTGGTATTTTCAAAGCCTATTGTACCCGCGTAGGTAGCGGTCCCTTCCCTTCTGAACTGTTCGACACGACAGGCCAGGCCATGCGTGACAACGGACACGAATACGGTTCCGTCACCGGACGTCCCCGCCGTTGCGGCTGGGTGGACTTGGTTGCCTTACGCTACGCCGTAATGATCAACGGGGTCACCGACCTGATTATGATGAAGAGCGACGTCATGGATACCTTCGATACCATTAAGGCTTGTGTAGCCTACAAAGTTAACGGGGAAGAAACCGAGCAGTTTCCCTTTGACATCACCGAAGGTGTGGAACCCATTTATGCCGAATTACCGGGTTGGAATACCGACATGACCCACATGCGATCGGAAGATGAATTCCCTGAAGAATTCAACAACTACCTAAGTTTCCTGGAAGAGGAACTGGGCGTACGTATCACCATCGTGTCTGTTGGACCCGACCGTGAACAAACCATCAAACGTTACAACGACTGATTATGACCGCACTATTGATGTATATCCCAATGGGTTTTGGAGGCTTCATTGGAGCCAACATGCCCATTTACCTGATCTTTATTGTTTTTGCCCTGTTGAGCTGGGTGGTTCAAAAGACCCTGCAATCGAAGTTTAGGAAATACGGCGAAATAGCCCTTCCCAACGGAATGACGGGTAAGGATATCGCCGAGCGTATGCTGCGTGAAAACGGCATCACCGACGTCAAGGTGCAGCATACCGGTGGTCATTTGACCGACCACTACAATCCCGAAACCAAAATTGTAAACCTCAGTGACGAAGTCTACGGTGGAAACAGCATTTCCGCCGCCGCTGTGGCCGCACACGAATGTGGCCACGCCGTACAGCATGCCAGAGCCTACGCTTTTCTGACCATGCGTTCCAAACTGGTTCCGGCCGTGAGCTTTGCCTCCAAATGGATGCAGTGGGTCTTGTTGGCCGGAATCCTATTGGTAAGTTCCTTCCCGCAATTACTACTAGCCGGTATTATCTTGTTTGCGATGACAACATTGTTCAGTTTCATCACCCTTCCGGTTGAAATAAACGCCAGTAAACGAGCCGTTGCCTGGTTGAGCAACGCCGGTATAACGAACAATACGACATACCCCATGGCCACCGATGCCCTGAAGTGGGCAGCTTACACCTATGTGGTGGCAGCGCTAAGCTCTTTGGCAACCCTGGTTTATTACATACTTATTTTCCTGGGCGGTAGCCGCAGGGACTAATCGGTCAACATGCAAAAACCTTCCATTCCAAAAGGAACGCGTGACTTTTCGCCCCTGGAAATGGCGAAACGCAACTATATTTTCAACACCATCCGGTCGGTGTTTCAACTCTACGGCTATCAACAAATCGAGACGCCGGCCATGGAGAACCTCAGCACGTTGATGGGCAAATACGGCGAAGAGGGCGACAAACTGCTCTTCAAAATCCTGAACTCCGGTGACTTCATGAATGCCGTACCGGTTAACGAACTGGTCAACCCCAATTCGGTGAAGCTGACCAGCAAAATCAGTGAAAAAGGGCTTCGTTACGACCTGACGGTGCCCTTTGCCCGTTATGTGGTCATGCACCAGAACGAAATCAGCTTTCCCTTCAAACGCTTTCAAATCCAACCCGTGTGGAGGGCCGACCGCCCCCAGAAAGGACGTTACCGCGAATTCTTCCAGTGTGACGCCGATGTGGTGGGCAGCGATTCCCTGCTCAACGAAGTGGAGCTCATCCAGCTTATCGACGAGGTCTTCCGCCGCTTCGGTCTGCGTGTATGCATTAAGATCAACAACCGAAAGATACTGAGCGGCATCGCCGAAATCATAGGCGAATCCGACCGCTTGACTGACATCACCGTAGCCATCGACAAGTTCGAGAAAATCGGTGCAGACAACGTCAATAAGGAACTGGCCGAACGCGGACTTTCCGCCGAAGCCATTGAAAACCTGCAACCCATTCTCCGGTTGGAAGGCAGCAACGAAGATAAACTCGCCCGGTTAAAAACCATCCTTGCCGGCTCAGAAACCGGATTGAAAGGGGTGGAAGAACTGGAAGTACTCTTCAACCTTTCCGGCGGCCTCAACCTGTCGGCCCAACTGGAACTCGATCTTCGGTTGGCCAGAGGCTTGAATTACTATACCGGCGCCATTTTTGAAGTCAAGGCCCTTGATACCGAAATGGGCAGCATCACAGGAGGTGGCCGTTACGACAACCTCACCGGCGTGTTCGGCCTTCCCGGCGTATCCGGCGTGGGCATTTCTTTTGGAGCCGACCGCATCTTCGATGTGCTCAACACTC
>CAYTIY010000066.1:0-14223 GCA_964438045.1 uncultured Bacteroidales bacterium | reverse complement strand
GTGGTCGATTCGTCGTGGTAGGGCAACAGCTTCCTGAACAAACGGTAGCCTCCGCTGATAATGAACATGAGGAATAAGAAGGATAGAACCATTTCAAAGGCACTGATCAACGTAAACACCGTGGAGTCAACTTCCAAAATGCGCCCTATGGCAGCAAAGTTCATGGTGCCTCCTGTGTACATACCCACCATCATGCCGCTCACTTTCCAAAGTTCGGGCAGGTCCATATCTTTAAAGAGCATGAAGCCACCCATAATGGCGACGACCACAGAAATAATTCCTCCAAGCAGGGCGGCAATTGTTTTATTCATAGACCTGCGCCACAATTTGAAGTCGGAAGAAAACAGCATCAGCGGAATGGCCAGGGGAACAGCGATGTTCATAATCCAATCCTGAATGGCAGTCATGTCCAGTTTCTCCTGATGGCTTACATCCATCAAGCCGCTAAACGATAGTATAATGCCCAATAGGTACGATAGCAGGATGGTGCCAGCTTTCCGGGCTATTCCGCTGCGTTGGAAAAACGTAATGATAACCACAGGGCCTATCAGGTAGAGGAGGGCGACAAGGAGTAGTTTCATGGCAATAGGGTTGACCGTTTGCACGCTTTCGTGCCCAAAGATAGAAAATATCCTGCTGGATTGCTACCTTTGAGTCCAAATCAAGGATATATGCGCATAGGATTGCTTTCGGACACACACGCTTGCTGGGATGAACGCTTTGGACAGTATTTCAAAAACTGCGATGAAATCTGGCACGCAGGCGACATCGGATCAGAAGTGGTAGCCGATGCCCTGGAGGCTGTCAAGCCACTACGGGCTGTTTACGGAAACTGCGATGGCTACCCCATGCGTCTGCGGTTTCCCCGGTTTCAATGCTTCGACTGTGAAGGTATGCGCGTGCTACTCACACATATTGGTGGTTATCCGGGTAAATACGCCCCTGAGATCCTTCGCGAGTTAAACGAATACAAGCCCGACCTGTTCGTATGCGGGCATTCGCATATATTAAAGGTAGTCAACGACAAAACGCGCCACCTCCTCCATATCAATCCAGGCGCGGCCGGATTACAGGGTTTTCAACTGGTTCGCACATTGGTCTGTTTCGATATCAACGAGGGAAAAGTGGAAAACCTCGATGTCATTGAGCTGGGTTCCCTCGGATGACTCACTGCTTGCGCATGGTCCGTCGAAACGCCATGACAGCCAGTGTCGTGCTGGTCAACGCATAACCACCCAATACAAGCAGTGAGGATGATTCCGTACTCAGGCTTCCTCCTTTCAAAACAGCTCTTGCAGCATCAATAGCATGCGCAAAAGGCATGGCGTACCCAATCTGCTCAAAGATGCCGCCCACCAGTTTAAGATCCATCCAGGCTCCGCTCATCAAACTGATTACCGTGATGAGGAGTGATCCGACGGCCGATACCTGACCAACAGTAAACAAGGCTCCCAGCAAGACACCCAGGCTGATGCAGGTGATTCCCAACAGTAGAAAAATCACAAGGACTGCTCCCATGTTGACAAAAGTGGCACCCATGAGGATGCCGAAAACAAAGCACAGCACTGTTTGCAGCAGTAGAAGCGGGAAAAAAGGCAAGATGTACGAAAGTATGTAATCGGCAGGGCGTAGGGGGGTGGTGTACAGCCTGACCAGAAAAGCACTTTGTCGGTCTTTGGCCAATAGGGTGGCGGCAAACATGATGAAGAATCCGTACCCGAAAACAATCACGGCTGGCGTGAGACTTTGCGGAGTAAACAAGTCCAGGGGCAAGCGTTTGTTGATGCTGGTAAACAGGAACAGGAAAACAATGGGCATAAACAGCCCCAGTATCATCGAGACGGGATCGCGGCTAATTTCTTTCAGGTTGCGGTCGGCTAATCCAAGTAGTTTCATGAGCGAGTGGGTTTGGAGGAAGAGGAATCGGAAGTAGGTTCACACTGCGATTTACCGGTAACGGTCAAAAAGACTTCGTCCAAGGTGGGTTCTTGCAGGTTGATACCGGTGAGTTCAACTCGATGGGTCCGAAACAAGTCGACAATGGCATACAGGTCAATTGTATCGGCCTTGATGTCCAGTCCGTGTTCAACACGGTCTACGCTGTGGCCAGATTCCACCAGTTGCCCGATAACAGCATCGGGAAACGTTTCAGCCGTAACACGTAACACCCGGTGGGTGTGAAGGTTTTGCTTCAGTTCCCGGGAAGTCCCTGCCGCCACAATGATGCCGTTTTCCATGATGGCCAAATGCTCGGACAAGGCATCGGATTCTTCCAAGTAATGGGTAGTGAGCAGGATGGTCTTTTCTCCCTTCAGGCGTTCGATGTAGTTCCAGACCGACTTTCTGGCATGCGGGTCAAGGCCAAGGGTAGGTTCGTCTAAAAATAAAATCTTTGGGTCGGAAACCAGGGCCATGGCTATGCTGAGGCGCCGTTGCTGGCCGCCCGACAGCCGTTTGGTCCATTCTTTCCGGTCTTCCAGTTCCATCAGATCCATGAGTTGCTCAGCCCGGTTCTTGGCGGCTTTGAGGCTCATGCCATACACGCGACCCATTAGCACCAGGTTTTCCTTGGTAGTAAGGTGGCCAGCAATGGCTGTTTCCTGGGGAGAAACGCCAATCACGTTTTTGATGAGTGTGTTGTCACCGTTCACCAAATCGTGGCCCAGCACGGTAGCTTCTCCGGCTGTGGGTTGCAACAGGCAGCACAGCATACGGATGGTCGTGGTCTTTCCGGCTCCATTGGTTCCCAGCAACGAAAAAAGTTCTCCTTGTTGTATATCGATGTTCAGGTCGTTGACGGCCATTCGTTGACCGAATGAACGCGACAAATGACGGGTGGTAATGGCTGATGGCATGGTTCTATGAAATTAAAAAAGATTGCTTGACAAGATGAGGCGTTGTTGGTTGATCGACCAGGATATTTCCCAACCGGAGAGGAAGCAGCCAATCACGATGTCCTTGTTTTTGACACCGGCTTTGAGCGACAGGTTGTCGAGCAAGCCCCAGTAAAGGCTTAGGTCGAACACGTCCTTGTTGGGATGTCGTTGACCGCCGGTTTCTGAAATCTGAAACGGCACGTTGCGCAGCTGGTAGGTGTAAACGCCTCCCAGCGACACATTGGGGAGCAGGAAATACCCAGCCGACAGTTGTAGGCCTCCGTTTACGTAACTGTGTTGATTGGATATATCATCAATTACTTGATTATCAAACAAATAGCTGCATGTTGCAAATGGTGAAAATTTGATCCCCAAGCTATTGTTTTCGGAACGATAGAGTTGCAGGGGCAAGCCCAACGTTCCCATGGCTGTGTTTCTTGACACATCGACCTGGACCACGAGTCGGGCAGAAGTTGATAGTGGGCTGGATAGCCTAAGCCCCAAACTTACATCATCGCGGAAGTCCCTTCCCAATGAAATGCCTGGAGATAACCGTCTTTTCGTCGAAGTGGAAGTCGTAATCAGAAATCCGGGCTGATTGGGAGTAACGTGGTGTTTGGGGGGTATGGGGGGGAATTCGAAAACGTGCATGGCCCTGTTTCCGTTTACGAATTGCCTGGCTGCGTTCCGTTGTTCCAGGTACAGGCTATCAGATGGGTCGGCATCCTCGTATCCCCGCTGAAGTTGGGAAAACGTTTGGCTGGAATAGCTAAGGAAACGGGTGTAGCTTTTTTTTGCTTCTGCATTTAATCCCAGCTGCTCAAAGGCATATCCTTCTAGGAAAGCCAGGTTGGAAAATAAATCCGCCTGCCGATAATTGGAACGGATGGCTCTGGCATAGGCGAAGACCTGGTTGTAGTCTTCATGCGTGATGGCCGCGTGGATGGCGTTGAAGTAAGTGGCCATGGTCCAGTCCGATTGTTTCAGCAAGACGGATGGTTCCTTCCGTCGGGAAAAGGGATAACGATTACCATTGAGTGCCAGTTCAATCCGAAAGGTGTCGAAGTTAGCACTGTCGACCAATACCCCGGACTTAAGGCGCAACGGAACCATGCTTCCGCCGTGTTTGGCCTCGTATACCTGCGAATGCGGATTTAACGGTAGGATATCCGCATCCATCGACCGGCAACCGGTCAATGTCACAAGGGTCATCAGGAATGCAACGAGTGAGTATTTCATGGTTTGACACGAAATCATCCAACGCCACACGTCAACGATCGTTTGATGCGATGTCCCCCGTTATGTTCATTGTAAAACCTTGCCCTTGTTGTTGTCCTCCCCCCATGTTCACAGTTGCGTCCATGTCGATCTTACCCGTAAGCTGTTTCATCCATCCTGTGTTCCGGTCCAGATTTATTTCATAACTGATACCACCCTTGACGTCTATGTTTACATTCATGCCCTGTATCGTAATGGGGGTGCCGCTGGCTATGTCCGTTTTCAATGAGGAAATACCTGTTATGATATATTGAGTGTTGGTCACATCCTTGAGTGTGTAGGTTGTGTTTGATTCAACAGCTAACCCGCTGGTAAGTATTTTGTTGATGCAATTCCAGGATTCCCCTTTGTTGACTGGCTTACCAGGGAAAAAGGACACATACGACTCCATGTTGCTCAGAAAGGCCTCTTTGCTAAAGCTCTGCTTCAGTTGTGTGCTGGTTTGTGCGTTCGCATCCTGGCCGGACGATCCTGCGTTATCAATGGTGCTGAACAGATTTTCGTAGTTCTTTACATCGACCACTTTCCCTTTTTTCGAAAGGGTGAGTTGAAAGGTTTTGTTGACAAATTGGTTTACCATTTCGGATGCTTTGCCCTGGGCTGAAGAAAGGCTTGAATTAAGGTTTTGAATGCCTGTAGGCCCGTTCATCGATATTCCTATGCTATCGTAACGCACGTCAAGTTCATAACAGGTATCTTTCACAGCCTTGACCGTGTACGTCATGTGGGCGTTGACGGTGGTGCCAATGCTCATGGTTTGTCCCATCACGTTCATACCTATGTTGAACGTTGTTTTGGTCGATTGAACGTAACTGGATCCTACCTTGAAATTGTAGGAAAGATCAACGGCGGAAACTTGTACCGCAAACAACGAAACGAGTACCACAACTAGCAACAACAATTTTCTCATGGGGTTTTCTGGTTAAGGGTTTAAACAGCCTTGAAACTGATATCCAAACTTTTCACAGAGTGGGTGAGGGCACCCACCGAAATAAAATCCACACCGCATTCGGCATAGGCGCGCAGGGTTTTGAAGGTGATGCCGCCAGACGATTCGGTCTCGTACAGGCCACCGATGCGTTCCACCGCGGTGCGGGTGGTTTCCAAGTCGAAGTTGTCTAGCATGATGCGGTCCACGCCGCCCACGGCCATGACTTGTTCCAACTCGTCGAGCGAGCGGACTTCGATTTCTATTTTCAGGTCCTTGCCCTTTTCTTTCAGATAGGCCTTGGCCCGGTTGATGGCGTTGGCGATACCCCCGGCGAAGTCCACATGGTTGTCCTTGAGCAGGATCATGTCGTAAAGCCCAATGCGGTGGTTCACTCCGCCACCCAGTTTTACGGCTTCTTTTTCTAACAGGCGCATGCCCGGTGTGGTTTTGCGGGTGTCGAGCACGCGGGTCTTCGTGCCTTCCAATTCCTTCATGTATTTCCGGGTGGTGGTTGCCACGCCGCTCATGCGTTGCATGATGTTGAGCATGAGGCGTTCGGTCTGCAGCAAGGATTGTACTTTACCGGTTACTTCAAAGACCACATCGCCGTACTTGACTTCGCTGCCGTCGTTGATGTAGGTGGTCACCTTCAGTTCGGGGTCGAAATACCGGAACACTTCCTTGGCTACTTCAACGCCGGCCACGACGCCGTCTTCTTTGATGATGAGCCTGGAGGTGCCGATGGCATCGACGGGAATACAAGATAAGGTAGTATGGTCGCCATCACCGATGTCTTCGGTAAAGGCACGTTGCAAAAATGGAATCAGATCTTCGCGCATGATTAAAAAATAAATAAGGTTGAACACGGCAAAAGTACGATTTTTTTCCGGTTCATTCCAGTGTAAACCCTTTATCGACCATGTCGGACGATAAGGGGTTTTGTTTTGACCATTTTGTTTGTTTTGATGGTTACCAGGTACATGCCATCGGCCAAATCAGCTACAGAAATTGGCTGACCGGTGGAAGTGGTTTTTGAAATCATAACCTGTCCATTCATATTCACTACGGTAATCGTTGCGGTTTCCTGTAGTCCATTGATGCTGAAATCAGTAGATACCGGGTTGGGGGCAATCGCAACCCTGTCGGCTTGCATATTTTCCAACGAAACGCTGTTGTCTTTTATGCACCGCACCGAGAAGCCTTGTTGTGCCAAGTGAGAGGAGTGTTCCACTTCTGTCGTGGTGTTATTGAAATAATAGGCTTCGTGGTAATTGCCACTATTTTCATCAGACCACATAAATGCCGACTCCCAGTTTCCCATAAAGCTGCCACTTGCCTGTCTGATACCGGCCGGAAATGCCAGAAAACCACTTTCGTTGTTGGTCCAACAGGTATTTGCAGGCATATTTTCAGACGCTTCCGGATCTTCATACCACAAACTGGGAGCAGCGAGTGCTTTGGTGGTTGAGGTGCTGTTGTGGCTTGAAACGTAATCAATCAAGGTTTGCCATTCTGTCATACTTGGGATTTTCCAGCCGCTGGGGCAAATGCCTCGCTGGTCGGTAGCTGCATTCCATGTGTACAACCTTCCGTAAACATACGAATTAGCCGGGGCGTCGTACAAAGTCCAACCGAAGTTAGCAGTAGGCCAATTGGTCAGATCCATGTTGGGTTCCGGAGTGTTCGAAATGGGGTAATAATTGTTGTATCGAGTTGTCCGCAAGTTTTCGACCAACCAGGTCTGTGTGCCGATTTGTATGCCGTGGTATACGTTGTCATCCACATCGGTTACTTTTTCGTACTCTTTGATGCGGCTCAGGTAATGACTCCATCCTTCGCTGCCCTTGTAGGCAGCTGCACTTCCTTTGGGTATGTAGAGGGTGCATCCGGGATTCAGTCTGAAAAAGATACTGTCGGATACTGCCATGGAAAATGGGGTTTCGTTGTCGGTAAAGATGGCAGCTAATCCGGTGCAATTGCTGAAACTGTACTCGCCAATTTTGGAAATGGTATAGGGTAAATCGATAACAGCCAGCTGTGAGCAATACGAGAAAGCATCAGGGGCGATTTCAGACACACTTGTTGGTATAGTTACACTGATTAGTTTCCAATTGCCTGCGAAAGCAGCTGTATCAATGGTTGTTACAGAGTAAGGGATGTCGTAATGGCTCGATTTGTTGGCAGGATAAGCTACCAAATGGGTCTTGTCTTTCGAAAACAACACGCCGTTTTCACTTTGGTAGACGGGATTGTAGCCAACGTTGATATAACTCAGTGAATTGAGATTAAACAGGGCATAGGGACTGATGCTGTTCATCGTGGAGGGGATGTAAATGTCTTGAAGTGAGTCGCACTGTTGAAAAACGATATCATCAATACGTGTCATTCCTTCGTTCAATCTTATGTGTTCAATACCTGACCAGGCAAAGGCACCATATGCCAACCTTTTAATGTTTTGGGTAAGTGATATATACTTAAGGTTAGAGCAGGCACAAAAAGCCAGGGAATCGATGAGCTGGAGAGAGGTTGGGAGTTGTACATCCCAGAGTGCCGAACAGCCGTTGAAACTGGAACGCCCGATTGAGATAAGGTTGTTTGGCAAAGCGATGTGTTGAATCTGTGTGTTATCAAGCATCGCGTTTCTCGGAGTCGTATTGTCCGGATAGGAGTAGTTACCCTTAACGGTTCCTTCTGTTCCACCGTAGGCAACAACGGTGGCATCACTCAGATCGAGATAGACCAGTGCAGGCAGTTGGTCTCTCAGCACCTTGAAGTCTCTGGCATCCATGGTGCCTGTAACAACCAGGTTTTGTAGGGTTTCTTTTTCGGTTGGAGTTAGGGCTGCATTCAGACCTCCAGCTGAAATAGAAAGGGTTTTTGGGGCAATGTAGTGGGCTATCTGGCCGTAATCGCTGGTAAACCATACGTGGTTGGTGTCCCAGGCTGATATACTGAACAGGCTGTTTGTAACGGGTGTGGGTTGAGTTGTCCAAGACGTACCTCCATTTTTGGTGGCAAGTACAAACCGGGTTCCAACTCCCTCCGTGTCTTCATCGCCACCGCCTATCCAACCATGGTTGGCATCGAGAAAGAATACGGTTTTATAGTTGGTGTTGGAATTGAAACCGGTGATGCTAAGGGTGTCCCAATTGTTCCCGCCGTTGGAGGTTTTTATAAGCAAACCGGCTTTTCCGACAATCCAACCATTCATTGCATCAGAAAAATGAATGGCATTTGCTTGACTGGTGAGGTTTATCTTCCGCTGCCATGTCGTACCTCCATCGGTGGAATGGAAAATAGTGTTAATACTATTCTCACCCACGCTTTCACTAGAAGATCCAATCATCCAGCCATTGTTGGCATCCAAGAATTGATAAATGCCTCCAGCGTTGGCTGGGACCAAATCCCAATTGGAAGCTCCATTGGTGGTTTTATAGATGTTGAACGTTTCGTAAATCGGATTGTAATTGGACACCCACCCCGTGTTTTCATCCGCAAATTGTACTTGAAATCCGATATCGCCGCTGATGGACAAATCCCTTTGCAGGACCCCGAAGGTGTAGCCGCCGCTGCCTATGTCGGGCATGGTGAAAATCATCAGGTTCTTATCGGCACTTAAAAAGCCGTCGCAGTTGTTGATTTCGTCAAACGTGACCAACCCGGTTGAACCAATAGCCATGCCTGTTCGCATGTCATCCCGACTTTCATCGTTCACAACCAGGTTGGAGATGGAAACACCACCCTGCGAATTGATGATGGTTTGGCTGCGCGACCAATTGGACCAATAGTTGTTGTTATTTGAATAGGTGTCATTGAGTTTGTCGGAAACCAATGATTGCGCCTGCCATAGTCCTTTCAAATCGGCCATGGAGTAGCTCGTTTCGGTTTGTATCCGCTGAAAAGCAACCAGGTTGTAATCCGTGTTGCTTTTCCCCGTCATGGTCGCATAAATCGTATTCTTATCTGCGCTCATGTATCCGTGAAAGGCTGTTGCCATGTCGCTCATGCCACCGACCATACCGTTGGCATCGATGGTCAATGTTGATTGGTAGGTACCACTGTTTTCAGCATCGGTGTAGTTGCTGGAAGTAACTCCGGTTGCATCACACGTAAGCACTGCGTGTCCCCAGCCGGAATGGTCCCCCGAACTGTTACCGGCAGAAAGTGCGTGCATGTTCCAGCTTCCCTGTAAATCGGCCAGTGCATACGTCGTACTGGTTTGTTGCTTTTGCAGGATGTACATCGCACAGGCATTGAATTCCTCATCGGTAGTGATGATCAATGTGTTTTTGTCCGCACTCAGAAAACCGACCTCCTTGTTCTCAACCATCAGTTTCCCCCTTGAATTAACCGTCATGTCTATGTTGCGAGTATTTTGACCACCACCACTGTTGATCAGGGAGAGGGTACACCCACCGTTGGTGTCAACGATGGCGGTTCCTTGCAACCAGTTGCTGACCGATGACGGATTGGAGGTGTTCCGCGTCAACAGTGCGTGTACTTGCCAGGTGCCGGTCAAATCGTTGTTGCTGTAAACGGTCGTCGTGATGGATTTTGGAAAATCCTGTTTGGTCCAATTTGTTCCACCGTTGGTGGTCTTGTAGAGAACAGCGCCGTCGCAGATGGACATAAAATCGCCACCCGTTCCATTAATCTTGGATTTCAGTGCAAATCCGTGTGTGGCAGTCGGCCAACTCATCGTCAAACCGGGATCGGACAGGCTGCCGGCCGTTATTTCAGGAAACGGATCAACGATGCTCCATGTGTCACCGCTGTTTGTGGTATGCAGTAATTTGCCGCTTTTGCTGGCAGAAATCCATCCTTCCGTGGCGCTGACGAACTGAATTTTGCCGATCATTGCTGAATTGCCGTAACCAAGCGGATTGGTTTGAAGTTCCCATTGGGCATTGGCGGTCAGGATCGTTGAAGCAATCGCCAGTAAAAGGAGGAGATTTCTTTTCATACGGCTGTATTGATTAGAATATTGAAAATCAAAGTCAAAGCTACTGCTATTTAAAACAAAAACAATATAAATCTTCTTTTTTTTGGCTGAAAAATCGTTGCAACCAGGTAGAATCAGTGGTATTTCAAAAAGGGTATATTTTTTAGTGGACAGTAGTGTTGTTTGATATAGAAATACAATATTGTTTGATGCAAACAAACAAAAACGCACTATTTAACGCCATGGATAATTCTATGTACCTATAGTTTACGATTGAAAATATTCAGGTAATAGTAACATGAATTAAGAACAATATTTTGCTATATTTGTTTGATAAACAACTAATACCAGCGAAACATGAATACTCAACACCTCTATAGAGTATGTATATGCCTATTTTGTTTCCTGATGGTCGTTTTCGTTCAAATAACCGCACAGGTGGCCACGACGAAACCGACTTCGATTTATGACGAAAAATGGAAGCAGGTGAATGACATGGTCAAGGCCGACCGGCCTGAATCGGCGTTGGAACTGGTTGCGGCCATAAAAAAACAGGCATTGGCTGAAAACAACAGCGTTCAGCAGATCAGGGCCAGCATCAAGACGATCAATCTGGTTACTAAAAAAGACCCCGATCAATTGCCCACGCTGCTTGCTGACCTGGGAATCTCAGCTGCCGGAATAACGGATGAAACAATGAAGTCTGTGCTGCTCTCCGGCATAGCCGAATACTACCTGGATTATTACCAGAAGGGACGTTACAACATCAATAGGCGGACACCCATCAAGGAACACATTCCTGCAAATTTTACCGAATGGTCAGGAAATATCTTTTCGGATACCATCCGTGCCTTGCTAACCCAATCCCTACTGCCCGCTGAACGCCTGCAAACCAAACCGGTCCAAACCATAATGGACTTGCTGAGCAATCACGACGCCATCCTTGAACCCACCGTGTACGATGTGTTGGCCATGCGCAGGATTACCCTGTTGAACGAATTGCGACAAATAGTGGGGGACCAGGACTTGTACATGGTACCAACATCTTTATTTGCTACGGCTGAACGATTCATATCCCTTCAGCTTAATGAGGCAACAGTATCTGTTTTTGAACGGGAAATCATTGAGACCTTTCAACAGTGGTTGGCGTTTCGGCTTAAGGACGGAAACGCAAATGCGTACCTTCACACCGATGTATACAGACTTAAGACGCTGTGTAATATGGCGCATATTGACAGGTGGTACCTCAAAGAAAAGCAATTACCACTTACATCCGATCAACAACTCTACCTGAAAACGCTGCAGGATCTTTCAATACGTTATGCCGACAATGAACAGGTGTTGAATGTCTTATATGAACAGGCACAGTTCTACATGACCTATTACAGGGAGGATAATCCTTTTTTCAACGATTTCAAATACAAGGCCTACAAACTTACCGAGAAGGGCTTGAACCGGTTTCCACAATCCTCCTACAACCAGGATTTGAGTCAATTGCAGCAACGCATTACCAAGCCTGAAATCAACCTCACCGGCAATGCTGTTGTTAAGCGCAAAACGCCCCTGACAATAAAAGTAAAAGCCTTGAATACCAGTAAAGCCGAGTTGACGGTTTATCGTGTCAATTTAACCGCCAAAGAGTTTCTGAAGCTACATAAAAACAAGCAGGATACGGTGGCGATGGAACACTGTTCGGTGTTGGAACAACGTACCGTCACGTTCAACAAGGACACGTTGTTTGGTACGATTGACACCGTGTTGACCCTTAAAGGCCTGGATTACGGACAATACGGGTATAAACTGCGCATTCCAGGAGAAAATGGCCTCACAGTCAATGCTTTTTTTGTGGTTTCAGACATGATGAGCATAGCTGAGGGTAATTCAACCAAGATGTACGTGGTTGACCGGGTTACGGGAAAGCCCCTACCACAGGTGAATATTCAGGTCTTTATCCAGCCTGAGGGCAATAAGGACTACGTGTTTGAAACGCCGGTAGCCAGCGGAAAAACCAATAACATGGGTTTCTTTGCTTATTCAGGCAATAACAAGATGCTCAAATACACACACTTTTACGAACGAGGGGCCGACCGTTACCTTACCTCTCGATACGCTGCTTACTATAACTCATGGGATGAATCTATGCAGGATGACCGCCACCTAAAACTGTTCACCGACCGTTCCATCTACCGACCCGGACAAACGGTTTATTTAAAGGGAATTGCGTATCAAATCGGCAAAGGTGTCCAACAGGTGGTGACCAATCAACGCTACGAGGTGGAATTGTTGGATGCAAATAACCAATCTGTCAGCAAACAGATGTTTACCACCAATGATTTTGGTTCATTTTCCGGTTCGTTTGTCTTGCCTGAATCGGGATTGAACGGAAACTATAGCCTGCGGAGCACTAGCAATCTTTCCACCCTTTCCACCCCTTCCACCAGAGTAGGTTTCAGGGTGGAAGAATACAAGCGACCTACCTTCGAAGTGAAATTAAAAAATCCGGAAACAACGGTGGAATTTGGAAAAACCATCACCGTTACCGGAACGGCCAAGGCCTATGCCGGTTATCCCGTGACAGGAGCTACCGTCACCTACGAGGTGTCCCGTTCTTCGCATAACCAAATGGAATATATGGGAGACGAAAAGGTCTTATCTGGTAATGCCCAAACCAACGGCGATGGCACGTTCACTGTTTCCTTTCCGGCCGAACGGATGAAAAACTGGGAGGGTATTCAAGTGGTGACCTACTGGATTTCGACAACGGTCACCGACCAAAAGGGAGAATCGCATAAAGTATATGGCTCTGTTTCGGTAGGAGACAAATCCTTGTTTATAACTACCGACCTGCTTAACAATGCCATCGAAAAGAAGGTAGGCAGACCCATCAATGTGAGGGTGCTTACCATCAACGGCGCAGAAGTGCCTGCTGATGTGAACTATGAGTTGTACCTATTGGATCCCTCCACCGATTTCATTGATGCTGAGCAAAACCTGGGATTTGACACGTTTGAACAACAGATGCAACTTGAACGAATGTCGAAACAGCAACGCAAACCCGGCCGCATGGTAAAATCGGGCCGAATTAATACCAAAGATGGTCCCCTGAATCTGGATTTCAAACCGTTTCCATCGGGCCAGTATCAATTGGTTTGCACCACAACCGACACCAACGGCATACAGGAGCATAACATCGGCGAATTTACGCTTTATTCTACCGATGATAGTCACATTCCGCTAAAGGCCTATGCCTGGGATGTTATTTCGAGCAGTAAATTCGCTCCCGGCAAACCGGCTGTCGTATATTTTGGCACGGCGGACAAAGATGTTCACGTGCTGTACCGGATCATGAAAGGGAATACCTGTTTGATGAGTGCCTGGGTTCCCATTTCCAATGAGTTGAAAACCTTCACTATACCCTATAAGGAAAGCTATGGAGAGTATGTAGAGGTGGATTTTACCTTTGTTAAAGACGAGAAGTTATTTACCCGCTCCGAGGCATTTGTCTACGACTATAAAAAGAATGACCTTACCCCAGCTTTGTCTGTTTTCCGCGACAAATTGCAGCCGGGTGAAACCGCAACCTGGACCATCACCGTTCCCGAGGCTAAAACCCTGAACAAACCCGCTGAAGTGTTGGCTTTTATGCACGATGCTTCTCTGGATGCCATTTACGGCTATTATCTCAATGTCAATCTTGAAAGCTATCCAACTATATCCTACTCCTATACGAAAAGTTGGGATATTGTAACACCAGAAACCGAAACGGCCAATCAGGTGGGAAACCGTTTTACCATACCTGAAAGGAGAGTATCCGTTGGTGCTCAAACGGTCAATTTCGGGGAGATTGAAGGTCTTCAGGTGGGGTCCATAGATGAAGCAGTACGTATTCGTGGTGCCGCTCCGCTTGATATTGTCAGCAACAGTGGAGATCCCGGGGTAATGGGTGCCACGAAACCTTTCACCCCCCGTCGAGTTTTCAACGAAACATCCTTCTTCTATCCACATCTGCTTACCGATGAGGCTGGCAACGTGAACTTCACGTTCACCGTACCCGAAAGCCTGACCCGCTGGAACGTCATCCTGTTGGCGCACACCAAAGACTTGTATCTTGGCTGGTCCAGAACAGAGGTGGAAACGCAAAAGGACCTGATGGTGCAGTTGAACCTGCCCCGCTTTGTTCGTCAATCGGACAAGCC
>CAYTIY010000065.1:0-14364 GCA_964438045.1 uncultured Bacteroidales bacterium | reverse complement strand
CACGTGAAGGCAACACAATCTTGCTGATGTGGTAGATGGGGTAGGAAACGCGGGTATTTTCGGTTACTGAACCATCTGCGTAGTTAATGTTACCATTATCGTCAACAGTTACGTTTTCGAGCAAAGCGTCACGTTTGATGGCACGCCAGATATCCGGTTCTTTGTCTTCAGCCAGGTCAATAACCTTGGCATAGCAACCACCTTCGTAGTTGAAGACACCATGGTCATCCCAACCGTGTTCATCATCACCAATCAGGAAGCGTTTCGGGTCGGCGGACAATGTAGTCTTACCTGTACCGGACAGACCAAAGAAGACAGCAACATCACCATCAGTGCCTACATTAGCGGAGCAGTGCATGGAAGCAATACCACGTTGGGGCAAGTAATAGTTCATTAAGGCAAAAATACCTTTTTTCATTTCACCGCCGTACCAGGTACCACCAATGACTTGCATGTGAGAGGTCAGGTTAAACAAGGTGAAATTTTCAGAATTCAAACCCTGTTCTTTCCAGTTTGGGTTGGTGGTCTTGGAACCGTTCAACGTAACAAAATCGGGTTCACCATAGTGCTCCAGTTCAAAATGCGACGGACGGATAAACATGTTGGTCACAAAGTGAGCTTGCCAGGCAACTTCCATAATGAAACGCACCTTCATGCGGGTATCTTCGTTAGTTCCGCAGAAAGTATCAACGACGTACAATTTTTTGGCAGTAGACAGTTGTTTGGTCACCAGATTCTTGCAGTGTTCAAACACTTCAGGGGTGGTTGGTCTGTTGATGGTACCGTCCCACCAGAGTGTGTTTTCTGTGCTGGCATCCTTGACAAAGAATTTGTCTTTGGGTGAGCGACCGGTAAATTTACCGGTATAAACAGCTGTCGCACCACTCTTGGTCAACTTTGCTTTTTCAAAACCTTGGTTTGCAGGATTCATCTCATCCTGAAACAGCACCTCGTAAGAGGGATTGTGTACAACTTCGAAGTCTCCTACGATGCCGTACTTGCTCAAATCTAATTGCGCCATTGTGAGTAAAATTGATTTATTTAACTGATTTAACTAATCCTCTGTACATTGAAAACCTTCTATTCCAAGGGACAAAAATACGAAAAAAACCCAAATTTCTGCCAATAATTAAAGAAATATTTCTTTATTTGACGATTTAACACTTTTTGAAGGCATACATAAATAAATATGCGTTTTTTAAGCATAAACGTTCACTTTTTGTATCTTTGGTGATGTACCAAGTAGAAAATGCCTATGACCATTATCGATTTTTCCAGTAACCATTCTCTGATGAACCAATTCTTGTTGGAAATTCGCGATGTGAGAATCCAGCAAGACCGGATGCGCTTCCGTCGCAATGTGGAGCGACTTGGAGAAATCATGGCTTATGAGATGAGTAAGACGTTTACATACAGCGCAAAGGAAGTCGCTACTCCACTTGGAACCACGCATATAGACACGATAGACAATGCTATTGTTGTGTCGACTGTACTCAGGGCCGGCCTGCCGTTTCATCAAGGCTTTCTGAATTACTTTGACCAGGCTGATAATGCGTTTGTATCGGCTTTCAGGAAATATAAGGATGTACTCACGTTCGACATCCAGGTGGAATACATAGCATCACCTTCGCTGGAAGGGAAGACCCTGATCTTGGTAGATCCCATGCTGGCCACAGGCTCATCGCTTGAACTGGCATACAAGGCGCTATTATCCAGAGGGAACCCTGAACACGTTCATGTGGCAACCATTATAGCAAGCAGGCAAGGAGTCGATTACCTGTCGCAGCATATGCCCGAGATCGACACCCTTTGGTGCGGATCTATAGACCCCGACCTGGATGCTCATTCTTACATTGTTCCGGGGCTTGGAGATGCAGGTGATTTGGCTTTTGGAGAAAAGCTGTGACAGCTTAAATACAGAAATATTTCTTTAATCAGGCAGTTTATACGGAAGAAATTCATTATTTTTGCGCCAACAATTAGTACAACCCATCCACATGGTTCCTGTTATCTCGATAAAAAGGGGTCTGGACATTAAGCTCAAAGGGCAGGCCTCACTGGAATCAACCACAGCCGGATGCATGGATGTATGGTCGATGACCCCGACTGATTACCACGGACGTGTGCCAAAGGTGTTGGTAAAGGAAGGAGACTATGTCCAGGCCGGCACAGCGTTGATGATGGACAAGAAACACCCGGAAATACGGTATGTGTCCGCTGTCAGTGGCACTGTGTCCGCTGTTGTCCGTGGTGAGAAACGTTCCTTGTTGAACATTCTTATCAAGCCAGAACTTAAAACAACCTACTTTTCTTTTCCGGTTGAAAACCCATTACTTCTTGAAGCTGAGGTTGTGAAAGATCGGTTGTGTCAAGCCGGTCTCTGGCCTTACATAAAACAACGCCCCTACGATGTTATTGCCAATCCGAATCAATGGCCAAAAGCCATCTATGTTACGGGTTTTGATACGGCTCCTCTGGCACCCGATTACACCTTTTTACTGAAGGGGCAGGGCGCCGATCTGCAAACCGGTTTGGATGCGTTGACGCGTCTGACATCGGGATCGGTCTTTTTGAACATTCCTGAAAACAGCGCCTCTTCCGAATTGCGATCAATGCAACGAGTGGAATTGAGGTATTTCACGGGTGGACATCCTGCCGGCTTGGTTGGCGTTCAAATCAATCACATCTCACCGCTTAACAAGGGAGAAGTGGTGTGGACCCTCAATGCGTTGGATGTTTTATATATCGGACGCCTGTTCAATAAGGGTATAGTGGACTTATCGCGTCTGATTGCTGTAACCGGACCGGAAGTCATCAAGCCAACCTACGTTCGTTGTGTGCCCGGCGCTCCCATTTCCTCCATTGCCGGTGGTAATGTACACCGGGAAATCCCTTTGCGTTATGTGAACGGAAATGCGCTTTCCGGCAGCCGGGTTGAATCGGATGGGTTCTTGAGTGCTTATGCCACTCAACTGACCGTCTTGCACGAGGGAACCGACATTCATGAGTTGTTTGGCTGGATTATGCCAAGGTTTGACTTTTTCAGTTGCAGCAGGACTTATTTTTCCTGGTTGGTGGGCAAATTGATGCCCCGCAAGACGTATGAACCGGATACCCGCCTATTGGGGGGAGAACGTGCGTTGATCATGTCGGACGAATACGAACGTGTCTTTCCTATGGATATCCTGCCCGAAGAATTGGTACGGGCTTGCCTTACAGGTGATATTGAACGGATGGAGGGTCTTGGTATCTATGAGGTGTCGCCCGAGGACTTTGCGCTCTGTGAGTACGTGTGCACGTCTAAAATTCCGGTGCAACGGGTAATACGGGAATCCCTGGACCTGTTGATGAAAGAAAATGGTGAATAATTAGTATCTCCTCAAAAGATCTTGCTTAGTGAAAGCGTTACGAAAACTACTGGATAACCTGAAACCCACTTTCTCCGAGGGAGGAAAGCTGTCGGCGTTGAATTCGGTCTTCGAAGGTTTTGAATCGTTCCTGTTTGTTCCAAACAAGACAGCGACCTCCGGTTCCCACATACACGATAGCATCGACTCAAAACGGGTCATGTCCTTTGTGATTCTGGCCATGGTGCCGGCACTGCTTTTTGGTATGTACAATACCGGTTACCAACATTTTTTAGCAGTGGGTCTGGTTGAAACAACTGGATTTTGGAAGGTGTTTGGCTGGGGTGCCGTGGCTGTGTTGCCCTATGTGGTTGTTTCATATGTTGTCGGACTGGGTATCGAGTTTATTGCTGCTCAACTTAAAAAAGAAGAGATTCAAGAAGGATTTCTGGTTTCCGGCATGCTTATACCCCTCATCATGCCCATCGGGATTCCTTTATGGATGGTAGCAGTGGCAACAGCCTTTGCCGTCATTTTTGCCAAGGAGGTGTTTGGGGGAACGGGTTACAATATCTTCAACGTAGCGTTGGTCACCAGAGCCTTTCTGTTTTTTGCCTATCCTTCGAAGATGTCGGGTGACAGCGTATGGATCACGTTGAAAGACTATTTTGGTTTTGGCAAGGAATTGGCTGCCGTGGATGGTTTTTCCGGCGCTACCCCGTTGGGCCAGGCAGCTGTTTCAACCGACAAGGTAATCACGCTCACCGATGCTTTGGGAAACCCGTTGTCTTGGTGGGACATGTTCTTGGGATTTAAGCCGGGTTCTATTGGCGAGACTTCGACATTGGCCATCCTGATTGGAGCCATTTTTTTGATTGTTACCGGAGTGGCCAGCTGGAGAATCATAGCCTCGGTGTTTGCTGGTGGAATAGCAACTATTCTTGTCTTCAATGCCACGGCCGTCAATCCTTACATGACGGTTCCATTTTGGGATCAAATCTGCCTGGGTGGATTCGCGTTTGGTGCCGTTTTCATGGCGACCGATCCGGTTACCGCTTCCCGCACCAAACTGGGTAAATGGATGTACGGTTTCCTGATCGGTGTGCTGGCTATGATCATTCGTGTATTGAACCCGGCCTATCCAGAGGGAATGATGCTTGCCATCCTGTTTATGAACATCTTTGCCAAAGTCATTGACCATTATGTGGTACAACACAACATCAACAACCGATTGAAACGTGCGGCTACCTCTGTTAATTCTGCAAATACAACGACCAATGGATAAGAACAGCAACCTGTATACCTACGTGTACGCCTCGGTCATGGTGGTGCTGGTGGCATTGGCATTGGCCTTTACCAACGGGCTGCTCAAGGAGAAGCAAAAGAAAAACGTGGAACTCGACAAGATGGCTCAGATTCTTCAATCGGTGAAGGTTGAGTCTACGGCGGCCACTGCTGAAACCTTATACAATCAGACAATCACGGCTGCCTACCTGGTGGACAATAAAGGGGGTATCATCGAAACGGATGCCAGAAAAACCTTTTTGATCGATGTGTCCAAAGAAGTTGCCAAGTCGGCTGCAGACCGCCGTTTGCCTGTTTATGAGGCATTGGTGGGAGGACAAAAGAAATACATTCTTCCGGTATATGGAGCTGGATTGTGGGGCCCTCTTTGGGGGTATGTCTCCCTAAACGAAGACAAACGTACCATCTTTGCAGCCTCATATTCCCACCAGGGAGAAACGCCGGGTTTGGGTGCAGAAATAGCCTATAAGCCTTTTCAACAACAATTTGAAGGAAAATCCTTGTTCAGGGAAGGTGTATTTACTTCTGTTGGCGTTTTAAAAGCCGGTCAGCGCGACGATAAACGCGACGTGGTAGATGCCATTTCAGGGGGCACCATCACCAGCAAAGGGCTGGAAGCCATGCTTCAAAATTCCCTCAGCGCCTACGATGCATTTTTAGTCAAGCCATAATCGTGAAATAATAAACCTATTTCAGATGAAATTCAATAAAGAATTAATTCTCAAACCCCTTTCCAGAGCCAATCCGGTCTTGGTGCTGGTGCTTGGCATCTGTTCGGTACTGGCTGTTACGGCCCAGATCAAGCCCGCCTTGGTCATGGGTATTTCCGTTACCATTGTCACGGCATTTTCCAACCTGATTGTGTCTTTACTGCGAAACGGGATTCCCAATCGCATCCGCATCATTGTGCAACTGGTGGTTGTTGCTGCCTTGGTAATCATTGTGGAACAGGTGTTGAAGGCTTTTGCCTATGATATGTGGAAATCGCTTTCCGTGTTTTTGGGACTCATTATTACCAACTGTATCCTGATGGGGCGTTTGGAAGCGTTTGCTCTGTCCAACAAGCCCATTGACTCCTTTCTGGACGGTCTGGGCAATGGGTTGGGCTATGCCATCATTTTGTTCATTGTCGGCTTTGTCCGTGAATTGCTTGGTTCAGGCACGCTGTTTGGACTCAGGGTAATTCCCGAATCGTTCTATCAAGCTGGATATTCCAACAACGGTTTGATGATTTTACCTCCCATGGCTTTGATCGTATTGGGCTGCATCATTTGGGTACAACGTTCCATCCGAAAGGATTTGCAGGAGAAATAACACACTAAACCGGACAAATCATGGATCTGTTGAATTTATTTATCAAGTCGGTCTTTATCGACAACATGATATTTGCCTATTTCCTAGGCATGTGTTCCTACCTGGCTGTCTCAAAGACAGTGAAGACATCAATGGGATTGGGCATTGCCGTTACCTTTGTTCTCATCATCACCGTGCCGGTGAATTATTTGTTACATACGTACATCCTGAAAGAAGGAGCCATGGCATGGATTTCTCCCAGTTTGGCAACGGTCGACTTAAGCTTTTTGAGTTTTATTCTGTTCATTGCCATCATCGCTTCGTTGGTTCAAATTGTGGAAATGGTTGTGGAAAAATACGCCCCGGCCTTATACGCACAGCTGGGCATATTTTTGCCGTTGATTGCAGTAAACTGTGCTATTTTGGGTGCTTCACTGTTCATGCAGCAACGCAACTTCAATTCGGTAACTGAATCGACTGTTTATGCAGCGGGATCGGGAGTGGGCTGGCTGTTGGCCATTTTGGGTATGTCGGCCATCCGTGAACGGATGAAGTATTCGAATGTTCCCGCGCCCCTCAGGGGATTAGGCATCACGTTCATCATTGCCGGTCTGATGGGCATGGCATTTATGGGTTTCATGGGTATTAAACTATAAGTACAAAGAATGATAGTAGTAGCCGTTGACATGCTTGTCACCCTTCTTGGCCTGACGCTTTTTTTGGGCGTCATGTTGATACTGGTCAGTTTGCTGTTGTATGTCAAGAATAAGTTGACCCCTTCGGGTAGCATCAAGATTACCATCAATGAAGAAAAAGAAGTGGAATCTGAAGCTGGAATCAACTTGTTGACAGCGTTGGGCAACAACAAGATTTTCTTACCCTCAGCCTGTGGAGGCGGGGGAAGTTGTGGCATGTGCAAGTGTCAGGTGTTGGAAGGAGGAGGCAGCATTTTGCCTACGGAAGAAGGTTTCTTTACCCGCAAACAAATTAAGGACAACTGGCGCTTGGGGTGCCAGGTCAAACTGCGTGAGGATCTGAAAATAACAATACCCGAAGAAATACTGGGCATCAAAAAGTGGGAGTGCGAGGTGGTTTCCAACAACAACGTAGCTTCCTTCATCAAAGAATTTGTGGTCAAGTTGCCCGAAGGAGAGGCCCTCCAGTTCAAGTCGGGTAGCTATATTCAGATAGACGTGCCTGCCATAGATGTCAATTTCAACGATATGGACGTGGATGAACGCTTCCGCAACGAATGGGATAAGTTCAAACTGTGGGACTTGCGTATGTCGAATCCAGTGCCGACCTATAGAGCATATTCCATGGCCAACCACCCTGCAGAAGGCAACATCATCATGTTGAACATCCGCATTGCCACACCACCCTTCGACCGCGAAAAAGGTGGTTGGGCAGAGGTGAATCCCGGCATTTGTTCATCGTACATTTTTTCACGCAAACCGGGTGACAAAGTGATGATTTCAGGTCCTTTCGGCGATTTCCACATACTAAACACCCAACGGGAAATGTTGTATATCGGTGGAGGAGCCGGAATGGCACCCCTGCGTTCGCACCTGCTGCATTTGTTTCAAACACTCAAGACTACAGACCGGAAGATTTCCTATTGGTACGGTGCCCGCTCCAAGAACGAGATTTTCTACGAGGAGGATTTCAGGGCCATTGAGCGACAGTTTCCCAATTTTACATTCAATATTGCCTTGAGCGAACCCCGTCCAGAAGACAATTGGACAGGATATGTGGGATTTATTCATCAGGTGATACACGACAACTACCTGAAAGACCACGAAGCGCCTGAGGACATCGAATACTACATGTGCGGACCGGGACCCATGGCCAATGCCGTGAAGAAGATGCTAGACGATTTGGGTGTTCCTAAAGAAATGCTTATGTTTGACGACTTTGGATCGTAAAAAGGAGTTTCTTACTGTCAACTGTACACCCATGAACAAACGCGATTTTTTTAAAACCGGAGCGCTGGCATTAGGAGCCATGATGGTGCCGCAACGCATCCTTGCGTTGGAAGACTACCCAACCTCCAACCCGGTTGATTGGGCCATTCTCTACGGAACCTGGTGTGGGTCATCACGGGATGCCAGTATGTGGATTTCGGAAGGGATGGATGGTATAGCAAAGGTGTTTGACGTGCGTGAAAATCCCGATTTGTCGAAATACAAATATATCGTGGTGGGAGGGTCCATTCGGAGCAACCAGACACCCAAGGAATTGCAGGATTATCTGAGCAAACACAAGGATCTGCTAAAGGATAAGATCAAAGGATTTTTTGCCGTGTGCGGCAATATGAAACAACCGGTAACACAGGCTCTTTATCCGCAATTGATTGACAATCATTTGGGAGTCTTGACAGGCGTCAAGAATGTGCCGTCGAAGATCTTTTTAGGGCGCATTACCCCGGGATTGTTGGAACCATCAGTACGCCAGCAAATGGGAGGCATGGGCGAATATGACAACCTGAAACGCAGCGAATGTCTGGCGTTCGGACGTGAAGTACTTCAGTTGATGAACAAGTAATACGCTGCCAGGTCACTTGCCCGAACTGCGATACGATTCCATAATAAATTGAAGCTGCTGTTCCAGCATGCGCACCTTGGGCATATTGCTATTGGCTTTTATGGCAGCCTTTAACGGATTTGAATAAATAGCCTTTATTTCAAGCGGTCGTTGGTTATCGTAGTCCAGTTTCATGCTGGGTGCATAAGGACGCATGACCTTGGTGGAATCGAGCATTTCCTGAGCAAACTCCCTATTTATAGGTTTACCACAGGCACTGGCTGCATTTATTACCTCAAGCATCAGGTCTTTCAACAACGCATAAGTACTCGGGTTTTCCATCAATTTGTCGGTGCTGGTATTCAGTGCTACACACAAACCATTGAAGGGGATATTCCAGACCAGTTTACGCCAACGAGCCATGACTAGGTCGTCAGTGTAGACCGTCTCAATACCGGCTTCTTTCATATCTTCAGCAATACTACCGACCCGAATGGCAGCATCCAATGTGTAAGGTGCCAGGGTTAGTTTGCCGTAATCCGTATGGACGATGTGACCAGGACCCACTTTTGACGAACAGATGAAGCCCAAGCCCCCTCCAAGGTGAATGGAGGGGAACTTGATGGCTAATTCATCTTCCATGCTCAGCCCGTTTTGAATCAGGATGACGCACGTTCCTTGGGTCAGCAAGGGAGGCAAAATCGTGTCCAACTCGTGGTTGGAAGTCGTTTTCAAACACACCAGCACTACATCGCAGGGTGGCATTTCGGAAGCATTCCTATAAACATTGACAGTGGGCAAGTACATGTTACCGTCCACCGAGTCCACCCGAAGGCCGTGTTTAACCACGTACTTGTAGTCGCTGTGAAACAAAAAATGGACGTCTTTGCCCGCGTGGGCCAGTTTTCCTCCATAGTATCCACCTAGGGCACCGGTACCGATGATAGCGTAACGTAACTGCACAACTGTCTGTTAAAAATTCCACTTTAGCCCCAACGTCGGGCATATAGTCAGCTCTTTCTTTCCTGCAAAATTAAGAGCAAACTCGACTTCAGTACCGGCTGACAGGTGTTCATTCACGTTGTACCAAAGTTGCGGTTCGGAGATGAAAATATATTCGGTACCGATGGAGGCATCTTTTTCCAGCCAAATATCTGCAAAACCGGTAAACGACACCTTGTTTTCCATCCAGTTCAAGCCCCATACGGCCGTGAACTGTGCTGAATGTTGCACGCCTGCAATGCGTTTGTACAATGCTTTCAAGTTAAGGGTCTTGCTGAAATCTGCGTTGTTGATGCCGTAGTCAAGTCCAAGCAAATAAGCATTCTTAATGGGGTAACCTCTAGTCAGGATGCCATTCCCTAAGATACCCAATCCTCCGTTGTATTCAACCTGCAGGCTCAATGGCCCTTGCCAGAATTTCAGGCAACGGGCAATCTCCATATAGGCAGCGGAAGGGTGGTTTTCTTTACCGTTGTTGAAGTCCATATCGACGAAGAAAAAGGTATTTCCCCAATCATCGGGTTTGAACATTTCCAACGTGGTGGTTACATACTGACGGTTTTCACCAAGATCGTAATGAACCTGCAGGTTCGTCTGGGATGAGGCTGACAGTGTGGTAAAAGCCAACAACAGGAATGCGATTATTCGATGTTTCATGTGATCGTATCAATATCTTACTTGATTTCCCACGTTTCCAGTGTATGGAGGAAATCTTCTAGTTTCCGTCCGGTGCGCTTGGATTGAACTGCTGTTATCTGATCTTCCACAGACTGATCGTATGTGGCGTCCGTTACGTCCCTGATTACACCAAGTGCAACCGGCAGGTCGCCTTTCATGTTCCCCAGTTTGAAGTGTAACGTGGGATCAGCGCAATGGGTATCGTGTACCAGGATGTCTTTATCTGTGATACCATTTTCGCCCAATGTGACTGACCTAAGGCTGAATCCGTCAATGATCAGACCCTTGTCGTTGTTCTTACCGTAAATCATGGGCTCACCATGTTTCAGAACAATGGTTTTATCGGCTCTGAAATCCTTGTCTGAGATGGTTTTGTGTGTCCCGTCATTGAAAATGACACAATTCACCAAGGCTTCCACCACTGAGCATCCTTTGTGTTTGGCGGCTGCAATCAACACCTCCTGCGATGTTTTTACGTCAACATCCAGGGTGCGTGCAAAGAAGGTGCCCCTGGCACCCAGGGTTAACTGTGAGGGGCTGAAGGGCTCTTCAACCGTTCCATATGGAGACGATTTTGACACAAAACCATAGCGGGAAGTAGGCGAGTATTGACCTTTAGTCAAACCGTAAATTTCGTTGTTGAATAACAGAATGTTCAGGTCTACGTTACGGCGCACAGCGTGGATAAAGTGGTTGCCACCTATGGCCAGACAGTCGCCATCGCCCGTCACCTGCCAAACGGTCAGTTCGGGGTTGGCCACCTTCACACCTGAAGCGATGGCTGAAGCACGACCGTGGATGGTGTGCATCCCGTAGGAATTGACGTAATAGGGAAGACGGCTGGAACAACCGATGCCGGAAACAACAACCGTTTTGTCGGGAGAAACGCCGATCTCGGCCATCGCTTTTTGCAGGCTGTTTAGCATGGCATAATCGCCGCAACCGGGGCACCAGCGAACTTCTTGACCGCTTTTGAAATCTTGGGGTTTGTATTTTACTATTTCCATCATGATCAATTCTCGAGTATGGTTTTGATGTGATTGGTCAGTTCGCTGACAGTGAAAGGCTGACCTTCTACCTTGTTGAATTGAAGGACGTTGATGCCTTCAATTTTGGAACGCAGGTAACCAGCAAACTGGCCGTTGTTCAACTCGCACACCACGATCTTCTTAAACGTATGAAGTACGTCGGCCGTGTTTGAAGGTAGCGGGTTGATGTAATTAAAATGAGCGAAGGCTACTTTGTTTCCTGCGGCATTCAGTTCCTCCACAGCGGTGAAGAGGTGCCCGAACGTGCCTCCCCATCCTACGACCAATGTGTCTGCTTGCTCGTTACCCTGTACCTCCAGGAGTGGAATGTTATTAGCTACAGCATCAATCTTGGCCTGACGAAGGTTGGTCATCAATTGGTGGTTGGCCGGATTGGTGGAGATGCTGCCGGTTTCGCTGTCTTTTTCGAGACCGCCGATTCGGTGGGCAAAGCCTTCCTTGCCGGCTACTGCCCAGTAGCGAACGTAGTTTTCAGCATTTCTAAGATAGGGTTTCCAAGTTGTCTGCATGTCTTCATGGACGAAGGGCGGGTTGATTGCGGGATAATCGTTCATGGAGGGAATCCGCCAGGCTGAAGATCCGTTTGCCAGGAAGCCATCCGTAAGCAGAATGACAGGTGTCATGTGTTCAAGGGCAAGCTTGGAGGCTATAAAAGCATAATCGAAGCAGTTGGCAGGCGTACTGGCGGCGACAACCACACAGGGACTTTCACCGTTACGTCCGTATAAAGCTTGCAGCAAGTCAGATTGTTCTGTTTTGGTTGGCAGGCCGGTTGATGGACCTCCACGTTGTACGTCAACAATGACCAGGGGCAATTCAGCCATGACGGCCAGACCAATGGCCTCACTCTTGAGTGCCAAACCAGGACCCGAAGTCGAGGTGGCTGCCAATGATCCCGCAAAACTGGCACCAATGGCGGTACAAACACCAGCGATTTCGTCTTCGGCTTGGAACGTCTTTATACCCAGTTCCTTGCGTGCTGCCAGTTCATGAAGGATTTCGGTGGCCGGCGTGATGGGGTAACTGCCCAGGAAGAGGGGCAATCCGGATTTTTCGGAAGCGGCAATCAGTCCCCAAGCTGTAGCCTGGTTGCCCTTCACGTCGGTATAGGTGCCCTTAGGCATATCCGTTGGGTTGACGTGGTAAGTGGAAACGCTGCTGTGCGTGTTGTGTCCGTAATTATATCCGTCGGTCAACACCTTGAGATTGGCCTTCAGGACATCCTGTTTTTTCTTGAATTTGTTTGTGAGCAGGTGCATGGCCGTATCAACAGGGATGTTGAATAACCAGCATAACAGCCCGAGAGCGAACATGTTCTTGGAACGGAGGATGCTTTTGTTGTCCATGCCGCTTTCTGACAGACTGGCTTTCACCATACTGGTGATGGGAGCCATAATGAGCTGGATACCCTTCAGGTTCAGCTCTTCAAACGGGTCTTCCGTCTTAAAGCCCGCTTTAGACAGGCTGTTGGCGTCAAAGGCATCGCTGTCGGCTATGACGATGGCTGTTGGCTTGATGCAATTTTTGTTAACCTTGAGAGCCGCCGGGTTCATGGCAATCAGCACATCGGCCAAATCACCAGGGGTGTGTACTTTTTTAGAACCTACATGAACCTGGTAACCGGAAACACCGCTTAATGTGCCTTGAGGAGCTCGTATTTCCGCCGGAAAATCTGGAAAAGTTGAAATCTCGTTGCCGTAAATGGCTGAGAGGTTTGAAAACAAGCTGCCGGTTAATTGCATGCCGTCTCCCGAGTCACCGGAAAAACGAATGACAACCTGATCCAGGGAAGTGATTTTTGCTGTTTCAGACATAATGGGGTTACTCTAACTATTGAAAATCCGACGCAAAGAAACGAAAATAAATTCATTTCTGCAAAATTAATGCAAAAAAACCCCTTTATATATGTATAAATATGTATTTAATGTATAAATATAGAAAAAATGTTAGTTATATGCAATCCATTGACCCAAAAGTCACTAAAAATGTATCATTTTGAAAGCTTATATTGTTACGTTCAATCAAAGTGTGACCATTTCGTGCAGTCCAGGTATCAAAACATCCTTAAAACCCTTTTTTATGAGTCGATCTTTGAATGCTTCCTGAGCATCAGGTTCGCCGTGAACCACGAACACTTGTTTTACTTCTTCCGGATCCTGGGTAGATAGGTATTGACACAGGTCATTGTAATCTGCGTGAGCTGACATGGAATCGATACTGAAGATATCGGCGTTGACAGGATATTCCTCGCCATAAATGGTTACTTTTTCGGGATGAAGCTTCAAACGTGCTCCCAGTGTGTTTTTTTCACAATAACCTACCATCAGGATACTGTTTCTTGCATTGCTGATGCTGTTGGCAATGTGGTGTTTTACCCTTCCGGCTTCTGCCATACCCGAGGCAGATATGATCACACAGGGTTCTATTGTCGAATTCAACGCTTGTGAAGCTCGTTTGTCTTCAATGTATTTCAATCCCTTGAATTGGAAAGGATCTTTGTCGTACTTCATGATTTTCTGGACAGCCCGGTTGAAGCATTCCGGATGGTTCTTCACTACCTGGGTTGCTTTTGTAGATAAGGGACTGTCTACATAATAAGTCACGTCAGGAAGCCTATAGTCCAGTTCCATTTCATTCAGTGTATATAGCAATTCCTGGGTACGTCCTACACTGAAAGCAGGGATGATAAGCTTGCCTCGTTTGCTCACACACGTTTCCACGATAATGTCCCTCAGGTCTTCAGAGGTGGATTCTACTTTCTCGTGCAACCTGTTTCCATAGGTTGATTCCACGATGATGTAGTCGGCTTGGGGTAGGTTGGAAGGTGATTTCAAAATGGGGTCTCCATAGCGCCCCACGTCTCCGCTATAGGATAGGCGAACGGTTCGGCCATCTTCTTTCAGTGTCAAAAAGATGGTGGTGGCACCCAATATATGACCATTGTTATAGAGTGTCACCTCCACGTTTTCATCAATCACTGTTGGGATTTCTGTTTGTAATGACTCGAAGCAAGCCAGCGTTTCTTCCACATCTTCCATGGTATAGAGCGGTTCATCTATCTTCTGATAACGCTCGCGTTTCTTTTGCATGAAACGGACATCGGCAGCTTGTATGAAGGCTGAATCCCGCAACAGAATCTCGGTCATGTCCAACGTGGCTGATGAGCC
>CAYTIY010000064.1:3086-14377 GCA_964438045.1 uncultured Bacteroidales bacterium | reverse complement strand
AAAACGCTTCGTCCACGGGCGATTCGAACACTTGTTGGAAGGAATAGGCGGCCTGCCCGTCTACCGTGATGGGAGTGAATTGCTTTCCGCCCTGCATTTCCTGCAGCAATAGGTTGTCGTGGGAGTCGGTGAACACAATCTCGCCTGTTTTCTTCGATACCTTGGCTCGCAATGAGACTGTTTCCAACACGAGGGTGTCTCTCCGCTCTCTGACAATCCATTTTGCCGTACGAGAAGGTGTATAGGCACACATCAAACCCGGTTTAAGCGACAGGTTTCCGGTTGGTGAGGCTGTAACACGGATGATGCTTGAGTCAATTACCTGCAGGTGGAGCGTCTTGGCTCCCCGTTCTTTAGGATGAGCGACTGAAATTCTGACACCGCTGTCTGTTCGTTGATAGAGTGTTTGGTTGCAGCCCACCAATACAAAAAACAATAAACTGAACCAGATCAGGGAAAGGCGAGCGTGCTTCATGGGTGATATTTTGAACGACGAAACGAAAGTACAAAAAAAATACATGCTGTTTACGAAATAGCAATAGCGAAAGAAGCAGGATATTTTATACTTTTGACGATGTAACGACCATTTGGTACAATTATCAGAACAATGACCAGAAAAACACACTTCCTATTGGCAGCATGTTGGTGCCTGCTGTCCACCCTTTCCGCCCAACAGAAAACCGTACCTGTTTTCGCCGATGTGAACAAACCCCTTGAACAACGGGTAGAAGATGCGCTTTCGCGCATGACCCTGGAGGAGAAAGTGGCCTTGTGCCATGCCCAATCCAAATTCAGTTCAGCCGGGGTACCCCGTCTGGGTATTCCTGAAGTGTGGATGAGCGATGGTCCTCACGGAGTCCGTGAGGAAAATGTGTGGGACGAATGGGGTGGTGCCAATTGGAGCAATGACTCCTGTACAGCTTTTCCGGCATTGACCTGCCTGGCCGCCACTTTCAATCCGGACTTGTCGTACCAATACGGAATAGCAGTGGGAGAGGAGGCTCGTTACAGGAACAAGACCATGTTGCTTGGCCCGGGGCTCAACATCTACCGCACCCCCATGAACGGCCGCAACTTCGAGTACATGGGCGAAGACCCCTGGTTGGCCTCCATCATGGTGGTACCGTATATTCAGGGGCTTCAATCCAATGGTGTGTCCGCCTGCGTCAAGCACTTCGCCCTCAACAACCAGGAAACCAACAGGGACAACATTGATGTTGAAGTCAGCGACAGGGCTCTTTACGAAATATACCTGCCCGCCTTCAAGGCCGCCGTACAAAAAGGCAAGGCCTGGGGCATCATGGGATCGTACAATCAATACCAAGGTCAGCACTGTTGCCACAACGACAGGCTGCTCAACCAGATCCTGAAAAAGGAGTGGGGTTTCGACGGCGTGGTGGTTTCCGACTGGGGTGGAACGCACAATACCAAACAAGCCGCCCTCAATGGCCTGGATATCGAAATGGGCAGTTACACCAACGGTATGAGCACAGGCAGGAACAATTCCTACCAGTACTATTACCTGGCCAGGCCTTTCCTTGCTTTGTTGCAGAAAGGCGAGGTTCCCCAATCGGTGGTGGATGACAAAGCCAGGCGCGTCCTGCGGTTGATTTTCCGTACGACCCTGTCGGCCAACAGGCCATTCGGTCGTTTCGTCTGTCCCGAACACAGCCAGGTGGCCAGGAAAATTGGCGGTGAAGGGATCGTCCTGTTGAAAAACCAACAAGGCTTTCTGCCGTTGAAAAGAGAAAAACTACGGACCATAGCTGTGATCGGAGACAATGCCACCCGCAGTCTGACCAAAGGAGGCGGTTCATCCGAATTAAAGGTTAAATACGAAGTTTCTCCGTTGGAAGCCATCAAGACTCTTTTCGGGAGCGATAAGGTGGTTTACCGGCAGGGATACACTGCAGGAGCTTACCAATGGGGACGTGAAATGAAGACCCAGATAAATGCGGATACGCTGTTGAAAGCCGCCTTGGACGTTGCACGCACGGCTGACGCTGTTGTTTTTGTTGGGGGGCTGAATAAGAATCACTTACAAGATTGCGAAGGAGGAGACAGAGTAAGTTATGGACTGCCATTCGGACAAGAAAAGCTGCTGGAAGAGCTCTCGAAGGTTAATCCGAACATCGTGGTAGTTCTGTTGAGTGGCAACGCGGTTGCCATGCCCTGGTTGGATAAGGTGAAAGCGGTCGTTCAGGCCTGGTACATCGGTTCTGAGGCAGGCAACGCCATTGCCGATGTGCTATCGGGAGCCGTCAATCCATCGGGCCGTTTGCCCTTCACCTTTCCGAAGCGGTTGGAAGATAACGGTGCCATGTCGTTCGGTATTTCCTCTTTTCCCGGAGAAAAAGGCAAGCAAACCTATAAAGAAGATATCCTGGTTGGCTATCGTTGGCACGAGGCCAAACAAATAGCGCCACTGTTCCCGTTTGGTTTTGGATTATCCTACACCACGTTTGAATACGGAAAGCTCCGCGCCTCCTACAACCAATGCAAAGCAGGCGAAACCATCCAGTTGACGCTGACGGTTAAGAATACGGGCAAGGTAGACGGTGCCGAGGTGGTGCAGATCTATGCCAGCCAGCAACATCCGTCTGTGCTGCGACCCGTCAAGGAGCTGAAAGCCTTTCAGAAAGTGTTCCTGAAAGCCGGAGAGCAAAAAACCGTTTCACTGGAAATCAATGCCAATGATCTGGCCTTTTTCGATGAGGCCAAACATGCCTGGAAATTGGAACCGGATACCTACACGTTCCATTGCGCCGCTTCAGCAGCGGATACAAAGAGCAAGGTCGATGTCCGGATTGTCAACTGATTTCAGACGTCTTCCTCGTCATCGAGTAGGCGCGTTTTGGAAAGAAGAAGATAAACAGGGTGGCTCCCAGAGCCAGTAAAAAGACCGTGCTGAAGGTTACCACGGCGTTTGAGAACATTTCCTGCATGAAACCGGCAGCTGTTTCTGTCTCCTTTTGGTGACGCATGAACTTGATGAGGGCCAACACCGATTTGTAGGCATACATGCCAGGCACCATGGGTAACAACGCCGGGATGTACAACACCGTGATGGGGCAATATGACAGGCGTCCGAACCACATGCTAAACCCTCCAATCACAAGGGATGCGAAAAATGAGGCGGTGGCGATGTCCAGGTGCAGCGACTGCATCAGGTAAAAGCGGAGTCCGTGGCCAATGGCGGCCAGAATAGCGATGAACAGGAAGGCACGTTTGGGTGGATGGGAAATTGCACCGAAACCGATACCGGCAACAGCGGCCAACAAGCCGTCAATGAGAATGTCCATTACCATCATGGCAGGATGTTTTGAAAGATGAACAACGAACAGGACAGACCGATAGCGATGCACGTGATCAATAGGAAAGCCTGAATCAGGCGCGATCCTCCGGTCAGGGTATGACCTTCCAAAATGTCGATGACCCCGTTGATGAGAGGAACCCCGGGTATCAGGTAAAGTACGCTGGTTGCAATGGCGGTCTCGGCTGTGGCATCAAAGAGCAGGGCCGACGAGGCGCAGAAAGAAGCCACGAAAGCAGAGGTCGTAAAGACGATAAAATGGTTGACTCCTCGTTGTTGCAACACCAGACGTAAGAAGAATCCGATCATGGTGGAGACAAAGACAACCAGCATGGCACCCCAGTCACCCCCGAAAAGCCGGCAAAATGACGCGTTGGCCAATCCTACCAGCAAGATAACCAACCACCGGTTCATCCTGGGTTTCGATTTGATGCGCTCAAAGCGAAGTCGCAATTCTTCAAGCGACAGGTGTTTGTCAAAAGCTTCCCAACTCAGTGAACTGAGTTCGGAGTTGAACTCAAAGTTGATGGGAAATCCGGGAATCTCCGTCACTTTGGTCAAAAGGTGTGTCTCGGCTTCATCGGAAACGGTCAGAATGATCGACTTCTGAAAGGTGGTCATACGGATGCAAAGTCCCATGGATGCGGCAATCCGGCTTGAATTGCGGATGACCCTCGAGGTATGGACTCCGGATCCCAACAGACACGTTGCGTATTCAGCGATAAAAGCGGTGAAATCATTGATTTCCTTTTCCGTCTTAGTCATGGCGTTTCTCAGTTACAGCGTGTTGATCGTTACACCTTTGCTTTCGTTGTGAAACCGGTCAACGGCAGTGACCACACAAACCGTCGATGTCGATTTCGGCTTCAGTACCATACGCTTTTCCGTAACGATGGCCATTATATTGGAGGCCTGTTCCAGATTTATTTTCTGTCCGTTCTTGAAGCCGTAAACCACGTAATAGGCAGCCTTTTCACCAACGCCCGTACCTTCAGGCTCATTCCAGGTCAGCACCTTCTGGTTGCCCGAATTTGAAACAATCAGGTTGTTAACCGGTTCAGGTGGCGTTCTGTCGTACGGATTGTCAGCGGGGTGGAGGGCCGGGTATCGGAAATACTTCATCTGCAAACTATCTACTATCTTGCCCGAATTCCCCGTCAGTTCATAGGCTGGCCAGAAACAATGACCGGAAACGGCCGCTTCCTGGGCAGCCAGTTGCATTTTTCGCCACAATTGTCCCCGTTTCGAACTGTCAGGTCTGATGGTCCTTACCACATCCTGACCAATGTAAAGGGGTACATTTCCGTGGTTGGCCGACCACCAATGCAATAAGGTGAGGTAATCGGCCGTACGGTGACCAATTTCCCAGTACAACTGGGGAATCAGGTAGTCAACCCAGCCCTTGTTCACCCAAAGCATGACGTCGGCATACAGTCCGTCGTAATTGGTGAATCCGTTCGTCTTGCTGCCGTTGGTGCCATTGGCCGAGTTTCGGTAGATGCCAAACGGGCTGATGCCGAACTTGACCCAGGGTTTTGTGGAATGCACCACGGCGTGAAGTTCCTTGATGAGTGTGTTGATGTTTTCGCGGCGCCAGTCAGCCTTGGTCGCTTCAGTATAACCCTTTGGAATGCCGTACTTCTTAAATGTCTGGCCGTCTCCGAACGTTTTTCCTTCTACCGGATAGGGGTAGAAATAGTCATCCATGTGCACGGCATCGATGTCGTATCGACTTACGAGGTCTTTCACGACCTTGACCACGTGCTCGCGGGAAGCGGGAAGACCCGGGTCGAACCACAGGTATTCGCCGTATTCCACAAACAAAGCCGGTTGCTTGAAGTACATATGGTTGGGCGTGAGCACTTTTTTCGGTGACGTGCGTGCCCGGTACGGATTGATCCAGGCGTGCACTTCCATGGCCCGTTTGTGACCTTCCTTCACAATGAAACTCAACGGATCCCAACCCGGGTTTTTCCCCTGAACTCCTGTAATGTAACGGCTCCAGGGCTCGAGTGAAGACTCGTACCAGGCATCAGCTTCCGGCCTGACCTGAAAAATGATGGTATTCACTCCTGCCAGACGCAAGCTGTCCAACAATGTGATGAAATACCGTTTCATGCTGTCTTGGTTCATACTGGCATATTTGTCCTGGCCCACTGTGTGAATCCAGGTGCCCCTGAACTCGCGTTTTTGGGGATATTGCCCGTATACGGGTGACAGAAGCAGGCAAAAAGCCAGTAAAAGCAGAAGAAAGTTACGTTTACACATGAAAGAATAGGTAGAATTGGATGTGAGACAAAGATAACTTTTTCATCTCATCCGAAAAACGTACTTTTGCTGATTATTTCCACACAAGCCAATGGACGCTACGATAGACATACGGGGAGCCAGGGTCAACAACCTGAAAAACATCAATGTAAGCATTCCCCGCAATAAATTGGTTGTTATAACGGGTCTGTCCGGTTCCGGCAAGTCTTCGCTGGCCTTCGACACACTCTACGCCGAGGGTCAACGTCGATACGTGGAGAGTTTGTCGGCCTATGCCAGGCAATTTTTGGGAAGGATGAACAAGCCCGAGGTCGACTTCATCAAGGGCATTCCACCGGCTATCGCCATTGAACAAAAGGTAAATACCCGCAATCCCCGTTCCACCGTTGGAACATCCACTGAAATCTACGATTACCTGCGCTTCCTTTTTGCTCGGATCGGCAAGACCCTGTCTCCGGTTTCCGGAGACGTGGTTAAGAAACACACGGTGGAAGATGTTATCAATGAATTGGTTTCGTATCCCGAAGATACTCGTTTTTACATCATGTGCCCCTTGGTGGTGCCGGCAGGAAGGACGCTGGCCGTCCAGTTGGACATGCTTCTCAAGCAGGGATTCTCACGGATTGAGGTCAAAGATGAACTTCAGCGCATCGATACCTTGTTGCTTCCCGAATTTGCCGAAGCGCTTCCCGATGCTTCCTCAATGCGTTTGCTGATCGACCGCATGACGGTCATTTACGACGCATCCACACGCAGTCGTATGGCTGATTCAGTTGAGACGGCCTTTTACGAAGGTGAAAATGTCTGCCAGATTCGATTCTTTACAGATGAAACATCCAGGCTGGTTTCCTTTTCGAAGTCATTTGAAGCCGATGGTATGAATTTCGATGAACCCACGGACCAGTTATTCAGTTTCAACTCACCGGCCGGAGCCTGTCCCACCTGCGAAGGATTTGGAAAGGTTATCGGTATTGATGAGGATTTGGTGGTTCCCAACAAATCATTGTCAATTTACGACGATGCGGTCTATTGTTGGCGGGGCGAGAAAATGAGTGCCTGGAAAGACGAGCTGGTCAGGAATGCATCCAAATTTGATTTTCCTGTATTCAGACCTTGGTATCAGCTCACCGATGAACAACGTCAGCTGGTGTGGACAGGTAATGCTTATTTCAATGGTCTCGATGCGTTTTTTCGTATGCTCGAGGAAAACCAATACAAAATCCAATACAGGGTGATGCAAGCCAGGTACAGGGGAAAAACACTCTGTCCTACCTGCAAGGGAACACGCCTGAAACAACAGGCCAGCTACGTCAAGGTTGGCGGTAAATCCATCACCGAATTGGTCGACCTGCCTATTGTCGAGCTGAAACTTTTTTTTGAACGGCTCGAACTGGACGAAACCGACCGACACATTTCCAAGCGCTTGCTCACGGAAATTACCAACCGCATCGACTATTTGCTGGATGTGGGCCTGGGATACCTCACACTCAACCGGCTTTCATCCTCGTTGTCCGGTGGAGAAAGCCAACGCATCAACCTGGCAACCTCCTTGGGCAGCAACCTGGTCGGATCACTCTATATTTTGGACGAACCCAGCATCGGATTGCACCCACGCGATACCCAACGCCTCATCGCCGTATTACGAAAACTTCAGCAATTTGGCAATACTGTCATCGTGGTTGAACACGACGAGGAAATCATGCGTGCAGCCGATTACCTGATTGATATCGGTCCCGATGCCGGCCTGTTGGGAGGAGAGGTGGTCTTCCAAGGTGACGTGGGAGAATGGATGTGTCCACCGGACATACTTGAACGCAGCCACACGATTCGTTACCTGACGGGAATGGAAACCTTTCCTGTTCCAGCAGTCAGACGTAAGTGGAACAGCTACATCGAAGTGGTTGAAGCCAGGCAAAATAATTTGAAAGGGGTTACGGTCAAATTTCCCCTGCATGTATTGACGGTGGTCACGGGCGTGAGCGGATCGGGCAAATCCTCATTGGTCAGGGATGTTTTCTATGCAGCCTTGAAACGCTACTATGGAGGGACAACTGAAAGAGCTGGCTTGTTTGGCGAGCTCAGGGGCGATATGAATCGGGTCAAGGACATCGAATTTGTGGATCAAAATCCGATTGGAAAATCCTCGCGTTCGAATCCCGTTACCTACCTGAAAGCCTACGATGAGATTCGCAAGTTATACACCGATCAACCGCTGGCCAAACAAATGGGTTACACGGCTTCTCATTTCTCGTTCAATGTTGCCGGAGGACGGTGTGAGGAATGTCAGGGCGAAGGAACCATAACAGTTGAAATGCAATTCATGGCCGACCTGAGGTTGCCGTGTGACGCGTGTCACGGAAAACGATTCAAACAAGATTTGTTGGACGTGCGATACCGAGATAAGGACATTTCCGATATATTGGACATGACCGTCAATCAGGCCATTGCATTCTTTGAAGAAAAGATTGGACCACAGGAAAAGCGCATCGTTAAACGGTTAAAGCCGTTACAGGATGTAGGCCTGGGTTACGTCAAGCTGGGTCAACCCTCGTCAACCCTGTCGGGCGGGGAGAGTCAACGCGTCAAGCTGGCATATTACCTGAGTGCGGATCATCCCGAACCTTCCATTTATGTGTTTGATGAACCGTCCACCGGTCTGCATTTTCACGACATCCGTGTATTGATGAAGGCGTTGAATGCATTGATTGAGAAGGGGCACACGGTTATCATCATTGAACACAACCTGGAAATAATCAAACAGGCGGATCACCTCATCGATTTGGGTCCTGAAGGAGGTCAATCGGGTGGAAATGTGGTCTATGAAGGCACTCCTGAAGGCATAATAGCCTGTTCTGAAAGCTATACGGGTCAATTCCTACGCGACTGCATGAAGTGAAGCGTTTTTCAAGAACGGAATTTGTTGTCAATCTAAGGTTAAATAAGGTTTGCCTTAGATTATCTAAGGTTTTTTTCTGTAGTAAAGACAACCTGGGGATTACCTTTGTATCAACAACCTAAGGAGTGGATTGGAGTACGATACTCCAAAAAATAGGGCGCCTTCGTGATGAAAGCGCCCTCATTTTTTTTAGGTAGAATTTCAGTTTAATTGGCAGGAGCCGGAGCCGTTTCTTGTTTCTTATATTCATCAAGAATAGCTTTGGTCACTTTTTCTGTCGGGTTTATTTCCTGCACCTTAGAACAATACAGCACCGAATTGGCTTTGTCGTTGGCATAGTAATAATAAACGGCCAAGTACAGGTAAGCACGAGAAAGTTGGTTCTTGTAACCAGTAGTCAACACTTCACCGGCTTCCACTTTCTTCATGATTGTAGCGATGGCAGCTTCATAATGCGGCTTTGCCAAACCTTTGGTCGACTCGGGATCAAGCATCACATTGGTGTTACCGCGCCACATGTAACCCACATAGCTGTCAGGAGACAAACGGGTTGTCTGTGCAAAGGCTGAATCCGCCTTGGTTACGTATTCGACCAACAACGCCTTGCCTGCTTCCGTTGAATCCTTGCGGACGGCTGAAGCGGCATAGTAGAAGGAACGGCCTTGTTCGAAGAAGATGCTGGGTTTTGTGCCTTCCTTGCCGTATGTCATGATATAATTATCATACGTTTCGCCGGCCTTGGCATATTCCTTCATCTTGGTGTAGCATCCGGCCTGTTCTTCGTAGACTTCACCCTTGTCCAGTTGTTCTTCCTGGTTGCTCAATATTTTTTCGTACTGCGCCAATGCTTCATCGAAACGACCGGTGTCAGCCAGAATAACGGCGTATGCCAGGTAATCCTTGTAGATGAAATTGGCTTCTTCTCCTTGTCCGGAACGAAGCGAGAAGAATTTCTTGGCATAATCAAGCCCCAGGGAATCTTTTAACTTAGAGGCACTCCACATGCGAAGACGGTTCAATACGAAATGATCCGGTTCCTGTTTCAATCCCTCACTAATTAGCTTTATGGCTTCTTCATATTCTTCGGAGAAGTAGTAGGACTGCGCAAAACGGCGGATGTCGTTGATGGTGTAGTATCCCAGTTCAAAGTACTTTTTGTAATTCTCGATAGCCGATTTGTACACACCCTTGTTGGTATAAGCGGCGGCCAAATCCCTGATGGCTATGGTGTAGTCGGGATGTGCTTCCAATACTTTTTTTTCGGTTTCGATGGGAATGTCGTAACTGTCGGTCAACAGGTAAACTTGGGCGTATTTCATCTGCGCCACGGCGTTTTCGGTGTCAAAGTACATGGCTTGGCTGTATTTGGCGGCTGCATCCTGCACCTTGGTTTCGCTGGTGCCTTGCATCAACTCGTCACCATCGTAGATAAACAAAAGGGGTGAGTTCTTGCCGGCCTTTCTGGCAGCGTTCAAACGAGCGGCAGCCTGTTCGGCCATTCCGTTGTCCTTGTAGGCCGAAACAATGGCCAGGTGAACCGTGACGTCCTTTTTGTTTTTCTTCAAAGCGGCTGAGAACAGTGCTTCAGCTTCTTTTTGACTTGATTTCAGCAGCGTCTTTCCCTTTCCGACCATGTTCAGGGCTGAAGTGGGGTCGGTTGCGAGTCCCTTGTCGAAAAAGGAGCGAGCAGCATCCGCATTGCCTTCCTTGAAGGCAATTTCCCCCAGGTAGTAGTTTGATTCAACCGGGTTCTGGGTTAGTTGTTGCTCAAACCATTTTTTGGCAAGGGTGTATTCGCCCATGGCGAAATGGTCAACTCCGTAGTTGGCCGCCGTCAGATAGACCGAGGCAAACAGACAGATGAGTACGGTAAGGGTGTTTCTCTTCATGCTTGTATGTGCGTTTATTGGTTTATAGTTTACAGTTTTGTGTTATTCGGGTTTCATGGAAACAACCCGCATGGGTCGGTTGGCCGGAACTATGCCTGACTTGAGGATTAACCGTTGTCCCTTGTCTCCGCCAACAAAGTTCATAAAACCGGAAGGAAGGTGATTGGGGGCATCGGATGTCAACATGTAGATGTCTCGTGTAAGGGGATAATATTTCATGGCAATCCAGGCGGCCTGAGGCAGGTAACTGTTGTCCTCTCTGGCATCTTCAAACGGACTGACGGCCATGACCCTGATCTTGTCGATGAACGTGAGGCTCAGGGTATCGGTGGGATCACTGACCCAGGCGGCTCCAACAATGCCAAGCGCACCGGGTGTCTTCGAAACGAAGTCGATGACTTCCTCACTCGAGGGCATGGCCTTGATGTTTTCACCAAACGGTTCGTTCTCACAGACTTTTTCTTGCAGAAAACGGACGGTGCTGGAGGTCGGTTTGTCGAATACGATGCGTATTTTTCCCAGTTTGGATCCGGGTACCACCTGGCTCCATTCGGTAATCGATCCGGTCAACATCTTTTTCAGGGTTGGAACACCGATCAACGTGTCCGTTCGGCTCCCGTGGATGATCAGAGCAACAGCGTCCAGCGCAATTTTGATGGAACGCGACAATAATTTGTTTTCCTTGAGCCTGTCTTTTTCGGCTTGCGTGAAATCTCTGGATGTGACTGCCAGGCGTATACTGTCTTTCAATAACAAACTGATGGCTTCTTCATCCGACATGTACTGTTCTTGAATGTCTGCATCGTTGTTGATGCTTTCAAAAACACCAACTTCCTCTCGCATAAACGGAAGGCAGGTTTCATCAATGGCTACCTTGGCAACACCGCTGGTCATGGTATCCGTGCGCATGACGGTCGGTTTACGG
>CAYTIY010000064.1:0-3076 GCA_964438045.1 uncultured Bacteroidales bacterium | reverse complement strand
AAGACAACAAAAGGAGGACGATCGATTTCATGGTTACATGTAGTGTATGAACGTGCTAAGTTATCAATTATTCTGTTAATGAACAGTGAAAAAATGTTAGCGGACTACTAGCGTGTCAACCTTTGTTGGTCCAGATCTTCCAGGCCCTGAAAATGCCATAGAGTAGGAATATCGAACCGAAAATGTAACGTAGGACTGGTGTGAATTGTCCGAACAGGGTGGTGAATACCAACAAGTAGAACATTCCAACGTAGATGACGACCATGAGAATACCCCAGATCAATCGAAATGAGAGCAGCGTTTTCCGTGCCATAGTAACGTTGACAGCAGGAAAGAATTCGCCGGTTGAGCGCTCTTTCCTGCTGTCTGATTGTATTAGGTGTGATTATTTGTTGAGTTTGAACAAAATGGGTATCGTATAGTAAACCGATACGTTACGACCACCTTGTCTACCCGGAATCCAATTGGGCATGCTCCTGATCACGCGCATTGCTTCTTTGTCGCAGGCGGGGTCAAGGGAACGAACCACTTCGACTCCTCCAACTTCACCTGACTTGTTGACAACGAACCGCAATGTCACACGACCTTCAACGCCCATCTCCTGGGCAACCTGCGGATACTTGAGGTTTGACGAGATATACTTCATCAACTCTTCGTCACCGCCGGGAAACTGAGGCATCACTTCCACGGAAGTCAACACCTGCTCTTCCACAGCCACCTTGTGGTTTTCAAGGTCGGCGATGTCAACACCTGTTTCCTCGTCTGTACCAGCTACGGTTGCCACTGAGATCTGAGTCTTGGTAGCAGCAATGTCTTCTTGCGCCATAAGACCCTCGTCTTCAGGGATTTCCTCAGTGGTGATTTCGGGAACGGTAAACTGAATGGTGCTCTTCAATGGAGGGGGCGGGGGAGCGTCCTGTTGTTCAACAATGTTCTCTTCCTTGACCTGCTCTTCGAGTTTGAGCTCGGTGATGTTACGAACTTCCGTAACTGCCTCGTGTTTGGGTCTTAGACTTTCAATAGTCTTGATCAGCGTAGGTAGCAATGCAATGAAACAGACAAACAGAAAAACCAGGATCAAGGCATTCCGGTGGCGCTTCCCTGAGGTATTGCGCATGCGGTATGCCCCGTAGTTCTTGTTTTTGTTTTCAAAGACAAGTTCCAACCACTCCGCTGAATTAATATTAATTTCTTTAGCCACGATTTAACGTATTAAAATGGTGAAACGTTACTTTTTAGTATCGGAAGTCGTACCGAAATCAGATTCTTCTGCCAGTTTGCCTCCCGATTCCTTGTTCTTGATCAGCCAAAGGTCACCTTCTGAAGGGTTGTCGATCGCATAAGTTCCGATGCTGCAGATGGCCAACTCGTCGAGTGCATTGATCAGGTTCACGTAGGTACAATCGTCGGTCGGTTTGATAATGACAACCTGACCATCCTTTGCGTTTTTGATCTTACTGACTTGTTCCTTGTAATCAGCTTCTTTGATTTGTTTACGATCTTTCATATCCTTCAACCGGGCAATCTTTTCCATTGCGATCCTGTTGCGCTTGGCCAGCATGGTGCGAAGACTGTTGGCATCATCCAGGCCGCCGTAGGTGGCAGCGTGGAATTTGGAGTGGTCTTGCATGATATCGGCAGGCATTCCAAAGAAGTAGTAAACATTATTATCCTTTCCAAGAAGGATGGTGATGGCCTTGTCGTCCTTCACCTTGCTTTTTTCCTCTTTAGTGATGTCTTCCTTGACTGGCATGGCGATTTCCATTGCTTGCGGTTTAGCCAATGAGGTAGCAAACATGAAGAATGTGATAAGCAACATGTTCATGTCCACCATTGGCGTAAAGTCCACGCGAAGCGTCATTTTTTTCGGTTTGCCTTTTTTGGCTTCCCCGCTATCGCCAGTATTTACTTCTGCCATATGTAGTACTATTTATTAATTGTGTTTGCAAGGAACGTATCCAGGGAAACGTTCCTGAATCTTAATTTGCAGCGTCAAGTTTGGTTATCAGGTGATAACGGTATTGCTTGAGTTCCTGCAATGTGGTCAGTACTCCGTCAATAAGCGGATAAGGTGTACTTTCATCAGCCTTGATGGCAATGTTGAGTTCCTTATTGGCAGCTACGGCAAACTGAACCCATTGCTTGAACTGGTTGTTGGTGCTGTCGGCAGGAATGCTGTATTGCTTGAGAATCTTGTCCTGATCTTCAATCCGTCTGTTCAGGAAGTCCGGTAACGTGGTTACGGGGACTCCGATGATGGGTTGAGCCGCGAATGATGCCTTTTGCTCCGGCGTGAAGGTGATGCCGTACGTTTTGCCCATTTCCTCAAGAACGGCCAGTTTGTTATCCTTTCTGTCCATTGTCAGGTACACGCGTCCCGTCGGGTCGACGAGCACGGTCATGATATTGGCATCGGGAATCTTCGCTTCCGAGATGGATCCGGGCGTAATGAGTTGCACGGGTTCTTTCGGAATGAAGTTGGCTGTCAACATGAAGAATGTCAGCAAGAGTACAGTCACATCACTCATCGCCGTCATGTCGATGAACGTGCTGTGCTTTTTTGTTTTAACCTTGGACATAATGTGTTTTCTTTAAATGGTTTACAACGTGATTATCAAAAACGTATAAACGCATTCTATTATCCGAGGTGTTTCTTTGAGTAGGTTTGGCCAATGGCAAAACCAATTTCGTTAACAGCGTTGGTGATACCTTGTACTTTTTGCGCGAAAATATTGTAGAAAATAATGGCCAAAGCACCGGTACCGATACCGAGAGCCGTGTTCATAAGGGCTTCAGAAATACCGGTTGAAAGAGCCAGTGAGTCAGGAGCACCTTCGTTTGCCAAAGCGGCGAATGAACGGATCATACCAAGTACTGTTCCCAACAGACCGAACAAGGTACCGAGGGTGGAGATGGTGGCGATGATGGGTAGGTTTTGTTCCATGGCCGGCAATTCGAGCGCTGTGGCTTCTTCGATTTCTTTTTGGATGATTTCGGCCTTTTGGTCGTTGTTCAGGTTGTCGATTTTTTCAACATCTTCGTAGCGGATCAGGGCTGCATTCAGGATGTTGGCAGT
>CAYTIY010000063.1:0-14420 GCA_964438045.1 uncultured Bacteroidales bacterium | reverse complement strand
TGATTTTTCCACCAGGGCCGATTACGGCACCGATGAATTCCTTGGGAATCCAAATCACTTCGATACGCGGTGCATTCGGTTTGAGGTCTGCTCTGGGTTCAGCCAGTGTCTCGGTGATTTTTCCAAGAATGTGCATACGACCTTCACGAGCCTGTAACAATGCGGTTTCCAAAATTTCGTAGCTCAAACCGTCCACTTTGATGTCCATCTGGGTGGCGGTGATACCGTCTTTCGTTCCGGTCACCTTAAAGTCCATATCGCCCAAATGATCTTCATCACCCAGGATATCTGACAAGACAGCAAATTTCTTTCCCTTGTTTTCGGATATCAAACCCATGGCAATACCTGAAACAGGTTTCTTAATAGTAACACCTGCATCCATCAACGCCAGTGTGCCGGCGCAAACGGTGGCCATGGAAGACGAACCGTTCGATTCGAGGATATCGGAAACTACGCGAACCACGTAAGGATAGCCTTTGGGCAACATGCCTTTGATGGCACGGTGTGCCAGGTTTCCGTGACCAATCTCGCGACGGCCTACACCACGGCTGGCACGGGCTTCACCGGTTGAGAAGGGAGGAAAGTTGTAATGGAGCAGGAAGCGTTCCTTTCCCTGATTCAATACATCATCAATCATCTTTTCGTCCATCTTTGTACCCAATGTGACTGAAGTCAGCGATTGAGTTTCACCACGGGTGAAAATGGCTGAACCATGACATCCGGGAAGGTAATCCACTTCCGACCAAATAGGACGGATTTCCGTGGTCTTGCGACCATCGAGGCGTTTGCCTTCATCCAGGATGCAACGACGCATGGCTTCTTTTTCCACAGCGTGGTAGTAGCGTCCCACCATCTCACCTTTTTGAGCCAGCACTTCAGGGTCCATGGCTTCCTTGTATGCTTTCAGGATGTTTTCAAAAGCAGCAACGCGCGCGTGTTTGTCGGTATTTCCGGAAGCAGCAACAGCGTAGGCTTGTTTGAATGTCTTATCCCAAATATCTTTTTTCAGATCTTCATCGTTCACTTCGTGGCAGTAGGTACGCTTAACCGCTTTGCCAACCAGTTGTGTCAATTCAAGTTGTGCTTGACATTGAACCTTGATGGCTTCGTGGGCTACCTTGAGTGCTTCGAGCAAATCGGCTTCCTGCACCTCTTCCATTTCGCCTTCTACCATCATGATGTTTTCCATCGTGGCACCCACCATGATGTCCATGTCGGCATTCTCCAGTTCGGAAAAGGTAGGATTGACTTTGAATTTGCCATCAATGCGGGCAACGCGCACCTCGGAAATAGGCCCGTTGAAGGGTATATCAGAAACGGCCAACGCTGCCGAAGCGGCCAAACCGGCCAGAGCATCGGGCATGTCTTCACCATCGGCAGAGAACAAGATTACGTTTACAATCGTATCGGCGTGGAAATCGTCCGGAAAGAGCGGACGCAATACACGGTCTACCAACCTGGAAACCAGGATCTCAGAATCACCGGCACGACCTTCGCGTTTAGTAAAACCACCGGGGAAACGACCCGAGGCAGCAAATTTTTCTTTGTACTCCACTTGCAGCGGCATAAAATCCGTACCCGGAGTGGCATCTTGATTGGCGCAAACAGTTGCCAGCAACATCGTGTCGCCCATGCGAACCATGACAGATCCGTCTGCCTGTTTGGCCAATTTTCCGGTTTCAATGGTAATGGACCTTCCATCACCTAAATCAATCGTCTTGACAATTGGGTTGATCATAAAAAAAACGTCTTTGTTAATTGTCTTTGTTCTAAACACTAAAAATCGTGCAAAGGTATAAAAAGAATCCGACATGTCCGCTTTTTACCCCCATTCGTTTGGCCATGATGACAATAATCCTTAGGTTTGTTCCCCGAAACAAGTCCCATGAGCAATAAAATACTGTCCATATGCGCACTGTTGTGCCTGTCCTTCCTTGTAGGATGCAACAAAAAACCGACTTTTGTTGTGGAAGGGAAAATAAGTCTTGCTGAAGGAAAGATGCTCTATTTCGAACGTTTTGGACTGAACGCCATCGACGTTCTCGATTCCATTGAGTTGAACGAAGTTGGTCGGTTTCATTTCAAGACCTTGCTTACGGATGCTCCTGAATTTTATCGCCTACGTATCGACAAGCGATACATCCACCTGGCTTCCGATTCACCGCGTACGGTAACAGTGACGGAGAACGGAAAACAATTCGGGAAGACATACTTGATCAAGGGCTCGAGGCCTTGCGAACGCATTCGTGAGTTATCCATCCAGCAAGGGATTACCCTCCGCAAGGCTGACTCGTTGATGCAGGTGAAAAAAAATGGAAACTTGTCTGATTTGGATTATCAGAGAGCCCTCGTAGATTTGTTTGCAGCAAACAGAAAACAGTCCAGGAAAGTCATTTTAGAAAACCCGCTTTCTCCGGCCGCCTATTTTGCCCTTTTTCAACGCTACTACGATTACCTGCTGTTCGACCCCTACGATTCGGATGACAACGCCTGTTACGCGGCCGTTGCGACCGCATGGGACACCTACTACCAAGATGCCGACCGCACCAAGCACCTGATCAATCTGGCACTTCCGGCCGTTCGGGCCTTACGACGGGCCAAAAATGCATCAAACATCAAAGTTGTGGAAGTGAATAAGGCTACTTTCTTTGAAATTGAACTTCCAGATGTATTCAACAAAATCATACCATTGAGTTCACTCAAGGGAAAGGTCATCCTGCTTGACTTCACGGCATACCAAACCGATTTTTCGCCCAGTCGAACCATGTATTTGCGGGAATTGTACGAATCCTTTCACCAAAAAGGATTTGCCATTTACCAGGTTTCATTCGACTCGGATGTTCACTTTTGGAAGACAGGAGCTTCTAACTTGCCTTGGACATGCGTCAGGGAAACCAGAGGAACTGAGTCGCCGTTGCTTGGGACTTACAACATCACACAACTTCCCAGCTTTTTCCTGATTGACAGGAAGGGAACCATCATCTGCAGGGATATTCCGACGAAAGACCTACAGAAACGGATAGAGGGGCTGCTGTGAAAAATGTTTAAAAACAGCCTAGAGGCACTTGACAACAACGTAAATATTTATTAGATTTGCGATTAGATAATGAGAGTTCCGGTCTAGGGCCGGAATTCTTTTTTATTTTTTACTAACCGAAACAATTGATCGTAAGGAGGACCCATCCATGGCAGTTAGTTACATGACCGTAGACGGTTACAAGAGATTAGAACAAGAAATTGAACATTTGGAGACAGTGGAACGCCCACGAATCTCACAACAGATAGCTGACGCGCGCGACAAGGGCGATTTGTCGGAAAATGCAGAATACGATGCGGCCAAAGAAGCCCAGGGTATGCTGGAGATGAAAATTTCCCAACTCAAGGAACTATTCCTCAACGCGCGAATTCTGGACGAAAGCCGTATCAATACGGACTCTGTTCAAATCCTGACCACGGTGACGCTGGTCAACACCAAGACGAAGCAAGAATTGGAATACACCATTGTCTCTGACTCGGAGGCCAATCTGAAGGAGCGCAAGATTTCAGTCAGCACCCCCATTGCGAAAGGTCTTCTTGGAAAACGCGAGGGAGATATTGTTGAAATTACCGTACCTGCCGGTGTACTGAGTTTACAAATCAAGAAAATTGAACTCGCAAAATAATTTTTATGGCAAGCATATTCAGCCGGATTGTCGCAGGGGAGATACCCTGCTATAAAATTGCCGAGAATGACCGCTTTTTTGCCTTTCTTGACATCCGCCCCTTGACAAAGGGGCATACGTTGGTTATTCCCAAAGAGGAAACAGATTACTTGTTTGATCTATCTGACTCTGACGTAGCAGACATCAATGTATTTGCCAAACAAATAGCCGTCGCCATAAAGGAAGCTATACCCTGCAAACGCATCGGTTTGGCCGTCATCGGGCTTGAAGTGCCTCACGCACACATACACCTGATTCCAATACAAAAAGAGTCAGATTTGCTTTTCTCAAATCCAAAACTATCTCTTGAACCATCAGAGATGGAAACCATTGCTGCATCTATACGTAAGCGATTGGAACGAAAAGCCTAAACTTACCAATAAAGCAGGAGCATACAACGTCCTGCTTTATTCTTTTGATGCTATTCGGAATCCTACAGAACCCGAATACGATACTGGTGTGTTTTTACTCCTGTTACTTACACGAAGGCTTTTGGCATTTACGTCGGCCCAACCTCCGCCTCGCCTCACCTTTTCGGGCGACGTGGCTATTTCAGCATCCTTGTCGGCCAGGCCGATAGGATCTGCCTGAGCTTTAGATGAATACAACGCATACCAATCGTTGCACCATTCCCAAACGTTGCCACACATGTCGTACAATCCAAGCTCATTTGGTTTTTTTCCGCCTACAGGCTGCGCATAATACTCAATTCCATCCTGATTGTTGGTCGTTGACGCATACCATGCCACTATATCAAGTACGGCGTCTCCACTATAGACAAATCCTCCACTGTATTTACCCCCTCTGGCCGCATATTCCCATTGAGCCTCGGTGGGCAATTGCCCTCCTGCCCATCTGCAAAATTCGTCAGCTCCATACCAGGTCACATTTGTCATCGGACAATCTTCATACCCACTCACTACACGCCAACAGCTAGAGTCGGAGTCAAAATAGATATTTTTAGACATAGCGAAAAAATAGGCGTGGCTTTTTCCGGAACGTGTCATTCCAGACCCGCCTTTGGATATTTTCCTACTATTTAGAAAAACAACAAACTGAGTGGTCGTTACTTCGTACTTGCTTACCTTGAAGTTGCTTATTGTAACCAAATGCATTGGCTTCTCGATATCATTTGCAAACGGCTCCTGTTCTTGGGTAGCTCCCATCCAGTATTGTCCTCCCTCCACCAAAACCATATCTTTTTCAATATCCGTATCGACGGGTCTGAACGCATATACAGCACCGTAATACGTTTTGCCTCCCAACGTAGCATATGCAACATAACGGTAAACAGAATCCTTGCTCAGTCCCGTCATTGTAACAGTAAAATCGGTCAGAGAACCGTTTGAAGAGATAGTGCGGCTGTTTGAAACGGTAGGCAAGTTTGTTGTACTAGAAAAACACAGGCCAGCCTCTTCCAGTTTTCCCCCTGTGACAATCACGGTGTTACGTACCGTAGCAGACGTCGAGGTCACATTTTCAACTAGATAGGTCTTTGGGGTCACGCTTACATCATCATCATCTTCTTCACAAGACTGAAAAATCAAGCTCACGGACATTGCCAATAACATTGACCGGGTAAACAAAGGAATGTTTCGGATCATTAAGGTAATATCTAAGTTTTAACTAAAAAGTCACTCATTCAGTGGTTGGATGCAAAAGTAAAAAAAATAACTACGTTAGACAGGATCAATGTCAAAAACCACCTGAACCGTTCGAAACGCTCTAATTTTTTTCATTTCGTCGCGAATTCCATACAATAGCTGCTTAGCTTCCAACATTGACGAAGAAAGATCCAGTTTTATGTACAACGATTGTCTATGAAAATTTCTGACACGTGAAACCGGTGGCTTGTCCGGCCCGAGCAGTCTATCTCCAAAAAAGTGTCTGCACCGTTGTGCAGCGTATTCAGCCGCATTTTTCACCACGTTGCCGTCAATATCTCTAAAAGACACGTGGATAATGCGGGTATAAGGGGGATAAGCAAACATTCGCCTCACAGACATTTCCTCGTTGAAGAAACCGTTGAAATCCTGATTCACTACCTGTTGGATAATGGTGTTGTCTGGATGTGAGGTTTGAATAATAACTCGCCCCCTTTTACCATGGCGTCCACCTCTACCACCTACCTGGGCCATTAACTGAAACGCCCGTTCGTGGGCCCTGAAATCAGGGAATGACAACATCTGGTCCGCATTCAGAATGCCAACGAGGCTGACACGACTGAAATCAAATCCCTTGGAAACCAACTGAGTTCCAACCAACACCTGCGCCTTCCCCGATTGAAATTGTTGCAATAAGCGTGTGCAGGCAGCCAGGCTCCTGGACGTATCGGCATCAAGCCTGAGCGTCTGTACTTCGGGAAACAACCGGTTAACCTCCTCTTCCACCTGTTCAGTTCCAAAACCGACTGATGAAGGTTTGGGTTCACCACAAGAGGGACATACAACAGGAAGATCCTGTTCCAGACCGCAATAATGACAGGTTAGTCGCCCAAGTTGCTTGTGATATGTCAATGCCACTTCGCACCGCGGACATCGAGGAACCCAATCACACACTTTGCAGGTAATCATGGGAGCAAAACCCCGGCGATTCTGAAACAGTATGACTTGCTCACCGGCATTCAAGGCCGTTTGCATTGCTTCCATGAGTGGCGGAGACAAAATGGATTTCATCCGCTTCCTTCGTTTAAGGTCCTTGACATCTACAGTAAAAACCTCGGGAGGTTGCGTGTCCGCATAGCGATGAAACAATTCAGTCAGTCCATATTGTCCCATCAGGCACCTGGCATAACTTTCCAACGAAGGAGTGGCCGATCCCAACACCGTTTTGGCACCATGCAATGATGCGAGTACAAGAGCAGCATTTCTCGCATGATAACGAGGTGCAGGATCTTGTTGCTTGTAACTGGCATCGTGTTCCTCATCGACAACAACCAATCCTAATTTCTTGAACGGCAGGAAAATGGAAGATCTAACACCCAATATTACCTTGCATCCATTTTCCTGCTGAAGTTGACGCCAAACCTCCAACCTGTCCTGTTCAGACAAACCCGAGTGATACATGCATAGTTGTGTGCCCAAAGCACCCCTCAACCTTTCGGCCAACTGTGTGGTCAATGCAATTTCCGGCACGAGAAAAAGAGCCTGCGAACCTTCCTCCATACATTCTCGAATCAAGTGCAGGTATATGGCTGTCTTACCGGAAGAGGTATACCCATGCAACAGGCAAACTGGTTTTGTGCCAAACTGTTCTTTGAGGTTACTCAGCGCTTTTTCCTGATGCACCGTCAAGGTAGGCAATACGGTTGTTTCTTCTTGAAAGGAATCGTTGGATAGTCGTTCATCAAAACAAATCAATATTCCACGTTCGCATAACTGCTTCAATATTGCCGCACTGGACGCCGTTTCGTTCAATAACGTTTTACGCAGGATCATTCTGACCCCACCCTTCATGACACACGTGTTTGTTAACTCTAAAAATCCCCTCAACAGCAATGCTTGTTTTTTGGCCTTGGTCAATCCGGCAAATACATTGATCCATGCGTCGTCACTGGTTTGATATTCGGAACTCAAACGCACATAGGTTTCTACTTTTTTAGAAGGGTTTTGCCACTTTTCATCGTTTGTGGTTGAGGGTTTCAGTCCGGCGGGTAAAGCTGCATTCATCACTTCTCCCATCGTGCAGCAATAATAGGATGCAATCCATGACCAGAAATCCAGTGTCTTTTCGCCTATGACAGAAGAATGATCAAAGACTTTCACGATAGATTTGATGCGTGATGCGGCCGGCTTTTGTTGGTGAATGGACAAGACAATTCCTGTCATTTGTTTGTTGTTGCCTAGGAAAACCAGCACCCGGCTACCAACCCGCAATACAGGCAACAAGTCGGCCGGTACTTGGTACGTAAAAGAGCCTTCCAATGGTAAAGGCAACAACACATCCGCAAATGAGGTTGCTTCCATCACAATTCCAACGTGGCTATCAAGGGGTAATGATCGGATAGCTTCACCTTGTCCCGTTTTACTTCTACGGTTTTGATACCGGGGGTATGCAGGATATAATCGATTCGAAACAGAAACAAGCTTTCGTGAAACGTATTTCCCCAACCTGTACCTTTCTTGACCCAAGCATCGGATAATCCGTTGGCAATAGTATGGTACACATACGAACCCGGAATGTCGTTAAAATCACCGCAAACAATAACAGGATTCGTGCATTCACTGATTTCTTTGGCCACAGCCTGTGCCTGTTCTGCACGGATTGATGTGGCAGAACCAACTTTGGAACCCAACAACTCGGCAATTTTGGTTAATTCTTCAGACTCGGCGCCATTTTTTAACAAGTTGGTGTAATGATCCTTTTCCATCCTGTTCAACTTGTTGGATTCCAGATGGTTGTTTATAACAGTGACTGTATCACCATGAATAAGGAAATCATATCGGTAAGATGAGTTCGAAAGACTTTCGTAATCAATCCGATGTCGAGAAACCACCGGATATTTCGAAAGGCAAACAACTGAATACCTTCCTTCAGAAGAGCCGGACAATACGTAACGATATGCCTTTAATGCCTTTTTTGTTTTTTTGTCTTTCAAACGGGTATGTAAGAAATCCGTTCCAACTTCCTGCAGGCACACAATATCAGCTCCGCTTTGCGCGATGTAATCAATTACGGGATGTAGACCTTCCTTTTCTGTGTCTTTTAAAAAATCAAGGTACATAACATTGAAGGTCATTATTCTAAGTGTATCCCCTTCCGCGTGTTCGCGTTCAGCATTGACCGGAAACCAAACACGACAGGATCCAATGGTCAGTAGTATGCCGGCCAAAGAAATCAACAGCCACAACTTGAAACGAAACAACCAAAACACAAAAAAAGCCGCATTTACCAATACAACCAAAGGAAAGGCATAACACAACAGGGAAAGAATAGGAGACGTAGCCGGATTCAGTTTGTAGGCGTAACCTGTCAACAACAACAGCAACACGACACTCACATTCACAATCAGTAACACCGAATGCAGCAAACGGTGAATCACATAAGTGAAAGATGGTTTCGAGGGTTTTCTCATTGAAAGATTACTGATTTGAACGGTTACTCATGTCAAACAATTGCTTCTTTTCGTCTGTAGAAAGACTGTCGTATCCTGATTGTTTAATTTTGTCCAAAATCGCATCCAATCGACCTTCATCTTCTCTCTTTCGATTACGATAGGCTTGATCGACATCCACGGTTCGATTGGTCGTTTCTTTTCTTGAACGTTTGTACTTAACCTTCATTCTAGGCCCTTTCTGTTTATTTGAATTGAAAATGGAGGTATTAAGCGAGTAACGATAAACAAGTCGGTCGAACCAGCCAACCATATTCATTCCCCGTTTGGCCATCAATCCTGCCGTCAATCCGTACAACCCTCCACCCAGATGAGCAAAAGCTACACCCATGCTGTCGGGGTTGAATCCAAGCAGGTCCAAACCAATCATGATCAGTGCCAGGTATTTAAGCTTCAACGTCCCCACAAGAAACAATGATATCGGTTCATTTGGCCTGTAAACGGCCGCAGCCACACAAATTGCCATCACAGAAGCCGAAGCACCGATGAGCGGCGCCTGCGATGAGGCATCCCCCGAAGAAACTAGCATTTGGTTTCCAACGATAAACAACACCGCTCCTGTCATTCCACCTAAAACATAATGTGCAATCAACTGGGATGATGAAAACCAACGTTGAAGAAAAAGGCCGAAAACGTACAGCCATACCATGTTCATCAACAGGTGCATCAAGTTGTAGTGCACAAATAAGTATGTGAGAACAGTCCAAGGCCTGTTCAAAAGCTCTGAGAATCCGGCAGGAACCAGCAACCAGTCCATCCAGAGCTTGTCATCTACGTGAAAAAGTCCCAGTATGCCAAAAAAGATCCTTACCAGCAGGAAAACGCCGGCATTGACCATAATTAAACGGGACACGACGTTTCCCCGTTTATAAAAAGAAACCAGCTTATCCCAAAAAGAAGCCATTGCCAATACCTTTCTTTTTCCAGTAACGAATCATGAAGAAGCCGAACAACATGCCACCCAGATGAGCGAAGTGAGCCACATTATCACCGGAAAAACGTGAAACGCCGGCAAAGAATTCAATCACACCGTATCCGATTACCATATATTTAGCCTTGACCGGTACTGGAATGAACATTAAGTACAACGGTGCATTGGGGAAAAGCATGCCGAAAGCCAACAAAATGCCAAATACAGAACCGGAGGCTCCTACCGTCACCATTCTGTCCAGAAGCTGATTTTTGGCAGCAACAACCATTTCGGGTGGATAAGACACACCGCTCACAACGTTCAGGTATTTGGAAAGCACGGAGCTGTCATTGTTCGCCAGGTAATCGTTGACCGCCTGCAAAAACGGACGCAGGTCAATGTACCATGTCAATTCCTGGACCAATCCGGCTCCTACTCCGGTTACCAGAAAAAAGATCAAAAAACGTTTTGGTCCCCAAACCTGTTCAATGACCCGACCAAACACATATACGGCAAACATATTGAACAATAGGTGTGTAAATGAGCCCGGGTCGTGCATGAATATGTACGTGATGAGCTGTGTAGGTATGAAATGGCTGGAACCAATATACCTCAGACCCAACACCTGTTCCAGGTTGATTCCCATTCTACCCAACACCACCGTTGACAACCACATCAAGGCGTTAATGATGATCAAGTTTTTGGTGACAACGGGGACACCAGACATAAAACCCTGATTCGTACGAAATTGACCCATATGAAAACCGTTATGTTCGAAGCGTTTGACTACACGCTCACCTGACAAAATTACAAAATTCCACCATGAAAGTCGGACCAAAAAGTATTTTTCGCAAAAAAACAGGACCAGCCTTAAAAAAATATGTTTTTTACTTGTATTACTGAATTTTAAGCCTACATTTGCCTCAAAGCGCAAATGGACGTAAACCCTTATTGTTTAACTTTATACATCTATCTACTATGAACAAAGCACAATTAATCGGTGCAATAGCCGAAAAGTCCGGTTTAAGCAAGGTTGACTCAAAAAAAGCATTGGATGCCTTTATTGAAAGTGTTGGTGCAACATTGAAGAAAGGAGACAAAATTGCATTAGTAGGTTTTGGTACATTTTCCGTCGCTCAAAAAGCGGCCCGCGCAGGCATTAACCCAGCCACCCGCAAGCCCATCAAAATTGCTGCCAAAAAAGTGGTAAAATTTAAGGCTGGCTCTGAATTATCTGCTGGTTTATAATCAGTACAACTCAAGCATGTAAAAGAAGCTGCCCCGTACGCAGCTTCTTTTTGTTTGTAACCACCCTTGCCGCATGGTGGTTTTTTTCTACCTTTGCCCCTCGATTTTATTCTTGAAAACCATGACCATCAACCAACTAATCGATAATAAACTGACTGAAGCCATTCATGTCCTTTACGGACAGACCATGGTGGCCGGACAGTTACAACTACAACCGACCAGAAAAGAATTTACGGGAGACTTCACCCTTATCGTGTTTCCTCTCACCCGTTTATCCAAAAAGAAACCGGAAGAAACAGGGGATGAACTGGGTCGTTGGTTGATGGAAAACACCTCCGAGATTAAGGATTACAATGTCATCAAAGGATTCCTGAACCTGACATTGGATTCCGACTTTTGGATTTCCTGCCTCAACGAAGCGCTGGCAGCACCCCGATTCGGGACGAAAAACGTGGATGAAACATCTCCACTGGTCATGGTCGAATTTTCGTCACCCAACACAAACAAACCCCTCCACTTGGGACACGTCCGCAACAACCTGCTTGGCAGCAGCTTGTGCAGAATCCTTGAGGCAAACGGGAACCGTGTCATAAAGACCAACATTGTCAACGACAGGGGGATCCATATTTGCAAATCCATGCTTGCCTGGAAAAAATGGGGCGAAGGACAGACTCCTGCCTCTTCGGGCAAGAAAGGTGACCACCTGGTGGGCGACTACTACGTAGCTTTCGATAAACACTTCAAGCAGGAAGTGGCCGGGCTCATGGAAAACAAGCATCTTTCCAAAGAAGAGGCCGAAGCCCAATCCTCCCTTATGGCCGAAGCCAGAGACATGCTTCGCAGATGGGAGGCCGGAGACCCCGAAGTCAGGCAGTTGTGGGAAATGATGAACAATTGGGTGTACACCGGATTTGACGAAACCTACCGCAAATTGGGAGTCAGCTTCGATAAGATCTACTATGAATCTCAAACGTACCTCCCTGGTAAGGATAAAGTGTTGGAAGGATTGGAAAAAGGACTCTTTTTCCGCAAAGAAGACGGCTCAGTTTGGGCGGACCTGACCAACGAAGGACTTGACCAAAAAGTATTGCTCAGAGGAGACGGCACCTCGGTTTACATGACCCAGGATATTGGCACCGCAACCTTACGTTTTTCCGAGTATCCCATCGACAAGATGGTCTACGTTGTAGGCAATGAGCAAAACTATCATTTTCAGGTGTTGTCCATTCTACTGGACAAACTAGGATTTTCCTGGGGCAAAGATCTGGTACACTTCTCTTATGGCATGGTTGAATTGCCTGAAGGAAAAATGAAGTCCAGGGAAGGCACAGTAGTCGACGCTGATGACCTGGTTGAAGAGATGGTCAATACAGCCAGGGAAACATCCAGGGAGTTGGGCAAATTGGAGGGATTGGACGCACAAGAAGCCGTATCGATCGCCAACATGGTTGGCCTGGGGGCTCTCAAATACTTTATTCTGAAGGTAGATCCACGCAAGAATATGACCTTCAACCCCAAAGAATCCATCGACTTCAATGGCAACACGGGGCCGTTTATCCAATATACACACGCCAGGATTTGTTCCGTTCTACGCAAAGCGGAAGGCTCTGGCATCGTGCTGCCGCAATCGGCACCGGAGTCCTTGTCTCTTTCCGAAAAAGAACTTTACCTGATTCGACTTCTAAACGCCTTTCCAACAACCGTCAACGATGCCGCCGAGACCTTTAGTCCGGCTATCATCGCCAACTACCTGTACGATCTGGCAAAAGAATTCAATCAATTCTATCACGACTATTCCATTTTGAAAGAAACGGATACGTCGCTTCGAAACACACGCTTACTTCTTTCCTCAATGACCGCACAGGTCATTAAAACAGGCATGTCACTGCTGGGCATTGACGTACCGGAACGCATGTGATAAAAGCAAGATTTCCATCATTCTACATTTTGCCGTCGGTATCCATCGATGGTAAGGGATTTTTGATACCTTTGGGGAACAAACCTCTATCGTATGAAATTATCCTTCCACGGTGCCGCCGGTACGGTCACGGGATCCAAGCACCTCATCACCTTAAAAAACGACAAGCAGATCCTGTTGGACTGCGGCATGTTTCAGGGTATGCCGTCCGATGCCCCTTTTTCGAACGAAGATCTCGGATTCAAGCCGTCACAGATTGATTACGTTTTTCTTTCCCATGCCCACATCGACCATTCAGGCTTATTACCGGTTCTTATCAAACAGGGCTTCAGCGGGCGCATATTTGGTTCTGCCGCAACCCTGGACATGACAGAAATCCTGCTGAGGGATTCAGCCTATATCCAGGCAGCCGACGTACGCTTCATGAAGAAAAAACGTGAACGATATGAAAAAATCGAGGAGCCATTTTACACAATGGAAGATGTAGAAGAAACGTTGGCCTGTTTCGAGACGCTTCAGGTAGACCACCCCACAGAAATTGATGAAGACGTGGAAGTGACCTTGTTCAACAACGGACACATACTGGGCGCAACCACTGTTTTTCTGACATTGAGGGAAGATGGGCGAAACGTACACTTATCCTACAGTGGAGATGTGGGGCGTTACAGCGATGCCATACTCAAATCCCCCTCTCCACTACCCCAGGCCGATTACATCATCGTTGAATCAACCTATGGAAACAGGCTGCACGAAAAGGTAGAATCCACGTCGGAAGAGCTCAGGGAAATCATACTTGAGACCTGTGTCGCTAAGCGGGGTAAGCTTATCATTCCGGCATTCAGTGTCGGTCGTACGCAAGAACTACTTTACACATTGAACGAACTGGAGCTTGACTACCGACTACCCGATGTGGCCTATTATGTCGACAGCCCTTTGTCGACGAAAGCCACGCTTGTGGTAAAAAGACATCCCGAATGCTTCAACCGCGCTGTCCAGAAAATCATGAAATTCGACAGAGATCCATTCCATTTCAAGGGCCTCAAATACATAGAAGACAAACGGGCATCGCAAGCACTTAATTCAACGGATGATCCCTGTGTGATTATCTCAGCTTCCGGCATGGCGGAAGCCGGACGTGTCAAACACCACATTGCCAACAGCATCAGCAATCCTAAAAACAGTATCCTAATGGTTGGATACTGTGAGAAGAACACATTAGGAGCCAGGCTGAAGGAACACCCGGAAACGGTGACCATCTATGGCGAGGAATACCCTGTTAACGCCGACATTTTCAGCCTAGACTCCATGTCAGCTCATGCCGATTACAACGACCTCTGCCAATACCTCTCCACCCAGGATCCGGAAGAGGTGGTCAAGTTGTTTGTGGTTCATGGAGAGCCCGAAGCGCAGGAAGCGTTCAAGGACAGACTTCTTCGAAAAGGCTTTAAGGATGTTGTCATTCCCGAACTACACGAAACATTCACGCTGTAATCAAACCGTCCAAGCCAAATAAACGAGGGAATGAACATG
>CAYTIY010000062.1:13217-14692 GCA_964438045.1 uncultured Bacteroidales bacterium | reverse complement strand
GCGGACCATCTATTTGAATGGCGATCCAACAGCCTCCTACAAAAAAGACTATACCTCACTGCTGAAAGGGTTGATTGCCCTCTCGCGTGCCTGTTTTCCGGAAGGGACAAGAGGCAGCCAACTGGATGTACTGGCACGGCAATTCATTTGGAGCAACGGGCAGAACTACTTGCACGGAACCGGACATGGCATCGGGCATTGCCTGTTTGTCCACGAAGGGCCTCAGAACATTCGCATGAATGAAAACCCTGTCTGCTTGGAACCGGGGATGGTTCTTTCCAACGAACCTGGGTTGTACCGCACTGGAAAATACGGAATTCGGTTGGAAAACACCCTTCTAGTCACAGACAAGACCACGACCGAATTTGGACGTTTTCTCTCCTTTGAGACATTGACGCTGGTTCCCTTCGACCTGAACAGCATCGACCCGCATGCACTCACGCCCGAAGAAACCGAATGGATAGATTCCTATCACAAATGGGTATTCAACGAGCTCTCTCCACGTTTGAATGATGAAGAATGCAACTGGCTGAGAAAAAGAACCAAAGAGATTACACAAGACACCCTTGCCAATTAACACTTTATAATAAACAGCAACACATGGCTTTGATCAAATCCGTCAGGGGATTCACCCCCCACTATGGAAACAACTGTTTTTTTGCGGAAAACGCAACCATTATTGGCGACGTCATCATGGGTGACGGTTGCAGCATCTGGTTCAACACGGTCATTCGGGGTGATGTGAATGCCATTCGCATTGGCAACAACGTCAACGTCCAGGATGGCTCGGTCTTACACACCCTGTACCAAAAATCAACCATTGAAATCGGAGACAATGTGTCAATCGGACACAACGTAACCATTCACGGAGCAACGATTGAAGACAATGCATTGATCGGCATGGGATCGGTAGTGCTCGATCACGCCGTTATCGGTGAGGGAGCCATTGTGGCAGCTGGCTCTGTGGTACTCAGCGGAACAAAAGTTGAACCATACAGCATTTATGCTGGAGTACCTGCCAAATTTGTAAAAATGGCCGATCCTGAACAGACCAGAACCATCAACAAGCGCATTTCCGACAATTATCAGTTTTACGCAAGTTGGTACAAAGAGACTCCGGAACGACGCTCATTGCTCGATCCCGAATGACCCTGCATCCTAAAATTTAGGAAAAAGGGTTTTATCTGCCTTGTTTTTTATAATTTTGCGGCGCCATTTTTGGCAAATGCATGAAATTCAACCTTTCGATGCCAAGCAACCTAGTCATAGTCGAATCACCGGCAAAAGCCAAAACCATTGAGAAATTTCTCGGTGAAGATTTCAAGGTCCTTTCCAGTTTTGGTCACATTCGCGACCTGAGCAAAAAGGATTTTGGAGTGGATATTGCAAATCAGTTCCAACCCATTTACGAAATTCCCGCCGACAAACTCAAGCTGGTCCAGGAGTTGAAATCCAACGCCAAAAAAGCAGACACC
>CAYTIY010000062.1:0-13207 GCA_964438045.1 uncultured Bacteroidales bacterium | reverse complement strand
TTTGTCCGAAGTTTTGAAATTGGATGAGAAAACAACCAAACGGATTGTCTTTCATGAGATAACCAAAGAGGCCATCCTTTCCGCCATCGAGCATCCGCGGCAGATCGACGAGAATCTGGTAAACGCGCAGCAAGCCAGGCGGGTACTCGATCGAATCGTAGGATTTGAACTCTCACCCGTTTTGTGGCGTAGGATTAAACCATCCCTCTCGGCAGGCAGGGTTCAGTCGGTGGCCGTCAGGCTCATTGTGGAAAAGGAACGGGAAATTCAACGTTTCGAAGCTGATGCCAGCTATAAAGTATCAGCCTATTTCTTACTCTCACAGGCAAACGGAACTCAAACCACACTCAAGGCTGAGTTGGCAAGACGCCTGAAAACAAAACAGGAAGCCATCGATTTTCTGAACAGATGCAAGGATGCTTCGTTTACAATCGAGGAGATCATCACGAAGCCTGGCCGTAAATCACCGGCACCCCCCTTCACAACATCCACCTTGCAGCAAGAGGCAGCCAGAAAGTTGGGCATGTCGGTTTCGCAGACCATGATGATTGCACAGCGTCTGTACGAATCGGGAAAAATAACGTACATGCGTACCGACTCGGTCAATTTGTCAAATCTGGCCATCAACACATCAAAGGCCGAAATCATAACAATGGCAGGCGAACGCTACGTAAAGATTCGTCAATATCACACGAAGACCAAAGGCGCCCAGGAAGCTCACGAGGCCATTCGTCCCACCTACATGAACGTCAGATCCATTGACGGCAGCGCACAGGACAAACGACTGTACGAATTAATCTGGAAGCGCACCATCGCTTCACAAATGGCCGACGCCGAACTGGAGAAAACCACGGTAGTCATTGGCATTTCCAACATGCAGGACAAACTCGAGGCTATTGGTGAAACCATCAAGTTCGACGGCTTTTTGAAGGTCTATATGGAATCAAATGACGAGGAGACAGAGACAGACGGAGGAAGCAAGACCTTACCTGCGATTGACAAGAACGACCGCCTCGCATTGGAATCCGCCTCGGCCACCGAACGGTTCACACAACGTCCTGCCAGGTACACGGAAGCAAGCTTGGTCCGAAAGCTGGAAGAACTCGGCATCGGCCGCCCTTCCACCTACGCTCCAACAATCTCAACCATTCAACAGCGGGACTACGTAAAAAAAGAAGACAGGGATGGTCAACTAAGAAACTACACCCACATTGAACTTAATGAAAATCAATTGGTTGAACAGATCCTCAATGAAAAAGTGGGCACCGAAAAATCCAAATTGTTTCCTACTGACATCGGAATTGTAGTCAATGATTTCCTACTCGAATCATTTCCGGACATACTTGACTTCAACTTTACCGCATTGGTTGAAAAACAATTCGATCAAATAGCGGATGGTGACACTCAATGGAACCAAATTATCGCCGAATTTTACCGAACATTCCATCCGGCCGTGGAACAAGCGGGCATTTGGACAAAGCAGAAAGTGGGAGAACGCGTATTGGGGACAGACCCGAAAACAGGCAAACCGGTCTCTGTCCGTATCGGACGATTCGGTCCTATTGTGCAAATCGGGCAAGCTGAAGACGAAGAAAAGCCTCAATTTGCTTCTCTGCAAAAAAGCCAACGGATGGAAACTATTAGTTTGGAGGAAGCCCTTGAGTTGTTCAAACTACCCAGGGAAGTTGGCGAATTTGAAGACAAGACTGTCACCGTGGGGGTAGGTCGATTCGGACCCTACGTAAGACACAACAACGTGTATGTTTCCATACCGAAAACAATGGATCCACTCGACATTGATCTGGATGGATGCATCAGTCTTATTGATCAAAAACGTCAAGAAGAACGCAACCGCGTCATCAAGACTTTTGAAGCAGAGAACATCCAAGTGCTCAACGGACGCTATGGTCCATACCTTGCTCAAAATGGACTGAATTACCGCATTCCAAAAACAACGGATCCGAATTCGCTGACCTTGGAAGATTGCTTGAAATTGATTCAGGACCAAGCCGACAAACCTACAAACGGACGCAAAAAGGCCGTTAAGGCAAAATCCAAGCCGACACCATCAAAAACAGCGGCCAAGACTACGCCTAAGTCTACGACCAAGGCCAAATCACCCAAAAAAGCCGCATCGGTTAAAAAGAAAAAATCGGATCAATAGCGATTTAACCTACCATCAGCGGTAGTCCCTGAGGATTTGTTGCAAACGTCGGCGCGCAAAGAAAATGCGGCTCTTAACCGTTCCCAGTGGCAAGTTCATGTCTTCGGCTATTGCCTCGTACTTGAACCCGGCTACATGCATGGCAAAGGGCTGCCTGTATTCCCGGCTGAAGCTATTGATGGCTTTGGTTATTTCCGCAATGGCAAAAGCGCCCTCGGGAGTGTCCAGACCAGAGTTCTGGGGAATGTTGAGATGATACAGGTTGTCCGTCTGATCAACAAACGTCTGTTCACGAACCGCCCTCCTGTAATTATTGATAAAAATGTTTCGCATTAACGTGTATGCCCAAGCCTTGAAGTTGGTCTCCTCAACAAACTTGTCATAATTGTCAAGGACTTTTAAAGAGGTATCCTGCAACAAATCCGAGGCATCATCCCTGTTTCTGGTGAGCCTAAAGGCAAAGCGGAACAAATCGCCCTGCACATCCAGCAAATGCTTGTTTATCTTGAGCGCGTTCATGGTAAAAGTATTTAGGTTTCATTTTCCTGGTGAACGTATCAGAATGCCGGCAAAGTCAATCTCGTATTTTATTTACCTAAAAATAGTAAATAGTTATCAAACGAGAGTCAAAATACTGTTCAAAAAAACCTCTTTTTTGATATTTGAGCAATTGTTGGTGATATTTTATTTGTTTTTGTGTTATTTTAACTGTATTTCCTGTTCATTTTATTGATATTTTGTACGTTTGTGTCATAATTCGGTTTGTTTTCAATAAATTTATCGAATTTCAGCAGGGGCATTTTTTACCAGATAAGACAATTAATGGCCATGAAGATACTTTTAGTAAACAAAATCAGGCGTATTGGTTCAGAGATTTTTTGTCTTTCAACCCAATCTCTTACACAAAAGAAATACATATTGTCGGCAACCTGGATTCTTATACCGTATCTCATTGTCATCGCACTCCTTATCGTTATGGCCATTCGCATGTACATGATCAATAGCCGAAGGTTTCGATTAAACAAAAACTTGACAAAGTACATTGCCACGGTGCATGACATGCAGAAGAATCTCGAACAATTGAACCAGTCACTAAACGATGTGTCCGTTAACAACGGACTCGAGGAACCCATTCACGATAAAATCAGACTGGCTATCTGGCGTATAAATTCAATGCAAGCCACATTGAACAATTTGGTTGGACTGGAAAACGATACAACGTGGATTCAAAACCAACAATCATACACTTCGGATACCATGCAACGTGTCCAGACCGAGCAACCCACCCTGACCAACAATACATCATTAGCAGGCACCAATTCTTCCAACAACAATGATCAGTTTTTTCTCGAAAAGGTTTTTTCCATTATTCGGGAAAACTACGTCAACCCCGATTTCAACGTTGATCATTTGAGCCAGAAAATGGGCATGAGCCGATCATCTTTCTTCAACAAGATCAAGGCAATCAGTGGCCAAGCACCTGCCGATTTTATCAGACAGTACCGGATAGAAAGAGCCAAGGAACTGTTAAGAACCAAGGAATACACCATTTCCGAAGTTGCCTTTAAATCGGGATTCTCTGATGTCAAATACTTCAGGGATGTATTTAGAAAGAAATACAACCAAAGCCCAAGTCAGTACGCAAAATCAAACTGAATACATTGTTGACAATTAACCGACCCCTCACAAACACAAAGAATCAGGGCAAGATAGCGCCAGACGCATACCGTGTCACCGCTGTTCAAGAATAAACGTTGTGAGTGCTTTCATGAATCCTTCAGCCAACGGCAACGACGGGTCATTGTACGTTGCCAGGTTGGCACTTCTCTCTATAGCCGCATTCTTTAACACATGATTCATTCCTTCAACAACCATTATTCGTGACGTCGGGCAGGCCTTTGACAACAGACTTGCATCAGTAACAGACACCTGAATGTCTCGATTACCCTGTACAATAAGAACCGGTACTCTCAATTTCTTGATTTCCGCCTGCGGATCGTATCTGAACCACGAAATCAGGTAAGGTTGCACACTGGAGCGAAACAAATAAGCCATACTCACATCAACCGAAGGTACTATTATTCCATGTTCCAGGCTGTCAATAATTGGGAACGCAATTTGTTGTATATCTGCATCCTGTGCGCTCAACTGTTCTTTTAGTAGATCGGAGGCACGTCGACCCGGACCTGCCACTGATACAAACTTGTCAGCTTTGCTTGCTGCCAGTATCCCGATTAAAGAACCCTCGCTGTGTCCAATAACAACAACCTGCAAAAATCGCGAATCTTTCTTCAACAATCCAATCCAGGCTGTTGCATCTTGCACGTAACCATCGAAAACCAAATCCGATTCCCGCTCCACGGCTGCCGAACTGGCTGCAATTCCTCGTTTGTCATATCTTAAGGAGGCAATGTTGTTTTCAGCCAGTTCGTGAGCTATCTTCTTGTACGTATCGCAGGTCATAGATGGGTTATTACCATCACGGTCAGTTGGACCCGAACCTGCAATGATCAAAGCCACGTACCCTTTTTTGAACCCCTTTGGCATTGTCAAAGTTCCGTATACACGGCCCATATTAGTTTCCAATACCATTGGTGATTCCACGTAAGAAGCGTTTGTTTGAACGAGTGTCGTAGTATTCGTCGTCACTGCGTGCTGGTTCTTTGTAAGATTCAGCGGTAAGGATTGTCCGGCCTGTTTAAATGTACCTGTCAACGTATTATCACCCAACTTTCCAGTATAACTCATGCCGGCAATGCGCAATTCAATAGTCAACACAGAGTCAACAAATGCCACGTGACTCATGACCAAACCTTTAGCCCCTTGGTCTGGGCTATCCATGGTGGCAGAATAGCCTTCATTCGTTTTAGAAATATGAAAAACAAGACGCAACGAAGTATTCTGCACGGTCAGCGTACCGTTCCATTCACCGGTGATAACCTGACCCATCATGGCAGCAGTACAGGCAAACATCAACGCAATCGATAGGATCAACTGTTTCATTTTATAAAGAAATAAATGGCGGTTTTCGCAACAACTTCTGCAATAAACAATGCTACGATAAACGCTATAGTCAATTTTGACCCCTTGATGTCGCACGAGACTTTCAAGGCATGATACATTAGTGTAATATTCCACACAATAATAGGGAGGCTCAATACCATGATCACAATAAACGATACCGATTGAAACAAGCTGTACGGATTATTCATTACTTCCTGCATATCGGGCGTCGTGGTAAAGAAACCGGCAAATGCCAATAATAAGAATGGAGCGCGTGCCAGCGTCATCGTACCCAAAATATCGATGAAACGATAGGTTTTTGACACGAACATGGCAGTCACCCACATAACCAATACCAAACTGGTAACACTGATAGCCTGAATAAACAGTGATTTTTCCAATGAGATTTCCATTAGATGCATATCAAACACCCCATCAAATGCCACATTACTGTACGCACCCACCATACCTGTCACAAGTAAGAGGAGTAAACCAATACCAAACGCTTGCCAGCCTGCAATGCGGGTAAAGGGGTTTATCAAAAAACCAAAGACGTTGTTACTTTTCATAGCTGTTGATTGTTTGAATGATTTCATTTAATCGGTTTCTCACCGTTGGGTAACTTAGTTTCATAAGTGAAGCCATCTCTTTCAAGCTTCCACTGCATTTAACAAAACGCAGGATGAATTGTTGGTCGTCTTCCGTAAGTCTGGCCAACAACGGCAGGTCGTAGGAACCGTTCACTTCGGTTCCGCAATGCTCGCATTTCAAACGCTGTACTTGAAGCCGCTCGTGGCAGCTCGGACACTTGGTTGGTAACATAGTTTTTGTTGTTTACGGCACAAATATACAACCATAATTGAATTTTTATTCCTTGCAGCTTAATATTTTTAATCTTTGGCTTAATTATATTTATTTTTTCAACGTTAATAACCTCTCAGAATATGCCATGAACACATTAGGCATTTACATCCTCTTATTCCCAGATAATACGGTTTTACCTTTCAGCTCTTCTTTTTGCATTTCAACATCACTTTATAACGTTTCGACTTGTTTTATGCCTATTCATTAGCAAGTTAGCGGTTATTTTGTGGCATTAAATCAATAAATAAATGGTTGAAATGAAGAAACTAGTCGTGTGCCTGTTCCTGGGAATAGTCTCCGGTATAACCGCAACAGCACAGCATCCTTCGGGTGATATTCTTAAACTATCATTGCAGGAATGCGTCAATCTCGCGTTAAAAAACAACTACGACCGCCAATCGGTTGCACTGAACGAATCGTCCAGTCAAGAAGCCTACAACCAATCAAAAATGGAGCGACTACCCAATCTTACCGCAACAGTAGGAGAGACGTTTGCCCACCGGTCTGGTACAGGAAGTGATTGGAGTGGAAATTATTCCTTGAACACCGGCGTTACTCTTTATAAAGGTGGGCTCATTCACCAAACCATCGAGAAAAACAAACTTTCTGTCGAACAGGCGGCATATCAAACCACAAAGTATGATAACGACCTGACGATACAGGTGTTGCAAGCCTTTCTTACAGTACTCGGCAATGAAGAACTTCTCCGATATCAGAATGCAATTTTAAAAGCTAGCGAGGAGCAGGTTAAACAGGGAAAAGCTCGTTCAAAAGCAGGAGAAATTCTGGAAAGTGACTACTTGTTGTTAAAGGCACAATATGCAAATGACCAAAGTAACATACTGGAAACGACAATTAGCAGAAACAACAGCTTGAACACATTGAAGAAATTGATGTCGCTCGATTTATCAAAACCCATTGAGATTATTTACCCCGATGAATCCGTGTTGGAATCAATGGGCATCATGCCGACAGAATCTGAAATGATTTCACGTTCAATAAAAACGTTGCCCGATGTACGAATCAGCGAATATAAAGTTGAAATTGCCAAAACCGGAGTGCTTATTTCTCGCGCTGCTTTTGCACCCACACTAAGTTTGGATGCCAGTTTGGGCTCCAGTCACACAAATGGTTATAAAACCTACGGCTCACAACTTTCCGATCGGTTTAACCAGCAAATCGGTCTTACCTTAAGCATTCCGATATTCAACTGGGGCGCCACAAAATCCAAAGAAGCTCAAAGTCGAGTTGCATTGCAGCAAGCAGAATTGGAACTCAAAAAAACCGAGTTGGACCTACAAAAGACTCTCACAGAAGAATACCGCAGCGTCGTTTTGGCTGAAAGTCAGTACAAGTCATCCACCATTCTTCAACAAGCCCACCTGGCCTCTTTTGAAGCATATCGCAAAAAATTTGAACAGGGTTCGATTACAGCCGTAGAACTGTTGCAACAACAAAACAACTACACCAGTGCTATGTACGATTATATCCAGAACAAATACGGCTTTGCACTCAAACGGAAAGTATTGGACGTGTATATGGGCGAACCGGTAATTATGTAAACAACGATAAAACAAGTAAAATGAAAAGAAAACTGTTAAAAACAATCCTCGGCATAGCGGCCGTAGCCATTGTGGCAATTGCCGTAATGAAAGCAACAGGAGGAAAGGAAAAAGCATCATTCAACACCGCAACCATCAGCGAAGGAACCTTAGAACGAACGGTAATGGCCACTGGCTACGTTCAACCTGTAGAAGTCATAGAAGTGGGCACTCAGGTTTCGGGAGTGATTGAGAAAATCTATGTGGACTACAACTCACCTGTTAAGAAAGGCCAGTTGCTTGCCAAACTTGAAACAAACACCCTATTGGAAAAATTCAATCAAGCCAAATCTTCACTAAAAGCCTCAGAAAGCGAACTGAATTACGCTTCTCAAAACAACAAACGAGTCAAAATGCTGTACGAGACGAATGCTGCCACCAAGGTAGCTTACGAAGAAGCCGTTAATAAACTCAATCAGGCCGAAACCACGTATGAAAAAGCAAAGGCCAACTTGAAACAAGCTGAAGTTGATCTTTCCTACGCATACATCTATTCACCCATTGATGGCGTCATTCTGGAACGCGCCGTAAACACCGGCCAAACTGTGGCCGCTGCATTCACCACGCCAACCTTTTTCACTATTGCGGAAGACCTCACAAAAATGCAGGTGGAAGCCGATATTGATGAGGCAGACATCGGTCAGGTGCGCGTAGGCCAATCAGTCACATTTACCGTTGACTCATACCCTGAAGACACGTTTACCGGCACTGTCAGTCAACTGCGTTTGCAACCGGTGGTTACTTCAAATGTGGTAACCTATACGGTCATTGTCAATGCGCCCAATCCAAACAAAAAATTATATCCGGGCATGACGGCAGATATTTCCATTGTTACAGCCTCGGAAAATGGCTTACTTGTGCCTGTAGAAGCGGTAAATTTTGAACTGGAAGAAGAGCAATTGGCTGAGTTCAACCTAACAGACACAGAGAACGAAAAGGGAATTGATGTTTGGGTTAAAACAGGCAGCAAGATTGAAAGGCGGCAAATAAAAACCGGATTGGGAGATGGAATTTCCTTTCTGGTCAAATCGGGACTATCAAAAGGTGAGCACGTTTTAATGTCAACAATAGCAGCAAAAAAATCCGAAAAAAAGGAGAAAAAAAGCCTGATGCCCAGCCCACCTGAACACAGTGGAGGCAATCCTCCTGCCGGAGTCATGTAACAATCAGTGCAAAAAATGGAAACAATCATCAAGATAGAAAACCTGCGTCGTGATTTCACGATGGGCAACGAAACGGTTCGAGCTTTAAAAAGCATCTCGTTTGACATTAAAAAGGGCGAATTTGTCAGCATCATGGGTCATAGTGGCAGTGGTAAGTCCACGCTGCTAAACATACTAGGATGCCTCGACAAGCCGACGTCAGGCGATTATTATATAGATGGAGAAGCCGTTGGCACACTCTCGAAAGAGGAATTATCCCGAATCAGAAACCGTAAAATCGGCTTCGTTTTTCAATCGTACAACCTGCTTCCCCGCACAACGGCGCTCGAAAACGTGGAACTGCCCTTACTGTACAACAATCGAGTATCCGCTGCCGAAAGACGTGAACGGGCCATGCATGCCTTGGAACAAGTGGGTTTAACAGACCGAATGGATCACACGCCAAACCAACTTTCAGGCGGGCAACAACAACGGGTAGCCATTGCCCGGGCACTGGTAAACGATCCCGTCATGTTGCTGGCCGATGAAGCCACAGGGAATTTGGATACAAGAACATCGTACGAAATAATGAGTCTGTTCCAAGGACTCAATTCAAACGGCAAGACCATAGCCTTCGTAACGCACGAATCGGACATTGCCGTTTTCACCGGTCGAACCATCTATTTACGTGACGGCCTCATCGTTAAGAATGAAGCGGTTAAAACCATTTCTGCAAAAATGATGCTAAACAAATTGCCTGTCAGTGAAGATTACCATGTTGTTTCCACCGAATAAACCCACATAAAATGAACATTGTTAATCTTATCAAAATTGCTTGGCAAGCCTTGTTACGAAATAAAACAAGAGCCTTGCTGACTATGCTTGGAATAATCATCGGTATCGGTTCGGTTATAGCCATGGTTAGTCTGGGACAAAGTTCCACCAAGGGCATTTCGGCTGAAATTTCGTCGATGGGAACAAACACCATCATGATTATGCGCGCCAGCCAAACACAAGGTGGTGTCAATATTGGTTCAGGAAATGTACAAACACTCAAAGCAAGTGACGTACAAGCCATACTGGCAGGAACAAACTATATAAATATGGCGTCTCCGGTAGTAAGCACATCCCAACAACTTGTGTATGGATCAAACAACTGGCCAGGTTCCATAAGTGGAGTGAATGAAGATTACCTTACCATTGGCAAATATGAAATCGCATCAGGCTCCAATTTTACGGCTGCAAATGTAAAAAACTCAGCCAAAGTCTGTGTTATCGGGCAAACAGTGGTCGATAATCTTTTTAAGAACCAGGAGAATCCGCTGGGGAAGGTCATTCGTTTGGGAAAAATGCCCATAAAAGTCATCGGCGTATTGGAAAGCAAAGGTCAAAATGGAATGGGCATGGATCAGGATGATATCATACTTCTTCCATACACCACCGTACAAAAGCGGAAACTTGCTATCAATTACATACATTCCATTTCGGCATCTGCCATATCGGAAGAAGCGTCTGAGATGGCTGTAACCGATATTGAATCTGTTTTACGAAGAACCCATTCCATTCAGACAGGCGAAGAAGACGATTTCGAAGTGCGTACACAAAAGGAAATGCTGGATATGCTTGACACAGTAACAGGCATGCTTACCATCCTGCTCACAGCCATTGCCGCCATTTCACTGGTGGTGGGTGGTATTGGAATCATGAATATTATGTATGTGACGGTAACTGAACGGACACGCGAAATTGGGTTGCGCATGGCTGTGGGAGCCAACAATAGTGATATTTTGAGGCAATTTCTGATTGAAAGCACCATATTGTGCCTCATTGGAGGAATCATCGGAATGATTTTCGGTGTAGGACTTTCGTATCTTGTTTCATACATACTTGATTGGACCTTCGTGTTGAGTATTCCAACAATAGCCGTTTCATTCGTTGTTTGTGCAGCTGTCGGGATATTCTTTGGTTGGTATCCGGCCAAAAAAGCCTCAAATCTCGACCCAATCAATGCCTTGCGGTACGAATAAACCGTTTAAGAACAAGTAATCCATAGATTTGCTACTTTTGTAAAACTTAGATCACAGGGTATGAAGAATATACGATTAACGTACAAAGATGCGGCAATATATGCAACGGTAGTATTTGTTCTGGTATTCTTAACGCTGGGAATCTTGATGTCTTTTGGAAGTTCGGCCTTTTTTCCTACCGGAGAAAGGCCGAACATTGCGCGAAACCTCAGCATCTGGCACCCCATTGTAGGAGCGATTGGCACTTACCTATATCTGTTTACGTTGTTTGCCATCAATTTCAAAATCTTTGAAAGCACCCTAAAAGAACGCAGGAAAATAGTTTTCATTATTAGTGCTTGTATTGCAACTGCACTCATCTTTAATACCATCATGTCGTTTCTTATGCAGGCAGTCATTACTGAAAAAATACCTGCCGACGCACACATCGGTTCACTTATCAAAGATTTGGGGTTTGCCATTTTTGTTATAATAGTGTCATTGATTAACTATCTATCCTTCCAAAAACAGCAACTATTGCTTACGTACGAAGTACTTAAGGCAGAAAATGCTCGTTCAAGGTTTGAAGCACTCAAAAATCAACTTGATCCCCATTTTTTATTCAATACCTTCAATACCCTCGATTCGTTGATTGAAGAAGATCCGGAAAAAGCACGCAACTACCTACAACAATTATCATCCATTTTCAGGTATGTAATCCCCAACAAGGAACTTACCACGCTGGAAAATGAGTTGAATTTTTCGGAAAGTTATACCAAACTGATGCAACTTCGATACGAAAACAATCTGGTAGTTGAATTCAACATCGACAAAAATTACCTTGGTTATGAAATCGTTCCGTTGAGTATACAGCTACTCATTGAGAATGCAATAAAACACAATGTAATCTCGTCAGATAAAGCATTTATCATCCGAATTACGGTTGGTCCCAAACCAGAAGTAACAGTTAGCAATGAAATAATACCTAAAAAAACAGCCTATGTAACGGGTGGCGTAGGATTGTTAAATCTTACTGAACGTTTCAGGCTAATGCTTCAACAAGATATTACAATTACAGACAAGGACGGCATTTTTAGCGTAACGCTTCCGCTGCAAACGCCGAAAAGAACAATCGATTAAACCATTTCTTTAAACAAAGATGAAAGCCATAATTGTTGAAGACGAAAAAAGAGCTGCCAAACACCTTACCCGACTGATTCAAGAAGTTGATGACAGCATTACTATCATAGAAGAACTACAAACCATTGATAACAGCATTGAATGGTTTCGAAAAAACGCTATGCCCGATGTGGTCTTTTTGGATATCCATTTGGCTGATGGATCGTCGTTTGAGATTTTTAATGAAATCAACATTGATTGTCCCATCATTTTCACCACGGCATACGACGAGTACGCATTGAAAGCATTCGAAGTAAACAGCATTGATTATTTATTGAAGCCTATCAACAAGGTAGATCTTGAAAGAGCCCTAAGAAAACTAAAGAATGTTTCGTCCAGACCGAAAACAACCCAGGATAACTCCATCTTGCTAAAAACGTTGTTAGGAACGCTCAAGCTTGAATCCTCTTATAAAAACTCGCTTTTGGTTGCGTATAAAGACCGGTTAATTCCACTTGCCGCAAAAGACATCGCATATATTTATTTGGAAAATAAAACTGTAAAAGCCATTACGTTCACGAATAAACACTATGTGATCGATGATTCATTGGAAAAATTATCGCAGCAATTGTCTCCTTACGATTTTTTTCGAATCAACCGACAGTACATTGTCTCGCGTCTGGCTGTAAAAGACCTTTCTGTTTGGTTTTCCAGTCGTTTGGCACTTAATTTAACGGTAGAAACACCCGAACGACTTTTTGTCAGTCGTTCGAACATCGGTGAATTCAAACAGTGGCTGTCGAGGTAAAGGAGCAACGGTTTAATCTGACTATATTAGTTCCTTTTCAAGCTCTATCAACGCTCCCCTTTCGTCCGGGAATATGGTCCCGTGCTCCGCTTACCCTTCGAACAGGGGTCACTGCCACCAGCCCAATGAGCGTTGCAGTGGAGTCGGGAGGGTGTTTTTTGCCGGCGACTTGGAGGAAGACGTCAAAAAATGCCTGAGTACGGCGTAAGAATCTCATCTTCCGAGGAACGAGCCTTTAGGCTCGGACGCTTTGAGATTTTAGCCGTACTGGCGAAATTTTTAGTCTTCCGAACCGGAGCAAGGAAAAAACACCCTGCCGGCGAAACGGAAACAGGATGTTGTTCCGGAAAAGTCGAAAAATCTCAGCATTTGCAGTTGATCCTTAATAACACTTGACGAAGGAAAACCTAAACGCATACAAAAAAAGCCTGCAGAATCTGCAGGCTTTTTTGTGGTACCACCAGGAATCGAACCGGGGACACAAGGATTTTCAGTCCTTT
>CAYTIY010000061.1:0-14698 GCA_964438045.1 uncultured Bacteroidales bacterium | reverse complement strand
TCAAGCCAATAAACTGGTGTTTGGGGTTAGTGTGTTGGCCATAGGAATGGGTGCACTCAGTGCCGCTTTACTCGGAACGTATCTCTATGTTGAGTTAACAACCGATCGGTTCCATACGAACTACGACAACATCTATATGCTGGCGGTAAAACAGTCACCTGAAAGCAACTGGGAGGGTATATCGTCACTTTTTTTCAATTACGGTCAAAACAACTCCGAAGCACCCATAGGTTTGTTGGCTCAAACACGGACGGTAAGTCACTACAATAAAGGAGAACTAACGATGAAAATTGATTCCGTTTCATTGTCGCCAGCAACCCTTGTCGCTGATTCGTCGTTTTTTAACGTGTTTGATTTTAAGGTAATAGCTGGAAGTATGGACGATATTAAATCCGGAGAGTCCGGAGTCCTACTGGCAAAACAGTACGCCATGAAACTCCTAGGTTCCATCGATATCATTGGAAAGTCGTTGGAGATCAGTGGTCAGGGTAATTTGAAGACCACGGTTAAAGGCATTATCAAGGATCCGCCTCCCAACGGTTCCATTCAATTTGATGCCGTAGTTATTTGCCGTGATAATATGGCTGCATTCAGCCGCATGGGAGTTGACTATCTGGTGTTGGATGATACGTTCAACAAGCAGGCCTATTTGAAAGCGTTGGACGCACGGATGCAAAAACACGAACAGTTTATGGGCGGTAAATCTGGTTTGATTCCGCTGAAGAGCCTCTATTTAGGTGGACTCAGGTTTAATATTGGTGCTGTTACCCGGCACGGGAACAAACAAGACTTGTATGTAATAGCCATGGTTCTACTGGTATTGCTGGTTGTGACGGGTTTGAATGTTCGGAACCTGCAGCACCTGATGGCACGTTCGATGCTTAAAATGTCCGGAATTTTTCGTTTGCTGGGAGCCACGTCGCGTGAAGTCATGCGGGTATATCTGGTCAACACCTTTGTGATGGCCCTGTTAGCCTGGGTGTTTTCTGCCCTGCTTTTTGTACTTGGCAAACCGCTTTTAGTCCGAATAACCGGGCTGGACTTATCGGCAATGATTGTTCCGATTTTAGGAGTCAGTTTGTTGGTTGCATTGATGCTTCTGGGGTTGATGGGAGGATTCAGCCGATTTGAATTAAGCCGGAAGCCGTTGGTGTTGGCACTGAAAGGTGACCGCATGAAGAAGCTGAACACGATAAATCGAAAGGTTTCCTTAATCTTTCAGTTTGCGTTGACCATGGTGTTGCTATTATCGTCCATTGTGGTTTTCAGGCAATGGTCATTTATGACTAAAGCCGACTTGGGATGGCAGTATCAAGAGGTAGTTCGAACACGGTTTCTTTCAGAGCTTGTTTTTTCCATAGTCGATTTTGCGTCGCTTGAGAATAGGATGCAGAAGTATGAAAAACAGCAAAAGGATGTACAATACTTGGAGAATGAAATGCGTTCAAATCCCTCAATACAGAGCTTTTCACTGGGAGAATCTCCGTTTAAAAAGCCATACGAAATGCCTTGGGCGGTTAAGGGTAGCGGTATGGACTATACCACTGTTCCTGTGTTAAGTGTATCTCCGGGTACGCTGAAAACGCTGGGTCTGAAACTGCTGGAAGGGCGTTTTTTGAATAAAAACAGAGCACAGGAGGTGCTCATAAATGAAACCGCTAAGAAGCAATGGCACATTGAGTCTATCGACTCATGCAAGCTAACGAATCCGACCTGGTCGAGAGATGAAGGGTTTCTGGTTGTCGGTGTTGTAAAGGACTTCAGCTATGAACGACTAGCCTTGCCGATTAGACCCATGATTTTCATCTGCATGTACGACCCATCCTCCGAATACCTGATTCGTCTAACAAAAGGCAGAGAGCAAGAAGGCTTGGCCTTCATTCAGCAATTGCACGAACGGGTGAATCCCGATGAACCGTTTGTCTATAGTTTTCTGGCAGATGAGGCAAAAACCCTGTATACAAAAGAAAAAAATCTGGGCTTGATGTTTGGGGCCTTGACCCTCGTTACCTTGCTCATCGCCCTGACAGGCTTGTTTGCCCTGACCTATTACGATTGTCAGCGTCGCATCAAGGAAATCGGTATCCGAAAAACCAACGGTGCAACTATCCTGCAAACGGTTTGGTTGCTCAATCGGGAATTGATGATGCATCTTAGTATCGCTTTTATGTTGGCATCTTCTGTGGGTTACGTGCTGATGCAGCGATGGTTGGAGTCGTTTGCAAAACACATCCCGCTCAGTTGGTGGCTCTTTGCTTTGGCCGGTCTGATTGCCTTCGTGGTGGCTCTGCTCACGGTGAGTGGACTGAGTTGGAGAGCCGCTACAAGGAATCCGGTGGAATCGCTTCGGTACGAATGATACGGAAAAATAACGTTGAACGATGATACGAACTACCTTTCGATTGGCTTTACGCTCTTTTCGCTCCAACAAACTTATTGCGATGGGTTCGGTGCTCTGTCTTTTTCTGGGAACACTCAGCACGACGTTGATGGTCGTTTACTTGCGACAGGTGTTGGAGAAAGACGATTTCAATAGTCGGAAAAAGAACATTTACCTTGCGGCATTGAAAGAATCGCCTCTGTCGCCCACCATGTCCGTTTGTGCCAGTGACTATCTGGGCTTGAATTATAGGGACTATCCGGGAATCGAGACTTCAACCTTTGTTGCATCGCTGGACAGGAGCAAGGAAGGCCTATCCTGGAATGGAAGCGTGTTTCATCCGCAGACGCTTTTCGTGGACAGCAATTTTTTCAAGGTCTTTGATTATCGGGTGCTTGTTGGCGACAAACAAACCCTTCTGAGTAAGGACGGAAGCATGGTGTTGACGGAACGGATTGCACGAAAGCTGTTCGGTTCTGCCAACCCGGTGGGTAAAACGTTAGAATTTCAAAAGCAAACGTTTACAGTTGAAGGTGTGGTTGAAAACACCTCCGCGAACAGTTCCATTTCCTTTGATGTGCTGATTCGGATGAAGCCAGAAGGAAATTATCCACTCTTCGGACGGGAAGGTGCAGAATACCTGTTGACATCAGATGGGTTTGATGCACGTTTGTTCAACAGGCAACTCAATCGCCTCACGCAGCACAATCGCTTTTCATCCGACACCGTTTTTGTTCTACCCTTTGAGGATGCATATGTAAAATTGGATCGGCAAGACCGTTCAACCATGAATCCAGAAGTCGTGTACCGATCCGAAGACAGACAGTCGTTGTGGATGTTTATTTCCTTGGTACTGGTGGTGTTGATCATCACCGTACTGAACTACTCAACACTTCAGCGATGTCTTGACAGATCCGAAGCTAAGTCGCTGGGAATACATCGGTTGATAGGCGCTACCACGACCTTCGTTTGGAGGCTGCAATCGGCTAAATCCTTTCTGCTCATTGGCGTTGTTGGTCTATTGACCTTGCTAACCTTTTACCTGCTTCTTCCCCTCTTCAATCAGTTAGCCGGTATTCGGTTGTATGGTTCAATAGATGAAGTGGTAATCACTGTTTTATCGATACTGGTACCGGTGGTGATTGTCGGTTGGATCAAACCCCGACACAGGCTTCAACCTTCGTTAAAACAACCCTCCAATGCGGGAATAATCAGAACCCTGATGCGCAAATCTGTTTTAGTTCTCCAGTTCGCGCTATCCATTACCTTGATTTTTGTGACGTTGGTAGTAACGATTCAGTGGAACTGGATGATGCAACAACATACGGGCATGGATATTGAAGGCGTTGTTCGAACCAATTTGCCCGATTGGACGTACAACGACTTGGATCAAAATACGTTTATTGAATCGTATTCATCGGGATTTTCACCCTTCAAACCGGTAACGTCGCCGCTACAGGTAGCGAACAAACCGGAATCGTTGATTCCAGTTAATGGGATAATGGTGGAACCAGGCTATGAGAAGGTGTTTGGGTTGAAACTCAAGGAAGGCCGTTTTTTTGACTTATCGCATGAACCACGTCCCCACGATTACGCTAAGCTGGTCATCAATGAGGCGGCTAAAAAAGCATGGAAGATTCAGGATATCAGCACGGAACGATTGTCGGACATTTACGGCTACTCTACCTATGAAATCATTGGTGTCGTGGAAGACGTTACTTACCAACACCTGGCCTTCAAACCCAAGCCATTGGCATTGATGTGCATTTACAACATGGGTTACGAGGTTCTGATCCGTTTTAAAAATGGTTCGGAGGAGGCCGGGTTGGCATCCCTGAAAAAACTGTACAACGAAAAAGTGGATGCCAAGGGTGTCCTGGAGTATACATTTATTCGTGCCGATGCTGACAATCTGTACCAACAGGAAAAACAGCTCAGTCGCTTGTGTCTGTTGTTTATGTTGACAGGACTGTTGATTACCCTGGTAGGTCTGTATACGCTGGTAAATGCAGAAACCCAGCGTCGCGTCAAAGAAATAGGCATCCGCAGAGTCAATGGTGCCGGAATACCCAGTATCATGCTGTTGCTCCAGTCCGACTTAATTCAGGCGTTTGCTGTTTCCTTTGTGCTATCCTGTCCGATTGGTTGGTTAGTGATGCATCGCTGGCTGGAGCACTTTGCCTACCACATACCGCTAAGTTGGTGGCTCTTTGCTTTGGCTGGTCTGATTGCTTTCGTGGTGGCTCTGCTTACAGTGAGTGGACTGAGCTGGAAAGCGGCCACAAGGAATCCGGTGGAATCGCTTCGGTACGAATAGGCTGTGTCTGGTTTTGCCTTGAGTTTATTGAGGGGTTAAGTTTGAATGTTGCGAATATTTTGCTTTCTTCGCATTCAGAATGGATTATACAACGTTTAAAAACCTCAAGCAAGATTACATTTCCCGCATTGTTGGAAATGAGGTGATTTTAGTACCGCTGACTGCTCACGTCAATCAGATGACAGCGATGTATTCGATGAATGAAACCGCAGGTTTTATTTGGAAACACTTGGATCAAACGGAAAATCGGTCGGAAATGGTGGCGAAATTAGTTGATCACTTTGATGTATCTTCTGAATTGGCTGACAAGGACTTGAAGAGTTTTATCGAAGCTGTGGCGAAGGCATTTGATCCGGCTTGACATGTCACACGCTGTTGATCTTTTAATTGCCGGTTTTCGGATACGGTTGCAATCGGACAGTCCCTTGTATATTGATTTGGGACACAGGCCGTTTGTTGTTGAGACAATCGAAGCCCCACCCGATATCCTATTGACCTGTGTCGCCGATCTGCCCATACAAAAAACAGATTATCTAGACGTATTGTTTGATGCCAGCGAAGGGGAGAAGACACTGTACCGTGTTTTCAGAGAAGACGCACACACACTGGGGTATTTGTTGTACGATCAATCGCAAAGCGGTGTTATCCAGCAGGTGTTGTATGTGGATTCAGCAGGCAAACAGGGGACAATTCATCGCCTACCCGACAAAGCGAACCGTTTTGATGTCTTAAAATTCCCGCTTGGCCCCATTTTGTTGTATTATCTATCGGTAAAAAACAACGCCATCCTGATACATGCTTCAGGCGTGTTTGATGGCAATCATGGGCGGTTGTTTACGGGTTTTTCCGGTTTCGGAAAATCGACCATGGCAGGGTTGTGGCAAGCCGCCGGCAACCAGATCATCAACGACGATCGGTTGATTGTACGCAAGTTGGGCAATCGTTACTGGATGCACAACACCCCCATGCCCTATCAGGATGTACCCAAGTCAGCACCACTTGACGCTATTCACCTAATTCGGCATGCACCAAGGCATTCCCTGCAACGGTTAACCGGGGCAAAAGCCATAGCCAATGTGATGGCATTCTGCATTCAAAACAACTTTGAAGCGTCTCTGATCATAAACAACGTGACATGTGTGTCTGACATAGCTAGCTTAGTGCCCATTTATCAAACTGGATTTCTACCGGAACCATCGGTGGTCTCCTACATTCTTGATCATGAAGACTGAACAGGCTTTGTATAACATGCAGGGAAACAGCATGTATCCTGTGTTAAAAGCCGGCGATTTGGGATTGGTAAAATGCATATCCGAAAACGACGTCAGATTGGGTGACATTGTTGTGTTTCAACAGAACGGAGTGCGTATTGCTCATCGGTTGGTAAAAAAGACAACAACAGACGCAGGCACACTTTTTATTGCCAAGGGAGACAAAAACAAACTAGAAGACCCACCGTTCGAAGCTTCTGATGTTGAAGGCGTGCTAACTGCCTATTACCGCAAAGGAATGTTGAATTCATTCAACACCCCGTATCAACGGATTGAACGGTATGCTTCACTAAACATGCCTGGTTTTGCTTACTATGTACGCAACGTGCGCTTCAAAATTTGGTACAGGAGTAAGTGGGTTAAGACTCATTGGACGAATAGCCTTGCCAATTTCCGCCGCATCCTGTCAACGTCTCACCGGTTATTTGCCGTTAACGCCGTGTTGGCTATCCTTCAGGGTGTGGCTCCACTGTTGTTGATTGTCTGCATTAAAGCATTCATCGACACGTTAACTCAGCCTGAAGGGGTTGCGCGTGGTTCGATGGGGGCAACGGAATGGCTTTGGTTGGTCGCAACAGCCTGTTTGTTTTTCTTCATTGGCGCATTGCGATTGGTGGGCAATTACTACACCAACAAACTGTCCATTCAACTGGATCAACACGCTCACAGGTTGTTACACGATAAACACGCCAACTTAGGATTATCCTATTACGAATCGCCCGAACAGCAGGATTTGATGCACCGGGCGGTGCAGGAAGCCGGGTTTAGGCCCGTTAAAATAGTAATGGAAGCCTTGACCCTTATCCGGTCAGTGGCAGCCTTATGCCTTGTTTGCGCCTTGTTCTTGTCCATAAAATGGTACGTGGTACTGTTGTTGATCGCTGCCGTGTTACCGGATGTTTGGGTTAATCTGCGACAAGCCCGTAAACGGTATGCGCTCAAGCAAGCTCAAAGCACTGATGAACGAAAAATGCAGTATGTTAACCGAATTCTCACGGGCGAGGCGTTTGCCAAAGAAATACGGTTGTTTCAGCTATTTGGCGTTTTTCACACCCGTTACACCGTATTGGAAAAAAGGTTGGATACTGAAAAACAGGCATTGAATCGGGCAGAAGTTACATGCGGACTGGTTACTCAATCAATTGCGTTTGTTGCTCTTTTGCTTACGCTTGTGTTGGTGGTATCACTCTTGCTTTCTGGCAGCATCAGCATTGGCTCAGTAGTGTTGTACCTGTTTGTTTTTCAACGCGGTTATGCGGTATTGGGTGACTGTTTCCATGCGCTTACCCGGCTTGCTGAAGATCATGTGTTTTTGAACGACTTCACCCGCTTCTTGGATGTACCTGAGGCAGAAAGAAAGGCTGCAACATCGGTGATTCCACCCTTGAAACAGACAATGCGTGTTGAAAACCTGCATTTTCGTTATCCAGGCACTTCAAAAGAGGTGTTGAAGGGTATCAATCTGGTTGTTCCAGCCGGCCAAACGATAGCACTGGTTGGCCCCAATGGTTCGGGGAAAACGACACTCCTTAAATTGCTTTGCAGATTTTATGACCCAACCTCAGGGCGCATTCTGCTTGATGAAAACGACTTGGAAACACTGGATAAAGTGGCTTTGAGAGAAACAATTACTGCTGTTTTTCAGGATTTTGCGCTCTACAACCTTTCTGCCGGGGAAAACATCGGGATGGGCAACGTCAAACAGCCAATCGATGCACAACACATCCGTTTTGCGGCTCAACAAGCTGGCGTAGCTGACCTGTTGGAGGGACTCCCCGATGGCTACGAAACCCAATTGGGTCATCTTTTTCGCAATAGCCGCGACTTGAGCATAGGACAATGGCAAAAAATAGCCATTGCCAGAGCCTTTTACAGGGATGCTCCACTTCTGTTTATGGACGAACCGTCCAGTGCATTGGATGCCACATCAGAGAAACAGCTCCTTGAAGCCTTGCGCCAACTGGGCAAAAATAAAACGGTCATCATTGTCAGCCACCGACTTAGCACGGTTCAATGGGCTGATCGAATTGTGGTGCTCGACAAGGGGCTTGTTGTTGAGGAAGGCACACACACAAGTTTGTTGGCAGCAAAAGGGCTTTACCATACCTTGTACAACAACCATCACGCTGAATCAGACGTCGTATAGACCAATTGGGCCGCGACTATTTCCAGATGTAACGGTTCACTTCCTTTATAGCCTTTGCGAAACGGAAAGGATAGTACCACAAAAGCGGGTAGTGAGAGGTAAACCTATACCGTTTTTGCATAAAATCCACTGAAGGAAAAAGCAAGTCAATTACATAATGCAGGCGATCCAAGGGGCGTTTGATGTGACAGAAAGTTCTAAATACGCTTGATGCAACACTCACGGTTGCCTTTCCCCTCAATACAGCGTTGAATGCATGCTCATTTTTTCGGGTCCACGTATTGGATACCAGTTCTGACATCCGATCCGGCAGTGTCACCCCAAAATGCGAACAAACCATAGATAGGTATTTATACGTGGCACTTTCTGCCTTCGATACCTTGCAAATTGTTTCAAAACGCGACCAGTTCAACACCTCCTTCTTGTGTTCAATGAGATTGACCAAATCGTATAAGCAGGTAAACTGAAATATGCCGGATTGAAGGTGTTTGTCAAGGTGAAGGCAACAATGCAACAATTGGTCTTCCGGTGAAAAAACCCTTACATCAACACCATATAGTTGTATGGGTATGGACTCCTGCCACATACGTTCTAAATCAACAGCATACACTTCATGTGCTGCATGGATGTGGCGGTGAATTTCCACTGAAACACCTTTTTTAATCATCTGTGGGTAATGCACGAAGGGGCTTTGTTTAGCGAAGAAGGTGTTCAGTTGAAGCTTTTCTGACTGAAATCCCATTGATTCAAGAATATCCAACGCTTTTTCGCACGCATCCGGGTGCACCAGCAAATCCAAGTCGCTGAATTGCCTCAGCCCCATTGTGCCATACAGCCATTCCGATAAATAAATACCCTTTAGTGCAATAACGGGAATGCCCTCCTGATTGAAACGCGTCATTATCTGCACAAAAGAATGAGAAAGCACCATGCTTCGTGCCAAGACTTTCTGTGCAGCTTGTTTCAGTCGATACAATACCTCTCCCGGAATTTGCGAAGCGTGTTCCAATGTGGAAAGATGGCTTATCAACAAAGGTGCCGCCGCCCTGTCAATCAAGAGTTTGCAGGCATAATCCCAGTTCGTTATCTGACACAGGCAGCGATCCAATTCAGATAACGTGGTGTCGTTTTGCTGAACATGTGCGCTTAACAGCACCAGTTTTTCTTCGGGTTTTAATTCCAATGGCGGTATATTCTTAGGCATTCCTCACATGATTCTCCTCATCCCATATCCGTTTTAAACGGATCATTTGTGGCTTTATCCTGATTTTCCGACCAAGGTGATGGTGATGCGGGAGATGACAAAATTAATGAGATCTCATTGTCCAGCGCAATTCGTTCAATGTGTGGGGAGTGATACACCTTCTTTGCTGTGGTTTCTATCGTTGCTTTCATGTTTTGCTGATTTCTTATTTATCGTTGTTATTCTTTTACCACTTTTTTGGTTACGGTTTCATTCTTCTGTTGAATGGACAACACATACATGCCTTTCAGTAAATCAGAGCATGGAAGGGTGTTTAAGACTCCTTTTAGTAAGGGTTTAACCCAGATTTTCCGTCCTTGCACATCGAAAAGAGTGGCTGTTGCTTGATCGCTTACTGAACCTTCGATGATGATGGCTTCGTTAGCGATGTATGCCTTAAGGCCGGCGATGCCTGAATTCAACCCTGACATACCTGTTGTGGTGCTGACACTTGTATGGATGTAAAACCGTCCAACAGGGGTGGTGCCGGCACCAACAGTTGCCTTGTAAGTTGCATCTCCTTCCAATGACGTAAAGGTGTTGGCTGTTTTGTCTTCAAGAATAACCGTGCAAGTTGACGGTAGTTCAACGGTCCGGGCGCTAAACGTGATTTCACCGCCATCCTTGCAGTCTAGTCCTACGGGAATAACCAAGTTGGAGTATTCTTCCGGCAAACACTGAACCGCAAAGTCAACACCATTGTCTTCCAACAATCGGGTGTAGAGCGACAAACCGTTGGTGCCGCGCAACAGCCCTGCATCGTAAGTCGGATTAAGGCCATTGGTCATCTTTTCGTTGAAAGTAATAATGGCTGAAGCATTTGTTGTAACACCTGTTGCAGTTATTGTTATGCATGGCCAGCTCGTTCTAACTGCCGGTGCTTTGAATGGAGCATTTGTGACGTTTTGATGCGATTGCATGGCTGCGGTAAAACTTGCAGTTTGGCTTGCATCTTTTGCTTTAACAAAAAATGCCTGACCTACTTGTATATAGTTTTGTGATAATAAACGTTCACTGCTTAATCCAGAAGGCAAGTTGCCAAGTATTTTATACGTAGATGAAACCGGATCCCATATATAAACACAGGCATAACTAGGATCGAAGATGCTGCTGTTTTTGGTTAGGAAGTTCTCGGTACTTGATGCCGATGCATTCATTCCAATGGCCGAAGTGTATGGATTACCAATACAGTTCCATCCTTCACCTGTTTTAGTTAAGTTAACGTTTTTTGTTCCTGTTACAAGGTCGCCATAGAAACATACAGAATTATCATAATCACGACGCATAGTGTATCCTATACCTGAGAAAAAAGTCCCCGAAGTAGCATTTGTGAAATTTTCATACCATGCGTTACTACCTTCGTTATAATCTGCTATGGCATAATTAGTAGTGGCTCCATTAACTTTTGAAGAAATATGGTTGTCTTCGTTAGACATAAACAAGCTAATATTAGCACCATCAACAGGAGGAGCAACGATGTGCCATTGAGCAGCGGTAAGGTAAACATTCGACTTAACTTTACCCGAAGCTATACCATGTACTATTAACGATCCGGTACCCGATGAAGTAGATGTAATTTCAAGGAAGTCATCAGCAGCGGTTAAGTTTTTACACTCAGCCGTTTCTGTTGATAAAATCATAGGCAAATACGTTATTCCGCTAGAAGGAATAATAACATCGGTAGTAGCCGTAGGAACTTGATTATCGGACCAGTTGCTGGCATTATTCCATTCGGAGTTACTTGCATTGCCTGTCCATGTGCCTGGTGTAAGTGTTTTGAAACTTACCACAGTGCCATAACTTGTACCCGCTGAGTTGGTGGTATAAGCACATACATAATAGGTTGTATTGCCGCTTAGCCCGGTGATTGATTTACTGAAAGTGCCTATCCCTGTCCCGTTGGCATCTTTGGTTACGCCTGTTTCACCAATAGTCGGTGTTGCATCGGTTGATGAATACACTACTCCGCGTTCGGTTACGGTGGCTCCGCCATCAGCGGTTACATTTCCTCCCATTGTTGCCGATGTGGCATCGAAGGTGCTGATTGATGTGGTGGTAATCGATGGCACGTTGGAAAGAATAAGCTGAATATTATCGAAATCAACATAATCATCATTGCTAGTTGAAGATGTATGGGCATACAATTCTATTTTCAATTTTCTTGTATTAGTCTGGAGCACTCCAATGCTAAGAGCATAGGTAGTCCATACCGTAGGAGAGTTAGCATTCTGAGCCGGATAGATAACTCCGTTCGTATGCTGAACAAGTACGTTATTGCTTGCATCTAATTCAATCACAGTTATCGATGCAGATCCACCGTTCCACCAATTGAATAATTGCCCGGATGCAGTTGCATAAACAAGACCCGATGATATTGTGGTTGACAGGTCGGATATATCTATTGTCTGAGAAAGTGTTGCTTCCTGATTAAAGTAACCAGTATAGCGATAAAGCTCAAAAACATTGTTTGCCCCATCATCTGTCACTGATGATGTTGAAGTGGTAAAATAAGCCGCCGCCGTTCCGCTGGCCGTCCATCCGGTCAAATCAGCAGTCTCGGCATCGCCGTTAGTCACAATATTCGTTCCATAGGGAGTTGCCGCAGAAATAGCCGTTGTGAAGAATAAAAACAGATAGTTTAAAACGGCAAAAATTGATGTTGATTTTTTTAAGTAGATGTTTCTCATAAATAGTCTTACTAAATTTTGTTATAAACCATCAGAAAAAGTAATGTATAGAACCAATACATAACCAAAATAAAAAATCTCAGTTACATAATTTTTGTTTGTAGAGAACTTTTAGTATGAGTAGCCGATTAATCCACTAATAAACTGGCTTGGTTCTACCGTTCATCCATTACTGCACTTATAGAAACATTTGTCAATCCTACATTCAAAATGGTTGTGCCGGATATTATTCCAAACAATCTGTTCTTACTATTTATATTTTTGGAATATTTACGTCAAATAGCGTTATTCCTATTAATAAACAGAGTATCCCATGCATGTCTTTTAGTTGATAAAACTGACAAACAAAAGTGATATTCAAAATAAATCCATGCTTTGTAGCGCTAAATTTACCAAAATCAAAGATAGATAAATTCTACTATTCTCAAACAAGTAAAAATGCTGAAAATTAGTAGTCAAGCGATTGAAATATTTAAATTGATGCTAAGTCGCAAAGTTTATAAAAAGTCGTGATTATAAACTGGCGACAATCGCATTGAGTCGGAATAAGACGAGAAGCTTAATGCTTAGAAATAAAATAGACAGGTTTGTTTTTACCTCAACCACCCCAGCACCAGCTGCAAGTAGAACCAGCCGAAGGAAAGGGGTAGGGTGATGAGGGTAACGAGGAGGCCGGCTTTCAGGAAGGGCATGAAACCGATGTGGACACCCTGTTTGTTGGCCGATTCGATGACGATGAGGTTGGCCATGGCGCCGATGATGGTGGCGTTGCCGGCCAGGGTGGAAGCAGAAGCCAGTCCCAACCATAACATGTCGCTGCCCGCCGATTTCAGGAACGGCAGCATCAGCACCGTGAAGGGCACATTGCTCACAATCTGCGACATCAATAACGAGGAAACGTGAACCAGTCCTAAACCTTTCAGGTCAGGGCTGAATACATTGCCCTGCAGTAAGCCGGTAAGCAGCCCCGTTTTTTCCACGGCAGCCACTACGATAAACAAGGACGCAAAGAACAACAGCAGCACCCAGTCCACCTTGTGGATGATGTCCGACGGTTTGGCCTTGCCCAGCAACAGGATAAGTGCCGAACCGACCAACGCGATGAGCGGAATGGAAAGACCAAGCTCCTTGCCCAGGAAAAAGCCGATGATGACCAGCAGGAATACCGAGCCCGACCGAAGGAGGCCGCCTGAAACCGTTACCTCGGTCTGAGGGAAAACCAATACCTCCTTCTTACTGAATTCTTTCCGGTAAAGCAGTCGAAGAATGCCAACCGTAAGCAGCAACCCAATCAGCGAAACCGGCAACAGCCGCAAAAGGAAGGTGCCGTAGGAAATACCCGATGCCAGGCCGATCAGCATGTTCTGCGGATTGCCCGTGATGGTCATGACGCTGCCGATGTTAGACGCCAGGATTTCCCCGATCAGGTAAGGCACCGGGTTCAGTTTGGACGACCGGCAAATCTGGATGATGACAGGCGTGAACATCAGCACCACGGCGTCGTTCACCAGGAAGGCGCTTGAGATGCCAGTGACACCCACAATGAGGCACAACAAGCGGAAGCGCGTTTTGGAATAGGATATGGTCTTTTTGGCAATCAGGTCGAAGAAGCCATCCAGCTGCAAGGTGGCTATGACGATCATCATCCCCAGCAACAGGAAAATGGTGTTGGTGTCGATGGCGGCCACCGCTTCAGCCGGTGTGAGTACCCCGAACAACACCATGGCTATGGCCCCGCAATAAGCAGCCGAAGGCCTGTCTACGTTTACCCCCGGAAGGCGCGTGAAAATAATGCCCAGGTAGGTGATGATGAAAATAATCAGGGCGATGAGCGCAGTTTCAGCCATGACAAACAACTTATTCCCAGATAGTGTGTTCCAACACCCTGTCTACACTGAAATCCGACAGTTGAAGGTAATGGGCCGTGGTGTCCACCAGCGCTTGCAAGGGCATAAGCCCAATCAATTCGCTGTTGGCTATGGAAACCCCATACCGGGCCGCTTCTTCTTTAACCTTGTCGAACACCTGGTGGATGGTGGTCTTTTCAATGTTGGTCAGGTTGATGGATACCTGAACCATGCCCTGCGATTCGAGGCGCAAACCCAAGGCCTTGCAGAAAGGAAATCCACCGCTTGAAAAACGAATGGTGCGCGCTATGGCCTTGGCCATATTCAGGTCGTTGGAATGCAGGTTGATGTTGTAGGCCACCAAAAAACACCTGGCCCCGATAATAGAGGCGCCAGCTGTAGGGTGGGGGTGGTTGGGGCCGAAATCCGGCTGCCAACCCGGTTGCTGCATTTTTTCTGCCAGGTGTTCAAACCCGCCTTTCCGTACCTCGGCCAGGTTTTGACGGTGGGGTGCTGAGGCCGCTTCTTCGTATAGGTACACAGGCAGGCCGTATCGTTTGGCCGCTTCCTCGCCAACTGCACGCGCCAAAGCAACCGCCTCTTCCATCGTCATGTTCTTGATGGGAATGAAGGGAATGACATCCGCGGCACCCAAACGAGGGTGTTCGCCTGTGTGAACAGTAAGGTCAATCAATTCAACAGCCGTACCGATAGCATCCAGCATGGCTTCCTTCATGGCCTGCGGATTACCAACAGCCGTGACCACCATGCGGTTGTGGTCGGTGTCGTGGGTGTAATCCAGCAACT